>CAKZQO010000182.1 GCA_937140905.1 uncultured Spirochaeta sp.
AATCCCCAGATGCTACAATCCTGGAGGGAAAATACTCCCTTGAAGAAGAATGGACAGGCCTACCATATTGCTTCAGCCATCAAGTTCCTCATCGAAAACGACTTCATCACCGGAGAAACCATCGACGTGAACGGTGGTCTATACATGCGATGATAAGTACCGACTGATACATGTCATGAGAAACCCGGTCCTTTTTAGGCCGGGTTTTTTTATAGGATTCGCAATTGGCTGGTACTCTTTTTGTCCCGTGTATGGAGCGCCTGGTTGACCTAGGGTGGAGAAGGTGTATCATAGAGAAAGATCCCATGCTGAAGGAGGCGTAAATGATCGAGAAGATCCATTGGTTGGGACACGACACCTTCAAGATTGAAGGGGAAGTGGTGATCTATACGGATCCGTACCAGATTAAAAGGAAGGATGCGGCAAATATCATCCTCATTACCCATGAACATTATGATCATTGCTCTCCCGAAGACGTGCAAAAGTTACTCACTAAGGATACCACGGTGGTAGCGCCGGCCGATTGTGCGTCGAAACTGGGAGGAAAAGTGCGGACAGTGAAACTAGGGGACTCTTTTTCCCTAGGAGAGGTGAAGATAGAAGTTGTCCCTGCCTACAACGTGAACAAGACCTTCCATCCGAAGAAGAATGGATGGGTGGGGTATGTGATCACGATCCAGGGGACGCGCATCTACCTAGCGGGGGATACTGACCGGATTCCCGAGATGAAGAATCTAGGGAAAATTGACATTGCTCTTTTACCCGTTTCAGGTATGTATGTCATGACAGCTCGGGAAGCAGCCGAAGCAGCTCTGCACGACATCAAACCTACCATCGCTGTACCGATGCACTATGGTTCCATCGTGGGAAGCGGTAAGGACGCGGAAGAGTTTCGTCGATTACTCGAAGGAAAGATTCAGGTAGTCATCAAAGGGTAATAGCGAGTTCTTCCCACCCTGGAAAGTTCAGGGCAGGAAGATAGTTTGATTCGTTATTTTACAGAGAATCGGTAAACCGTCTTTCCTGTATACCATTCACCCGCCTTAACGACAGTGGTGGGAAAGTGAGGTTTATTGGGGCTATCGGGGAACCGGGAAGGCTCCATGTTGAAACCAGAGCGGAAAACGAATTTTGCTCCTTTTCCAACGTCCCTAGGCTCTTGTCCTGCGAGGTTGTTCCCTGTATGGAGTTGCATTCCGGGCTCGGTGGTCCAGACTTCCATGTATCTTCCCGACTTGGGCTCCCAAGCGCTAGCAGCGAATTCGAATCCGTTCGGATTCTTTTTGTTCAGCACATAATGGTGATCATACCCATTGGCAAGTTTTAGTTGATCATAATCGCTCTGTATCCGTGCGCCAAACGTGGTGGGCACGCGAAAATCCATCACCGTGTTGGTGACGTTTCGAGCTTCACCAGTGGGAATCAGGTTTGAATCGATGGGAAGGAAATAGTCGGCATTCACTTTTATTACATGATCCAATATGGAACTTCCTAGATTGCCAGAAAGATTGAAGAAGCTATGAGTCGTAAAACTGGCTACTGTATTTTTATCTACAGCGTAGGATTGATAATCTACAACTAATTCATCCTGATCAGTTACCGTGTATAAAACTCGGAGTGCAAGTTTCCCTGGGAAGTTTTCTTCTCCATCTTGGAATGTGTAGAACATCTCCACAGAGGAATCGTCCAGTTGCCTGGCATCGAAGACGCAGAAACGGGATCCTTTCTGACCCCCATGGAGGCAGTTTTCACCGTTGTTTTTCGCTAGTTGGTACTCTTTCCCATCCAGCGTGAATTTGGCTTTTCCGATGCGGTTCGCGTAGCGTCCAATGAAAGCTCCCATGGAAGGTTGTCCTATCACTGCTTTGTCTATACTTTCGTACCCTTGCACGACATCCCCCAAGAACCCATTCCTGTCAGGCACTAGTAGTTGTTCGATTTTTGCTCCATAATTCGTGATTTTCGCGATTAAAGTTCCCTTGGTGTTTCGTATCGTGTACAAGTCCACATCTTTCCCATCGATTGTTTTTACATAGTTCTCCCGTTTAATTTCCACATAGTCGTGCTTCAGAGGTTGGAACTCTTTCACCCCGCTGGCTAGAAGCAGTGTAGTTCCAAACAGAAAAACGCCTAACAAACCGATCCATTTCTTCATACATGAACCTCCTCTACCCTTAAAATTTCGTATTATGAAACCATATATTCTAATACGAAACTTTAACTCAGGATGATGGCTTTGTCAAATTTTTTTTAAAAAAAAGGGGAATTGTCTTGTATTGACAATTCATCGGTTATCATAATAGAATCATTGTATGAAATAGTGTTTTGTAATACGAAACTATATGAGGTAAAAGACATGGCGAAAATGAAAGATAAACGGTATGTATACAAGATTTCTAATCTTCCTATTACGATGCTCACGGAAGCCTCGAAGACTCGGTTCGTCTTAGGGGACAATCTGTTGGTAAGCTTCATCGAAAACCCACCAGGGACAGAGTTCCCTCTACACCGGCACGAATCGGAACAGATTCTCATTATCCTAGAAGGTTCGGAGGAGCATGTGATCGACGGGAAGACCTACCATGTGGAAGCGGGGGATGTGGTGGTGCATCCAGCCAATGTGGAGCATGGGGGATTTACGAAGACGGGGTTCAAAGGGATCGATATCTTTGCTCCTCCCCGTGAGAGTCACGTGGAACTAATGAGGAAACAGGGATTATTGGAGGAATAGGGATGTTAAAAGATGTAGCATTCGAGATCCGGCATGGGATCCATCCGGACCATGGCAAAACCCTCGATACGGAAGGACTGAGGCGGGAGTTTCTCATCCAAGGCTTGTTCATTCCTGGCAAACTGAAGTGGGTCTATTCCCACATCGATCGAATCATCGTCGGAGGAGCAGTGCCTATTTCTGAGATACGGTTGGAAGCGGATAAAAAGACCCTCGGATCAGAGTACCTCTTGGAACGTCGGGAAATGGGTGTCCTCAACATAGGGAACCCAGGAGAAGTAATGGTGGATGGTAGCTCGTATCCCTTGGACTATCTAGACGCTCTCTATGTAGGCAAGGGCAGTAAAGAGATCAAATTCAAGAGCGCGGATACGAAGAAACCAGCAAAGTTTTACTTTCTCAGCGGGGTGGCTCATACTTCCCTTCCTACTAGGAGGATTACGATCCAGGAAGCGAAGAAGGTTCCCTTGGGATCCATGGAAGAGTCGAATAAACGGACGATCTATCAGGTGATCCATCCGGATGTACTAACTACCTGCTCGTTGGTGATGGGATTCACTCGCCTTGAACCCGGTTCCGTTTGGAACACGATGCCTACCCACACCCATGAACGACGGATGGAAGTGTACCTGTACTTCGATGTTCACCCGGACGCGGTGGTATTCCACCTGATGGGGGCTCCCACGGAGACACGGCATCTAGTGGTTCGAAACGAAGAAGCGGTGATTTCCCCAAGCTGGTCTATCCATTCCGGGATAGGCACTCGGAACTATTCCTTTGTATGGGGAATGGTGGGGGAGAACCAAACCTTTACTGATATGGATGCAGTTCCCATGAGTGTTCTCCGGTAGAGGAGGTTGCCATGGTGTTAGAGGCTTTCAAACTGGATGGCAAAGTAGCCATCGTAACGGGCTGCAATACGGGACTGGGACAAGCGATCGCGATCGGACTAGCCGAAGCAGGGGCCGATATTGCGGGCGTGGCTAGGAGGGACGCGAACGAAACGAAGGAAGCGATCGAGGCTTTGGGAAGGAAGTTCCACCTGATCAAGATCGACCTGCTGGAGCCGGGTGCCCCTAAGAGAATTACTGAGGCTGCCCTCGATGCGTTTGGGCGAATTAACATCTTAGTGAATAACGCGGGAATCATTCGCCGTAACGACGCGTTGGACTATACGGAAGAAGATTGGGATGCGGTGATGAACACCAACCTGAAAGTCCTATTCTTCCTTTCCCAAGCGGTGGCTAGGCAATTTCTGAAACAGGGGAAGGGAGGAAAGATCATCAACATCGCTTCGATGCTTTCCTTTCAGGGGGGGATCCGCATCGCGGCCTACACTGCAAGTAAGAGTGGAGTGCTAGGGATTACTCGCCTTCTAGCCAATGAATGGGCCAAGTACGGGATCAACGTGAACGCCATCGCGCCCGGGTATATGGAAACAAACAACACGTTGGCCCTTCGGCAAGACGAAAAGCGGAATGCGGAAATCTTAAGTCGTATCCCTGCGGGCCGCTGGGGGAAACCGGAGGATTTAAAGGGGGCGGCCGTGTTCCTCGCTTCGGCTGCTTCCAACTATGTGCATGGGTATGCCATCGCAGTGGACGGGGGATGGCTGGCTCGTTAAGGGCTGGCTCGCCCTTAGAGGAGTTGTCTCCGTTGGAGACTTCCTTTCGTCGGACTGCGAACCTAGAAAACAAGGATCAAGGAGGCATCGGATGAAACGAACGGTACTGTGTGCTCTGGTATTGCTCCTCGCGTTCAGTGTAACCCTATACGCTGCGGGAGCAAAGGAATCGGCGGCAAAACCGATCCAGATGAAGTTTGGCCATTATGCGGCGGATGGACACCCCGGGGACAGAGCGGCAAAGATGTTCGCTGAAGCTGTGGAGAAGCGAACCAATGGATTGATCAAGATCGCTGTATACCCCAACAACCAGCTTGGGGATCCACCCCAGATGCTGGAACAGAACATCCTCGGTGCCATCGATATGAGTCTTCCCACCCAGGGGGCATTGGATAAGTACACGAAGAAGTTCGCCACCGTTATGCTACCCTTCGTGTTCCGGGACTATGCCCATGCGTATAAAGTTCTGGATGGGGAGTTTAAGGATTGGGCCGCCCCGGAGTTGGATAAGCAGGGGTTGGTGTTTCTTTCCAACTGGGAATGGGGATTCCGGAACCTTACCAACAACGTACGACCCATCAATAGCCCGGAGGACGTGAAGGGGTTGAAGATCCGCACTCCACCGGAAATTCAACTGCAGTCGGCCATGGAAGCGTTAGGCGCCGTGGTTACCAAGATCTCCTTTGCAGAGCTCTACATGGCCTTGAAGCAGAACGTGGTGGATGGACAAGAGAACCCACTCGCTGTCATCTACTCCAATAAAATCTACGAAGTCCAGAAGTACCTGGCCTTAACCCGGCATGTGTACAACTCGATGGTCCACGTGATGAGTAAGAAGACCTGGGAGAAGCTCACTCCCGAGCAACAGAAGATCGTGATGGAGGAAAGCAAGAAGGCGGGAGACTTCATGCGCAAGACCCTCCAGGAAGAGGAAACCGGTCTTATCGAGAAGCTGAAGCAACTCGGCATGGTGGTAACTACTCCGAACCTCGCTCCCTTTAAGGCTGCCATGCAACCTGCGTATGACAAGATCGCTCAGTATGCAGGGAAAGAGTACGTGGATACGTTCTTGAAGATGGTGGAAAAGAATTGATTCCGCGTAGGCTTTAATCTGATCGGTTTAAAAGGGGGCTGGGATGGTAACCATTGGAATTTTCATCGCGCTAATCGGATTGATGCTTCTTGGTGTTCCCGTGGCCGTTGCGATGGGAATAACCGCCATTGGCACCTTTGTTCTCCTAGGCGAAGCCAGTATTCTTACCATGATCGCTCAACGAATGTACTATGCCACTACAGGGTTCACCCTCCTGGCCATCCCCTTCTTCATCCTGGCTGGAAATCTGATGAACACGGGGGGTATTACCAACCGGATCTTTCAGTTCGCCAACGCTCTGATCGGGCACGTGAAAGGTGGATTGGGGCATGTGAATATTCTGGCCAGTCTTATCTTTTCGGGAATGTCCGGCTCTGCCGTAGCCGACGCGGCAGGGCTCGGACTGATCGAAATCAAAGCGATGGATGATGCGGGGTACGATCGAAAGTTTTCTGCAGCCATCACGGCCGCGTCTTCCACCATCGGCCCTGTGGTTCCCCCCAGTATTCCCTTTGTCATCTATGGAAGTATCACGAACACTTCAGTTGGGAAACTCTTCCTGGCCGGCTTCATTCCGGGAATCATGATGACCATTGCGATGATGATCGCCGTGGCGATCCTCGCACGGATACGGAACTATCCCAAGGGAACCCGAGCTACCCTTAAGGAAATCTGGACGAGTTTTCAGGGCGCCTTCCTACCTCTCCTCACTCCTGTGATCATCATCGGGGGTATCTTGTTCGGATTGTTCACCCCTACCGAAGCTGCCGTGATCGCCTGCGTGTACGCCCTGTTTCTTGGTCTCGTGGTGTACCGGGAAATCCGGCTTCGGGATCTTCCCCGAATTCTCTGGGAAACGACTCTCCACACGGTAAGGGTTCTGTTCATCATTTCGGCGGCGGGATTCTTTGGCTGGCTACTGATCCATCAACGAATTCCAGATGCGGTCATTACCGGCCTCACCGCGTTTAGCTCGAGTCCCCAGGTGCTACTCCTCATTATCATTGGGATTCTTTTGTTCCTAGGGTGTTTTCTCGAGGGAATCGCCGTGTTGGTCATTACCATCCCCATTTTTATGCCTCTGATCGCGAAGTATGGGATCGATCCCGTCTGGCTGGGCATCCTGGTGGCGGTCAATCTCCAGACGGCCTTCCTGAGCCCGCCGGTGGCTATGGCAGCGTTCTACATCAAGGGTGTGGCCCCACCGGGTATCCTCCTCAGTGACATCTGGTGGGGCATGTTGCCGTTC
>CAKZQO010000183.1 GCA_937140905.1 uncultured Spirochaeta sp.
AGTTTCTCATCGATCCAGTCGAAGATTCGTTGGCTTGCCAAAGCGAGGGAACCTGTTTGTACGTGAAGGGGGGCAGCCTCTTCTTCGGTGAATAGCATATAATCTTTTTCGCAGGTTAGAGCTTCATAGAACTGTTTCGATTGACCAAACTCTTCTGCTTCTGTGTCGATCACCAGGGTAGTCGCTTTGATTTTTCCAACTCCTTCCTGGTTCGTAAAATATTTCATAGAATCCAATAGTTCGGAAGGAGTTCGGGCTCCATGTTTCCACATGGTATCGGTGAGGCCCCAGAGTAAAAAGGGACTCAAGGATCCTGCTACCTGTAGCACCGCGTTCAGCGCAGCGGGACTGGTCTGGTAAAGGGTAATCAGAGTAGGGCCATAATCCTTTAATTTGTTAAAGAATACCTCCCCCCAGTCGAGGATTCCTGGGTTTACAATGAGGACCCTAATTCGGGGTTCGTGAGCGGCTGCTCGTCCTGCCAAGAACCCTCCCATACTCATTCCCATCAGCCCAATCGCTTTTGGATCTACCTCGGGACGGGAAATAAGGTAGTCTACCACAGGGCGTATAAAGCTTTCCCAATCGGGGCGGAAGGCAAGGCCATGTCTACGCAATGCTTGACCGTTTCCTGGACCATCGATCAGGAGACAGTGGTATCCCCGGCGCACTGCTTCATCGGCAATGTACTTGCAGTCTTCTGCCCAAGCATCCCGTCCCTGATGTACGATAAGGGTAGGAGCTTTGCCAACAGCTTTCGGGGATCGATAGAAGTATCCGGTAAGGCGTATCCTCTCGTAGGGTACTGATACCAACTCCATCGGAGCTTCGAGGAGTTGTTGGGACTTAATGAAACAGGAAATCTCCCGTTCGGTCAGCTCTTTAATCTCCGGAGAGTCTGGGTGCATATGTCGATGCATGGTAGCTCGATAGTAGGAGGCTGCTCGTAGGTAGGCTTCACCAGCGCTTTTCCGATGACCTTTTACCAAAAGAGAATCAGCCAGGGCATGAAGTCGTTCGGCAGTTTTCCTCCATTCTCGAGCCCAGCTTTCTGGATCGTCTTTTTTGACCCGCGAAGCAGTCTGAAGGCACTCATTGATGTCCGTCATTTTCGTCCACGCTTCCCCGAGATAAAATAAAAGCACCTGATCCAGGATCGGATCTGCCATCCAGTTCAGTTCATACCATTTCTGTTGGGTATGGGGCGGGGAGGAACAGGTTATTGAGCGAACAAGAAGGATCGTTCCAATTAGAAGTAGAAGCGCAAGAGGTACTATCCAATACATTATCTTTTTTTTGTTCATTTTGGCCCCCCTTTCTTAGCGGGATTTTTTGCCTATTTGCTCTCGAAGAGTTTCCGTATGCACTTTTGGACAAGCTCTCTTTGAGATTCGATTTTGTCTTGAGGAATCCAGTCGATGTACCGGGAAAGCAAAAGATCCAGATACCGCTCTTTCAGAGAGGGATCCCGTAAGTCACATCCTACTGTGGTATGCAATTGGAAAGGGTGGCAGACGGAAAGGACTCCATGCAGCATCTGCACTACTCTCATGTTTGCTTCTAGGGCTGAGCAAGCAGGATTCTCCTCTTGGATTCTAGTAGCCAACATTTGAATATAAGAAGAAAAATGACGTAGGAGGGTCTCCCTAAACCTTGGAGCGATTTGTTCGTTGAAAATTAAGATTTGTACCAGTCTGGGATAATGGAGAATTCCTTCCAGCAAAAAAGAAAAAAAGACTTTTGAGAGAGAGTAGCTATGTAGTTCGGTGACAGTGAACAACTCCTGAATATCGAAAAAGAAATGATCCAAGGCTGTCCTGAAAGTATCTTCTAGGAGATTCTCTTTTGTTCCAAAGTAGTAATTGATGGAGGCAACGTTTACTCCCGCTTCTTTCGCCACAACCCGAGTGGTAATCTTAGAAACACCCCTCTTTTCAATACAGGCAATGGTGGCCTCGACGATTCGTTGTTTTACCTTATCTCTCTCCGATCTCATGAGTGTATTCTATATTCCAAACAGTTGTTTTGTCAATATGTTTTAAACAATTGTTTATCATTTATGGAGTACCTTGAATTTCAGAATAATGTTGTTTACTTTTTTACAGGAGGTGAAACGATGCGAACAGGAATCAAATTGTGGGTACGCAGAGGATTCATGGTAGTATGGGTGCTTTCTGCAATGATGGTGTTCGGGCAGGTCTCTTTCGAAAAGGATCAATTCCAGACATCAAAGGGACCTCTGAATATTACGTTCATTGGTCATGGGACCCTCATGGTGGAATG
>CAKZQO010000184.1 GCA_937140905.1 uncultured Spirochaeta sp.
CTCCGTGGACAGGGGAAGAGCTCTGGATCGAGCTAGAAAACGGGCTATTTCAGAGTTCCAACCCGAACTGAAAACCAAGAAAGTTCGAATCAAGGAGGATGAACGAGGCCTGGTGATCTCCCTAGCTGCGGATGCCTACTTCGATCCAGGGAGCGCTGAACCCCGAATGGAGGAAGCCCGGCCTACCCTGACAAGATTGGCTGACTTGCTTACGTCGGAAGAATTGAGGGATAAAAAGGTCAGGATCGAAGGCCATACGGATAGTACTCCAACGGGCCCTCCCTGGAAGAGTAATTGGGAGCTTTCCGCTGCAAGATCTATAAATATTCTCCATCGTCTAGTGGAGTATGGAGTGAACGAGCGACAATTCCAGGTAGCCGGGTTTGCCGATACGGTTCCCTTAGCAAAAGAGGATACTCCAGAAGGAAGGGCTTACAACCGAAGGATCGATATCATTATACTATCGGAAGGACATCTATGATCCAGGGGGAAAGGAGAACGTATGTCGGATGATATGTTCGAAAACGAAGGCGAGGGAGGGGCTGCCGGTGAGCAAGTACAGGCGGCTAAAAAGGTAGGATTCCTTCCCGCCATCGTGATCCAAATCCTGAAATGGGTAGCCTTGGCATTGGGAGCCATTCTCTTTATCGTCACGGTCGTGGTGATAACGGTGCGGATCATGGGGGTGGGATCTCCCTCGGTAACCCAGCAACCTACTTCGAAAGAGTACGAAGGCAAAGAACCGATCTATGATTGGTATTCGAATGTTGGGGAGATCCGAGGACGAACCGCAGACGATGTGCCTCACACGATCATTGTTGATGTACGTATCGGGTACAAGCAGGGAGATAAAGCGATGCAGGCAGAACTGATTGCCCGTACGCCCCAAATCCGAGATATCATCCGACGGTTCTTTACTTCGAAGAAAGTCGATGAGCTAAGACCTACGAACGAGGAGAATTTAAAATTGGAACTTCGGGATCGGATCAATGATATCATGACCAGTGGCAAGATACAGAAGGTCATTTTCGATACCTTTACTGTGATTGAATTTTGAGTAAAAATATGTAATATATAAAGAGAGGGAGTAAGGGAGGGGTGAAAAAGGATGACAGAGGTCCTGTCTCAGGATGAAATAGATCAGTTACTTACTGCTATTTCTGCAGGAGACGTCGAAGCAGAGGAAGTACCCAAACCCGCAGAACAACGCAAGATTAAGATCTACGATTTCAAGAGACCCGATAAGTTCTCCAAGGAGCAAATCCGGACAGTCTCTATCATGCACGAAACTTTTGCTCGACTTACTACCACGTCCCTCAGTGCGCAACTCAGGAGCCTGGTACAAGTTCACGTGGCGTCGGTAGATCAGTTGACCTACGAAGAGTTCATCCGTTCCATTCCCAACCCTACTACATTAGCAGTAATAAACATGGATCCTTTGAAAGGATCCGCCATTTTAGAGATCGATCCTGCCATTACCTTTTCCATTATCGATAGGTTGTTTGGAGGAAAAGGGGAAAGTGCAAAGGTAACCCGTGATCTTACCGATATCGAACAATCCGTAATGGAAGGGATCATCGTTCGTGTCTTGGGGAATATGCGGGAAGCCTGGAGCCAAGTGATCGATCTACGCCCCCGATTAGGCCAGATCGAAACCAATCCACAGTTTGCCCAGATCGTTCCTCCTACCGAGATGGTGGTGCTGGTGACGTTGGAAACGAAGGTAGGGGATGTGGAGGGGATGATGAATTTCTGTATCCCCTATCTTACCATCGAACCCATCATCTCAAAACTCTCGGCGCAGTACTGGTACTCTTCTGTCCGTAGGGGGGCAACGACGGAAAACCTCAATATCTTGCGGGAACGCCTCTCTACAGTGGAAGTCACGGTAGTGGCGGAAGTGGGAAGCATGCAACTTACCGTGCGAGAAGTGCTTGCCCTTACAGTGGGGGATGTGGTCCGGCTTCCCAATGTTCGAGCTACCGATCCGATGGTGTTGAAGATCGGGAATCAACCAAAGTTCCTCTGCAAACCCGGAGTCGTAGGAAAAAAATTAGCCGTTCAGATCATAAAGAAGCTCGAGGAAGCAGAAGAGGAAGAGTTTGAAGAGCTGACGGCGGAGGGGGAAGAGTAGTATGAGTGATGGATCGTTAACACAAGATGAAATAGATGCTTTGTTGCAAGGATCTGCGTCCTTCGATTTGGGAGCAAAGGGTCCAGCCCCTGCAACAGGGAGTGCTTTGACTCCTGCGCAACGGAGTCAATTCGAAGGGATCCTCCAGAAGACAGTAGCATCCCAAGCCTCTAACCTCTCTATGCTGGTTACTAAAACGGCTAACTATGGTCCCATCAAAGTAGATTTGATACCCCGGGAAAAACTCCTTCAGGCTCTAGAGGATCAAGTCGTCCAGATTTCTATGCCTTTTTCAGAAGGGTTGTCGGGGGAACACCTATACATTCTTCCCGAAAGTCTAGCCGTCTCGATTGCAGGTCTCATGATGGGACAACAGGGTATTGAGTTGAATGAAGCGGCCCTTTCCGCTTTACAGGAGGCTATAGGCCAAATTTCCGGGCCAGTTCTTACCGCATTGGGAGATTCCCTACGTTCAACCGTGCTGACGGAACCTCCAACGGCTACTCAAATTCCCAAGGACGCCCTGTCGGTTTCCTCCGATACTTTGGTGGTTGTCACCTATCCTATTATGATAGAAGGGGAAATGCCGGCTGACATGTTGGAAGTTTTCACTCCAGAACAGGTATCTGCGATTCTTTCCAAAGCAACCGCCGCTTCTCCCTCTGTAGCACCAAAGGCAACTCCCACGATGGGGCAAGGCGCTGGGTTTGCTCAGCCCTCGATGGGTCCCGCAATGGGAGGCTTTCAGGGGGGGGCTACAGGTGGGGCCGCATCTCCGTTCCCAGGAATGCCCTTTGGCGGCACTCCCCCAATGACACCTCCCAATGTGCAACCGGTACAGTTCCCCAGTTTACAGCCAGGACCGCCGTCAGCAGAACATGGCAACATCAGCTTGCTGATGGATGTCTACATGGAAATGACGGTGGAACTCGGGCGAACTAAAAAGTTAATCAAAGAGATTCTAGGGATGGGGGAGGGGACCATCATAGAATTGGATAAATTGGCGGGTGAACCAGTGGATATCCTTGTTAACCACAAACTGATTGCCAAGGGCGAGGTGGTGGTCATAGATGAGAATTTTGGGGTACGGGTAACAGAAATTGTATCACCCATGGAGAGGATGAAAGATTTGACATAGTTGTTTCTACATCTCCGTGAGTTTCCAGGTGAAAGGGAGGGGAACCTGAAACGAACGAACGTATTCAGTATTTTGATAGCGGTATGTCTGCTATCTAGTTTGGTGGGGGCTCAAGAAGTAAAAAAGGCCCCACCTCAGAACAGTCCCAATGAGAAAGAACTAGTATTCTCGGAAAATCGTGCTCCTGCAGGAGGAGAAGAGCGAGCTATCTCTCCTTTTGGGATCTGGGATTTTCTTCGGATGCTCTTTATCTTAGGATTCGTTCTAGCCTTAGTGTACGGATTTTTCCACTATTTGAAGAAACTATCATCCCCGAGGGAAACTGGTCTTGAGGTAATTCGTTTGTTGGAAAGTAGAGCTCTTTCCGGAAACAAACAATTACATCTGGTAGAAGTGGGAGAACATATTGTATTGATCGGGACATCGGAGAGTGCAATTCAACTTTTACTCGAATTGAAAGACAGGGAGACAATCGATGCGATCCGGTTGAAAGTTTCGGAGTTGCCTTCTGGAAGGCAACCCAAGCGTTTCATCGATCTTGTTCGACAATACTTTCAACGGAAGCCGGGAGGAGGACCGGAAAAAGGCTTGGATACTTCGGGGGAATTGGATTCTTCAGGTGATGATTCCCTAGATTTCATCCGTAAACAGAGGGAACGATTGACGAAACTACACTGAAGGCTGCGTTTTTTGGGAGGGGAACGATGCCAAGACCGATCTTACTACTACTGATAGTCCTAGGGTTTTACTTTATAGGAAGCTCGCATGTAGAGGCGCAAGCTGCCCGGAACCAACCGAATCAAGCCTTCAATATACCCTTTGTGGATCTTACGATTCGACAACCAAACACGAATCAAGAAGTGGCTTTTTCCTTGCAGCTGCTTTTAGTACTAGCGGTGTTGAGTCTTGCTCCTTCACTGGTGATCCTCATGACCTCCTTCCTCAGAGTAGCCATCGTGTTTGACTTCGTCAAACGGGCACTATCCCTACAACAGGTGCCTCCGAACCAGGTCCTAATGGGAATTGCCCTTTTCCTGACCCTCTTCATTATGTGGCCTACTTTGAACGAAATGTATACGACTGGATACGCTCCCTTTTCGAGGGGTGAAATCGGATTGGAACAAGCGTACCGGAATATGGAAAGCCCGTTGCGATTGTTCATGTACCGTCAGATGCGGACAAACCCTGACAATATTCGACTGTTCATGCGGCTCTCTAACCGGCCTAGACCGAATAACCTCTCCGAGGTTCCTACATACGTCCTGATCCCTGCGTTCATTCTCCATGAGATGACAGTGGCTTTTAAAATAGGGATTCTTCTCTTTATCCCTTTCATCATTATCGATATGGTGGTAGCGTCCGCCTTGATGTCCATGGGAATGATTATGCTCCCTCCCGTAATGATCTCCATGCCTTTCAAGTTGATTCTCTTTGTCCTTGTGGATGGATGGGGATTATTGACGGAACAACTCATTCGAAGTTTCGGATAAAGGAGGCGATAGATGAGTATTGGATATGCGGTATACCTTCTTAGAAGTGGGATCTTCCAAATTCTGATCCTCTCCGCTCCGATTCTCCTAATTGGCTTGGTCGTGGGACTCATCGTTTCTGTCCTCCAAGCTACTACATCGATTCAGGAGCAAACCTTGACCTTCGTTCCAAAGATCGCCGCTATTCTTTTGGCTCTTGTGTTCTTCGGCCCTTGGATGTTTGCCAGCCTGGCTCAGTACACGATTCAGTTGTTTCAACAAATTCCGGCCATGGTACGGTAGAAGGAGGAAGAGGAAGATGACGGTGGGAGAATTGGCCCAGAATGCACCTCTATTCTTCTTGATTTTTGCTCGGGTATTCGCCCTCATTCAAACCGCACCTCTCCTATCGTCCGATGCGATTCCAGAGATTGCGAAGATCGCCCTGGGTTTTTTGGTCAGCATGGTCATCTTCCCATCCGTAGCAGCGGCTGGCTATCCCATTCCTCCCTATGTGCTTCAATATGTCCTCCTTCTCGTGGGGGAAGCTTTTGTGGGAATTCTGGTTGGGTTTTTCCTTTCCATGATCTATTCTGGGTTCCAATTAGCTGGTCAGTACTATGCCTTTCAAATGGGGTTTGGTGCGTCGGAAGTCTTCGATCCCTTGGCAGAAATCGAGCTTCCCATCATGGGGCAGTTTTTGAACCTCATTGCCATGTTGATCTTTCTCCTCGTCGGCGGGTTCCAAAAGATTTTCTTGATTGGTGTGTATCAATCCTACAAGGCTTTCCGTGCCATCGACCTAGTGACCAGGAAAGACCAGATCTTCCCTTTCCTCTTTCAGGGCATGACTCATCTGTTCCAACAATCTCTCGTGATCGCCTTCCCCATCCTAGGAGCGTTGTTTCTCGTTTCTCTTACTCTAGGGTTATTCGCAAAAGCAGCACCTCAGATGAATCTGCTGATGATGGGGTTCCCTATTTCCATCGGGGTGGCGTTTTTAATCCTTTTCGTCAGTTTACCCTTCTTAGTGGAACTGTTTTCTGCCATCATCGATTACAGTTTCCAAGAGGTGGAGCGGATATGGGCCAGCCCAAACAGGTAGGCACGATGAAGATTGATGAAATACAAGGTGTACTAGAGTACTCTTTTCTCCCAGATGCAGTTCGTCTAAAACAGATCCATCTTCAATGGTTTGCAGCAGAGGATGAAGGGCGCACAGAAGAGCCGACCGAACACAAACTTCGTAAAGCCAGGGAAGAAGGCAGGGTAGCCAAATCTCAGGACCTCGCCTCAACGATTGTGCTATTGATGGTGATAGCAACGATCGCTCTGTTGGGTTCCTATTATCTAAAGACCCTTCGAGAGATGGTGTATTATTTTATCCGTAAAACCGGTGATGCAGGAGCGGGATTCGATAGAACCCTCTTTGTAGCATTCCTTCAATACTTTGTACGGTTGTTGGCACCCATAGCAATAGTGGGATTTGTGGCCGCGATTCTTGGTAACGTGGTGCAGTTTGGGTTCCTTTTCTCGGTAAAGCCGATCGTACCCGATTTGAACAGGATAGTACCCAATGTATCCCGTTACCTACAACGGACTCTATTCTCTTCCGAAGCTCTCTTCAACCTGGGAAAGTCTATTCTGAAGATTGGGTTGATCGGTATTATTGCCTATTTCAATATCAAAGGCTCCATGGGTTGGATTCTTAGTATGATGAAGGTTCCCTTCCTTGCTTCGGTGGGAGGTATTGCGTCCCTAGCCTTTCGCATCATGGCAGAATCTACCATCGTGCTTCTAGCCCTTTCCGTGGTGGATTATTTCTTTCAGAAACGGCAATATCTGGAATCCTTGAAAATGTCTCGACAAGAATTGATCGAGGAGCGCAAAACGTATGAGGGGGATCCTCTGATTCGAAGTCGACTTCGGCAACGAATGCGGGAACTGATGACGCGAACCATGATCCAGAACGTGCCCAAAGCGGATGTAGTGGTAACAAACCCCACTCACTATGCGGTAGCCCTAGAGTATAAGAGCGACACGATGGAAGCACCCATGGTAACGGCAAAGGGGCAGGATCTCATTGCGGAAAACATCAAGCGAGTGGCTAATGAGCATGGGGTCCCTATCGTTGAAAACAAACCCCTAGCTCGAGCACTGTATACCGAGGTGGAGATCGGAGATATCATTCCTATCAAGTTCTATGAAGCGGTAGCGGCAGTTCTCAAACAGGTATACAGCATGCAGAAGGAGAAGACGGCAAATGGCTGATGTACAAACGATCGTTTCCAACGCTTTTCTAAAGCAGAAGAGCGACGCGTTAGTAGCGGTGGGCGTCATCGTGGTGGTGATGATGCTCATTATTCCCTTACCTACTTTCCTTCTCGATACCTTCATGGCCATCAATCTAGTGCTGAGCTTATTGATCATCCTCATTACCCTCTACTCCCATCGGGCATTAGATTTTTCCGTCTTCCCTACTTTATTGTTGGTGGTAACCATCTTCGGGTTAGCTCTGAACGTCTCTTCCACCCGCTTGATCCTGGCGATGGGACATAAGTTTGATGGGAAACTGATCCGGGCTTTTGCAAGCTTTGTAGTAGGAACTCGAGGAGCCGAAGGGCTGGTAATCGGATTCATCATCTTCATCATCATCATCGCGGTTCAGTTCATCGTGATTACGAAAGGAGCTACCCGTATTGCCGAAGTAGCTGCGCGGTTTACCCTCGATGCTCTACCAGGGAAGCAGATGGCCATAGAGGCAGAGTACAACTCGGGATCCATCTCAGAGGAGGAAGCAACGAGAAGAAAGAACGATCTTCAACGGGAAGTGGATTTTTATGGAGCGATGGATGGAGCCTCGAAGTTCGTTTCAGGAAACGTGAAAGTAGGGATTCTTATCACTCTGATCAACATGATCGGAGGAATGATAGTAGGAATGAGTCTCCACGGAGAGAATCTTTCCACAGCAATAAACACCTACATTGCCCTTACCATCGGAGATGGGTTGGTCTCGCAGTTCCCAGCTCTTCTCGTTTCCACTGCCACAGGTTTGATCGTGACACGAGCCGTTTCCGATGGATCCTTTGGCTCCGATGTAACCAAACAGTTCTCCCGACAATCCCGAATCTATTGGATTGCCGCATTCTTCCTTGTGGTACTATCTTTCTTACCGGGGTTCCCCTGGTACATCCTCTTCCCCATGGGTGTGTTGTTTGCGTATTTCGCCTATACGTTAGGGAAAAAGGAAGCAGCCCCTACCCAGGCAGAAGGGAAAGCAGCCAAAGCAAGACCTAAAGAAGCCCAAGCAGAGATTTCTCCCGTTGTGCCCCTTGATCCTATCTCATTGGAGTTGGGGTATGGACTGATTCCCCTGGTAGACAAAGATCAAGGGGCTGAACTTCTAGATCGAATCACTAGAATCCGCAAGGAAACAGCCCTAGATATAGGATTGGTTGTCCCTAGGATACGGATTATAGACAACATGCGGTTGGATCCTTCCGAGTACTGCATTAAGATAAAAGGAGTGGAGGTCGGGAAGGGAAGCCTTCGGTTAGGGAGTTACCTTGCCATCAATCCAGGGAAAGTGAAAGAAGAGGTTCCTGGCGAGCCTACGAGGGATCCAGCCTTTGGATTGCCAGCTCTCTGGATTTTAGAAGAGGATAGGGATAGGGCCGAACGAGCTGGATACACAGTAGTAGATCCTCCGTCTATTATCGCTACCCATCTAACGGAAATCATTAAACGGCATGCCGCTGAAATCCTAGGAAGGCAGGAACTGCAGGCCATCCTCGATACCTTGAAAAAGGACTACCCTGCAGTAGTAGAGGATGTTCTGAAGCATCTCAATTTGGGAGAGATCCAGAAAGTTCTTCAAGGTCTGCTTCGGGAACGGGTGTCCATACGGAACACGGTGGCAATTCTGGAAACCTTGGCCGACTATGGAGCTATCACGAAGGATATTCCCTTCCTCATCGAAAAAGTGAGGCAGGCTCTAGCTCGTCAAATCTGTCAACAGTATGCCGATGAATCGAAGACCTTACGGGTTTTCACCCTACACCCTAAATTGGAGCAGATGATCGTAGACTCCCGGGTTGAAACAGCCGGAGGTCTTATAGCTGGGTTGAAACCGGAAGTTCACCGGAAATGGATCAATAGTCTTGCCAATGCAATTCGGACAGGGCAGGAACAAGGGTATTTCCCCATCATCCTCTGTTCGGAAGCAGCTCGGCCCTTAGTCCGCTCCAGTACAGCGAGAGACTTCCCGGATTTGGTGGTTCTTTCAGTACCGGAAATCGTTCCAGATGTAAAGCTGGAAGCTTTGGGCGAAATTAAATTGGAAGGGTAGGAGCTATGCAGTATTTTACCGAGCAAGCGTACTCCCATAGGGAAGCCTTGGAGAAGATCCGTCAGAAGTACGGAGATCAAGCGAAAATATTGACTCATCGGACTATACGGATTGGAGGGTTCCTTGGATTGTTCGCTAAGGAAGGTGTGGAAATTACCGGATACGTTGCGAACGAACTCCCAAAGAAAAAATTGATGGATCTAGAAGAGGAAAAGAAGAAGATTCTTTCCGCTGTTCAAGTAGCCCCCAAGGTTCCGGATATCACGTTGAAGGAGGTATTGAAAGAGGTCCAAGCAATCAAAGAGAAGTTAGAAATACCCCCATCAAGAAAGCTGGATGGTCATCCTACTATCCAACGGATAGAGGAACTGTTGCGAGAAAATGACTTCACAGAATCCTATATTCGACGACTGTTAGAATGGGTAAAGAAAGAGTTTTCCCTAGAACAACTAGAGAATTTCGATGCAGTGCAAGACCGGGTGGTAGAATGGATTGGGGAGTCCATACGAATCTATCAGGAAAAGGATCGAGGAAGTCCCATCGTGTTCATCATCGTGGGTCCTACAGGAGTGGGAAAGACTACAACCATTGCGAAACTGGCTGCCCTGTATGGAATAAGTGCGGCTCGTCCCAACAAGGTGCGAATTATCACCATTGACAACTACAGGATCGCTGCAAAGGAACAGATTGAAACGTATGGGAATATCATGGGAATTCCCGTGGCTTGTGCGGAAACTTACACAGACTTGAAGAAATTCTTGGCCCTCTATCAAGACGTAAATAGGATTTTCATAGATACCATCGGAAAAAGCCCGAGGGATTTCGTGAAATTGGCAGAGATGAAAGAGCTATTGGAGGCCGCCTCAGGGAGAGCCACTGTACATTTGGCAATCAGTGCTACCACCAAGGCCGCGGACATGCTGGAGATCATGAGTCAATTCGAACCCTTCGGGTACAGTTCTGTGATCATAACCAAATTGGATGAAACCTCTAGGGTTGGATCTATAATTAGCACCTTGGTCGAACGGGGAAAAGCAGTATCCTACTTTACGGACGGTCAGAGAGTACCTCAGGATATAGAGTTGGCTACTCCTGTTAGGTTGCTGATGAGGTTGCAGTCGTTCCGGGTGCAGCGGGAGAGCCTGGAGAGAAAGTTTAAACATCCATCGGAAGATCTATATGTGGGAAAGGAGTAAAGCATGCCGGATCAAGCGGAAACCCTCCGAGAGATGATGCGGGTGAAAACTAGTTCATCATCGTCATCAACTCGCCATACTCGCATCATCACGGTGGCTAGTGGGAAAGGGGGGGTAGGGAAGACGAACTTTTCTACAAATCTAGCCATTGCCTACGCTCAGATGGGAAAGCGGGTAGTATTGATGGATGCGGATCTAGGACTAGCCAATGTGAATGTGATTCTTGGCATCATACCAAAGTATAATCTGTACCATCTGATCCGTAAGCAAAAGAGTATGCAGGATATCATCCTGGAAACTAACTATGGAATCCAGATCGTGGCAGGAGCTTCGGGATTTGCTCGGATCGCTAACCTCTCCGAAGAAGAGCGAAAGCAATTTGTGGAAGAAATCTCAAAATTGTCTATTGCGGATGTCATTATTATCGATACCAGTGCGGGGGTTTCCAACAACGTGATCTCTTTTATCGCTGCTGCCGATGATGCCATCATCGTAACCACCCCAGAACCTACCGCTATGACAGATGCCTATGGGATCATCAAGATCATCGCCACAGAAATAGAAAACTTAAACCTAGGGTTAAAGTTAGTGGTAAACCGGGTCAAAAGTGTGGTTGAAGGGAAAAAGGTAGCAGAGAGGGTAATTACGATAGCTGGACAGTTTTTGAACGTAAAAGTAGATTATCTGGGGTATATCTATGAGGACGCCGCTGTACAAACTGCAGTTCTCAAGCAGAAGCCCTTCATTGTCCTAGATCCAAAGGCAAAAGCCAGCATTTGTATGAAACATATAGTATCGAGGTTGGAAAAGGTAGATTACAAGGACGGAGGAGGAATTGGGGAGTTCGTCCGAAAGTTATTAGGGAAATCTTGACGCTTGACGATAGAGGGCATTTACCCTAAGCTAGTTTTAGGATGCCAGATGGAAAAGGGTAAGGTTATTGTATGGGGGGGTATAGGAGGATTTCTCTTTTCTGCCTTGCTAGGCATTATAGGCGGAGTATCCTTTCTTACCTTGGTTATCCGCGCTCTGTTGGGAGGAGGGTTCCTAGCGTTCTTATTTGGATCTAGCGTGTGGATCATAGAGCGGTTCTTGCCTGAGCTTGTACAGCCACTGGAAGGGGTTAAGGAAGGAGGAAATCAAGTAGACCTAGTGATTCCTGAACATAATCCACATATAGAAGATAGGGAAGAGGAAGGTGTAGAACCTCTAGAGGAGGCGAAAGGGTTCGAAGATTTCGTGGAAGAGGTGGAGGAGGTTTCCAAACCTCTTGCCTCGGGTAATATCGATCAGCCTAAAGCGGAAACTTCTGGGGTTTCCACCACTGAGGAAGCGATAGACGATCTTCCAGATCTTGGGGGCTTCGCGGATGCCTTCGAGGGGCAAGCTTCTCAGCAAGTCTTTTCTGAAGGGGCACGTTCTGTTAAGGAAGTAGACAAGAGCTTGGATGGAGGAGACCCTGCCGTTCTGGCCAAGGCGATACAGACATTGTTAAAGAAGGACAAAGAAGGGTAAACTGGTATGGAGGAAAAAGTCTTGGACGAAAAGACTGAAGAGGAGCTCTGGCGAACTTATAAAAAGACGAAAGACCCGAAAATCCGGGATTTTTTCGTGAAGCAGTATGCCCCTCTAGTGAAGTATGTAGCTGGGAAAATTGCTATTGGAATGCCTCATACCGTAGAATTCGATGATCTTGTAGGATTTGGGATCTTTGGGTTGTTCGATGCTATTAAAAAGTTCGACCCCGATAAACATGTTAAGTTCAAGACCTATGCGGTTACCCGGATTCGAGGTGCTATTTTCGATGAACTTCGGTCCATCGATTGGGTACCTCGGTCGGTACGGCAGAAGACGAGAGAAATCGAAGATACAATGAGGACTCTCGAGGCTTCTCTAGGAAGAGCTGCTAGTGACAAAGAATTGGCAGGTGCCCTGGGAGTTTCGGTAAAAGAGTTCGAGAAGACCATGTTGAAGATCAGTGGCACTTCCATCCTTTCTTTGAACGATGTGTGGTTTACGGGTGAAGAGAATGACAATGTCTCTATTGCCGATAGTATCGAATCTCCTCAGAGTATGAATCCTGAGACCATCGTTGAAAAAGAGGAGATCAAGAGAGTGATCATTAAGGCTATAGAGGAACTACCAGAAAAAGAAAAGAAAGTATTGATCCTCTACTATTACGAGGATCTGACGTTGAAGGAAATCGGTAAGGTGTTGGATGTGACGGAGTCTAGGGTATCCCAGCTTCACACGAAAGCGATCATGAGACTCCGGGCAAAACTCACCAACATCAAGAAGGGGATTCTCTGAATGGTTACCCTGGATCAGATTCGAGCGTATCTGAAAGAACAGGCAGAACAAGACAAGTTTCGGAAGCGCGTGCAAGCTACAGGGGAAACATTAGAGGATGCCTTGACTCAGGCTTCCATAGAATTAGGGGTACGAATCCGGGATCTGGAATACGAGGTATTAGAAAAAGGCTCGAAAGGAACTTTTGGTTTGGGGAAAAAACCCTGGGTGATCGTCGCCTATGAGACGTTAAAACCGAAAGAGAAGGAACAAGCGGAAGAAAAGTTAGAGATGGATTTCGGCTTCGCAGAGGACCACAAGAGTGAGCATAGGGATGGAAAAGTCTGTGTTCGTTTAACCCCAGAAGGGGTCTTCCTGAAAGTATCTCCCCCCCAAGGAAAGGGGCGACGGGTTACCGAACGAGAAGCAATCGAAAAGATCAATCGTCGGTATGGGGGTCGTTTCGATACAGGGATGGTATCTAAAGTGGTTAAATATGCGGATGACGAATGGGTAAAAATTGCCGACTACATGCATAACCCTGCCAACGATCCCATGATGTCGGTAGATATCATCGATGCAGAAATGAGAGCTCTCTTGACTTTGCATCCTCCGGGAGCTGGAGGTTCGGATCCTACCTTCGATGCTATGGTAGAATATTTGCAGAGGAATGGGGTGGTCCATGGGATCAGGGAAGATGCGATCCGTGCATTGGAGGAGGATCCACAGTATGGAGTGCCGATTCTTGTGGCAGAGGGAACAAAACCGAAGAATGGAAGGGATGCTTATATCGTATACAGCTTTGAAAGGAATGCATCCCAGGTAAAATTAAAAGAAAAGAATGGTCGGGTCGATTTCAAGGAACTGAATTTGATCCAGAATGTGGTGGAGGGGCAGGTTCTAGCTCGAAAGATCCCGCCTGAGCGTGGGGAAAGTGGAAGGACCGTGACGGGAAAACTCCTTCCCGCAAAGGATGGGAAAGATTGCGAAATACCCATCGGCAAGAATGTCCGGTTGTCCGAAGACGGGGCATCGGCGATCGCGGAAATCAACGGACAAGTGATAATCTCTGCCGACAAAATCAATGTAGAACCTATTTATGTGGTAGAAGGGGATGTTAATCTGAAAACGGGGAACATCCTTTTCCTCGGGACTGTCATGGTGAAGGGGAACGTGGAGGATGGGTTTTCCGTCAAGGCAGCCGGCAATATTGAAGTAACGGGAAGCGTGGGGAAATGTGACCTAGACG
>CAKZQO010000185.1 GCA_937140905.1 uncultured Spirochaeta sp.
AAGGAGTGTCTCAGGGTTAGATTTTTGGATGAGGCATTACCTTAATTTGGGTTAGAATTTCGATGAGGCAACGCGAAGTATTGCATCATAAGCAAAAACGGGGTATAGTGTGAAAAAAGTTTCTAAAACTTCTATATTATGTTACACAATCCCAAGTATTGAGAGGGTTTAAGATGTCAACCAAAAAAATGGTCACGATCGATGGGAACACGGCAGCAGCCTATGTTGCCCATGCGACAAACGAAGTAATCGCCATCTATCCGATTACTCCTTCCTCCCCCATGGGGGAACTAGCGGATATGTTTTCGGCTCAGGGTAAAACAAATATTTGGGGAACCGTTCCTACCGTGGTAGAGCTTCAAAGCGAAGCGGGTGCAGCGGGGTCTGTTCATGGAGCTCTTACCACAGGTGCTCTTACCACTACATTTACCGCATCCCAAGGGCTTCTCCTAATGATTCCGAACATGTTCAAGATAGCTGGCGAGCTCACTCCCACGGTGTTTCACATTGCTGCCCGAACTGTGGCAACCCATGCACTGAGCATCTTCGGAGATCACTCGGACGTAATGGCCGCTAGATCCACGGGGTTCGCTCTATTAGCTTCGAATAACGTGCAGGAAGTAATGGACTTCGCCCTCATCGCCCAAGAAGCCACTCTCCGGAGTCGGGTACCCTTCCTTCATTTCTTCGATGGATTCCGAACCTCCCACGAGGTACAGAAGGTAGAGGAAATACCGTTCGAGGTCATGAAGGAAATGATATCCCCAGACCTAGTGTATGCCCACAGGCAGAGGGGCTTGAATCCCGAAAATCCTGTGCTTCGAGGCACCAGCCAGAACCCGGACGTATTCTTCGCGGCCCGGGAAACATGCAATAAATACTATCAGGCTGTTCCTAAGATCGTTCAAGAAGTAATGGATAAGTTCTCCAAGCTTACGGGAAGGTCTTACAAGTTGTTCGATTACGTGGGCGCTCCTGATGCCGAACGAGTGGCCATTCTGATGGGTTCCGGGGCGGAATGTATGGAAGAAACCGTCGAGTACCTCGTGTCCAAAGGGGAAAAGGTCGGAGTACTGAAGGTTCGGTTGTTCCGTCCCTTCGACATGAAGGCTTTTGTGGACGCCCTTCCCGCCACGGTAAAGGCCATTGCCGTACTAGACCGGACAAAGGAACCGGGTGCTATTGGGGAACCTTTGTATGAGGATGTGCGAACCGCCATCGGTGAAGTGATGGGTTCGGGAAATTCCAAGTTTAAGACCTATCCTAAAGTAGTGGGCGGACGGTATGGGTTGGGAAGTTATGAGTTTACCCCTGCAATGGCAAAGGCTGTGCTTGATAATTTGAAATCCAACGAACCGAAGAATCATTTCACCGTTGGAATCAAGGACGATCTAACCTTCACTAGCCTCGAATGGGACGAGAACTTCCAACTCCCCAGCGAAGGAATTCACACGGCCCTGTTCTATGGATTGGGTTCAGATGGCACAGTGGGAGCCAACAAGAACTCCATCCAGATCATTGGAGAAGCTACGGACAACTACGCTCAAGGGTACTTCGTCTACGATTCCAAGAAGGCAGGAACTACAACCGTTTCGCATTTGAGGTTCGGTAAGAAACCCATCAAGAGCACTTACCTGATCAACCAGGCCAAGTTCGTTGCATGCCACAAGTTCTCTTTCATTGAAAAAGTGCACATGCTAGAGAATGCAGCTCCGGGGGGAACCTTCCTCCTGGCATCCCCATATGGGCCCGAAGAAGTCTGGGATCATCTGCCCCAAGAGGTGCAAAAACAGATCATCGATAAGAACCTGAAGTTCTACGTGATCGACGCCATGAAGATCGCCGAGGAAAAGGGAATGGGCGGGCGGATCAACGTCATCATGCAAACAGCCTTCTTCAAGATTTCCGGAGTCTTGCCCGAAAAACAGGCTATCGATCTCATCAAGAAATACATTGAAAAAACCTATGGAAAGAAAGGTCGGGACATCGTAGAAGCCAACATTTCTACGATCGATGCAGCTCTAGCAGGGGTGCACGAGGTGAAGTATCCTAAACAGGTTACCAGCAAGAAGCAGATGCTGGCTCCTGTTCCCGCTTCGGCTCCGCAGTTCGTGAAAGAGGTGATAGGCGAGATCATCGCGGGTAGAGGAGAAAAAATACCTGTTTCCAAGTTGCCCCATGACGGTACTTTCCCAACCGCTACCACACAGTATGAGAAACGAAACATTGCCGAATATATTCCTGTGTGGGATCCGGAAACCTGTATCCAATGCGGAGACTGCTCGGCTGTGTGTCCCCACGCAACGATTCGCATGAAGGTGTACGACCCGAAGTACCTGGAAAAAGCTCCCAGTACCTGGAAGAGCACTGACGCTAAGGGAAAGGAGTTTGCGGGTCTCAAGTTCACCATTCAAGTGTCCCCAGAGGATTGCACTGGCTGCGGCGCTTGCGTGAACATCTGTCCTGCTTACAAAAAAGTGAATAACGTGAAAACGGATCGGAAAGCGATCAACCTTGAACCGCAACCACCTCTTCGGGAAACCGAGAAGATCAATTGGGAATACTTCCTCTCCATCCCCAATCCTGATCGAAAGACACTCAACCTCACCACAACGAAGGGTACTCAACTACTGCAACCTTTGTTCGAATTTTCCGGTGCTTGCGCAGGATGTGGAGAAACTCCGTACGTAAAACTGATGAGTCAACTATTCGGAGATAGAGCGATCATCGCAAACGCAACAGGATGCTCTTCAATCTATGGCGGAAACTTACCCACTACTCCGTACTGCAAACGCCCGGATGGCAAAGGTCCTGCTTGGTCCAACTCCCTATTCGAGGATGCTGCCGAGTTCGGTTTGGGAATGAGACTCACCAGTGATAAACTGGGAGAATACGCTCGAGAACTGATCGATCGGCTTCTTTCCGATTCCTCTGCTGGAGTAAAGAAAGAGCTCTTGAGTAAGATCAAGGAAAACAAACAGAGCACCTTCGAAGAAATCGAACTCCAGCGATCCTATGTTGCGGACCTGAAAAAAGAACTGAAGGATACCAAACACCCGATAGCAAGAGAGCTTCTCTCCGTAGCCGACTACCTTATCAAGCGTTCTATTTGGATCCTCGGTGGAGACGGCTGGGCCTACGATATTGGATACGGCGGGTTGGATCATGTAATGGCTTCTGGGAAAAACGTGAACGTTCTTGTCCTCGACACGGAAGTGTATTCCAACACGGGTGGGCAGATGTCTAAGGCAACCCCACTCGGGGCTATCGCAAAGTTCGCTGCGGGTGGTAAACCCATCCGTAAGAAAGACCTTGGGATGATGATGATGAGCTACGGATACGTGTACGTGGCAAGGGTGGCCATGGGATACAATCGGATTCAAACGATAAAAGCCTTCCTCGAAGCAGAAGCCTACGATGGTCCTTCCATCATTATTGCCTACTCCCACTGCATTGCCCATGGAATCGATATGATGAAAGGGATGGATCAGCAGAAAGCCGCAGTTACCTCAGGTATATGGCCTCTGTATCGGTACAACCCGCTTCTGGCCAAAGAAGGAAAGAATCCTTTCCAACTGGATTCGAAAGAACCCACTTTAGATCCGGCAGAATATATGTACAACGAGATCCGGTATCGATCTCTCAAACAGGCCAAGCCTGAACGAGCTCAACAGTTCCTCGAACAAGCTCGTCAGGACGCAAAAGCTCAGTACGCTGCTTACAAGTATCTGGCGGATCGGCCATTCTGAGGTGAAGAAGCGGTACGTCACAAAGAGTAATATTGGGAATATAGCACAAGGGGGCCTGAAGGCCCCCTTTTTTGTGCCTATTACCATTGCATTTCTTGCTATCTTCTCCACATCATGGGAGTAAGCAATACGGTGATGGTGTACACTTCTAGTCGTCCGATGAGCATCGTAATACTGAGTATCCACTTGATGTAATCAGGGAAAAAAGCGTAGTTGAAAACGGGTCCTACCTTCCCCCAACCAGGGCCAATGTTCCCAAGCGTGGCAATCGTGGCCCCTACAGAAGTCATAATATCGTACCCGCCGGTAGCCACAAGGACTGTTACAATAAAGAAAATGGCAAAATAGAGAAACACCAAGGCTGCGATGTCATACACAATGTTCTTTTTTAAATACTGACCATTCACGAATATTCCAAAAATCCCACGGGGATGGATGAGATACTTCATCTCCGTGATAGACATTTTGAACAGAGTGACGATCCTGATTACTTTGATTCCACCACCCGTCGAACCCGCGCATCCACCGATAAAAAAGAGTACGAATAGTACGACCTGAGCAAAGTTGGACCATTGCAAGTAGTCGTCGGTTACAAACCCCGTTGTAGTAAGGATCGAGGCAGCTTGGAAACTGGCATACCGTAAACTCTCTCCAAAATTTGAATACTTCTTCCCCATCAGGTCCCAGGCTATGAGGAGACTGGCAATGAGAAAGATCCCCAAATACGTCTTCATTTCGGTATCTTTTGCTACCTCGCTGAACTTTCCCCTGAGCAGCTTATAGTAAAGAGAAAAATTGAGCCCTGCAATGAGCATGAAAATCGTAACTACCGTATCTATATAAACGGATTTATAGTATCCAACGCTAGCGTTCTTTGGTGAAAACCCCCCCGTGGCTAACGTACCAAAAGTGTGGGTGGTGGCATCAAACAGGTTCATCCCCCCCATCATCAGAAGGATGATTTCTAAAACGGTAAATCCCAAATAGATCAACCAAAGAATCTTAGCGGTACCCGCAACTCGGGGAGTTATCTTATCTACTGAAGGGCCGGGAGCCTCGGCCTCCATCAGGTGGAGTCCTCCAAACCCTAACAGGGGAAATATAGCTACCGTTAATACCACGATTCCCATTCCTCCCAACCAATGGGTAGTGGAACGCCAAAAAAGGATCGATTTGGGTAAAGCTTCGATGTCGGTCAGAATCGAAGCTCCTGTGGTGGTGAAACCAGACATGGTCTCAAAGAAGGCATCTGTATAGCTAGGAATTGCTCCTGACAAGGAGAAGGGTAAGGCTCCCAGAGCCGAAGCACTGATCCAAGACAAAGCCACGAAGAGGAATCCGCTACGGGGAGAAAGGTACGGGATCCCCTTTTCTTTAGAAAGACTGAACATCAAAATAAAAAAGAGAATCGAAAAGAGGATAGGAGTAAGGAAGGATTCCAATACCCTATTAGACTCTCGATAATACAATCCAACAAAGAACGATAGTAGTAGAAACAGAGAGATCAACAGCAATAAAACAGAGAGAAGTCTGAAGATTGCTTTAAAGTTCATCGGTGCTCTCGAAGATAGATTCCAGTTTTGAAATTACATCTTTTTTGGCAATAAGCCCCAACAAATCTCCGGCCTGCAATACCGTCGATCCCGAAGGAACAATATTCTCTGATCCTCGCAGAATCAATAGGATCAATGCGTCCTTAGGAAGGTTGAGATCCTTGATTTGTTTGCCTACAGGTCTT
Source organism: uncultured Spirochaeta sp. (assembly GCA_937140905.1). Lineage (GTDB taxonomy): Bacteria > Spirochaetota > Spirochaetia > DTKZ01 > DTKZ01 > DTKZ01. Next base: position 5,488 of record CAKZQO010000185.1, read on the forward strand.
GCATTGGGAGCTAAAGTCAACCTCAATAGCTCAAAATCGTCCTGATAGAAGGTGTGTATGGTTTCGATATTTGCTTTTCGTATGATCCTAAGAATAGAGTTAACCACAGCGGTTTTTAAACTCACAATATGATCAATCTGTAGGGATGAGGCAAGCTTCAAGAAACTGTTGTTGATCACAAGGGCGATCGTTTTCTTTGCCCCGATGTGTTTTGCCATCAGGGCGCTCACTAAATTGAGGCTTTGAGATTCGGTGACAGATATTACTATGTCTAGCTTGGAAAACTCTTCTTGTTCTAAGACATCCTCTTCTCCAATATCGCGATTGATAATCGTAATATCGGGAAAGAGTTGAGAGAGTGCTTTTGCCTTTTCTTTAGAGGCTTCCAATACCGTTATAGATACCTCTGGCTTCTTAAGAAAGGAAGAAAATACCCGTTTCAATCCTCTATTTTGTTCTTGTACGAGTTCTCGGATCTTTCCAATCACGAACTCCCCGATCCTCGTACCGCCTATTATGCCAATTTTGTGTATTGGTTGCTTTCTTTTAAAAGATTGCCCAAGAATTTTGTCTAGCGTAGTGGGATTTCCTAAGAAATACAGTTCGTCCCCTTCCTGTACGATCGTATCCCCCGCGGGAATCATCATAGAGTCTTCTCTATTCAATACGGGAATGAGGAAATCATTCTCTTCTTCTTTCCTTATCTGCTGAATCGTCTTTCCTGCGAATCGCGAACCACTTCCAATTCGGTGGAGCCTCATCTGAACTCGGTCTTCGATAAGACTGAATACATCCTTTGAGGCCCCTTCCTCAATGGATCGAACGATGGCATCGGCAGCTTCAATTTCTGGATTGATGACATGATGGATTCCTAAGAAGGATTTGTGGTTATTTAACATCATGCCATAGTACGGGTTTCGCACACGGGCAATCGTTTTCGTGTTTTTATATTGGCTAGCCACCATTCCACAGGCGATCATATTTACTTCATCGCTCCCCGTTAAAGCAATGAAGTAATCGCAATCTTCAATGCCCACTTTTTGAAGAACATCGAGTCTACTGCCATCGTCATTGATCACCATACAATCTAATTCATTGGTGATGATTCGTGCAGTTTCACTATTCTTTTCGATAATGATAATGTCTTTGTGCTCTTGCGTAAGCTCGCGAGCTACATGCGTACCAACAAGGCCAGCTCCCACTAGTATGATCTTCATAATACTCCAATGTCCTGGATTCTATACATTTTTTATTAGTTTGAAAAGAGTCCGCAAAATATTTTTGAGTAATATGATTTTTTTACTATATTGTGCTTCTAAGAATCACGTTCCAATGGGAGTTCAAAACAGATTGTGCCCTCTGGACCTACGCAGACAAAAGGGCTAACTCTTCTTTGAACGGAATCAGTAGGTTGTCAAGCACTACCTGTCAAAAGACCAACGCCTTTGTCTTCAAGGCCGGATATGTTTCTCGCATCAGATTCAGCGACGTATTCCCCTTGTAGCTCTTGTGCCTTTTGCAGTTGAACCATGCCTGGTAGTAGCCAGCCTTTCTCAGAAACTCTTTCTCCGAAGCAAAGCTCTCCACTACGTACAGTTCCTCCTCCAGCCATCGATGGCAAGTTTCCACGTCGATCTGGTACGTTTTCGCACCGGGAGGAACGAGATGATGGATAGCACCCCGGCACTTCCGCACAATCTGCCCTAACACCGTCACCTTTGGGCTATATTCTACCGGGAGACTCGGTGCCGTTGTCCGTCTGGATCACCTCACCCCTGGAGGGAAAGCCCGTAGGTCTGCGAATGCTGGTGCAGATACAGCAGGAACAGCGCCGCGCTGGTCACACTCCCCTCCCACGCATAGGAAAAACGCTTCTCTAATGTGGAAAGCAGCTTCTTCACCTCATTGTCTTCACCGTGGTGCCATACTTCCGAGCAGCGGGCGTTATCCCCTGGGCCAACGCCTCTAGGACTAATTCTAGCCTCGCCTCATACCGATCTTTACATTTGCGGATATACTCGTAATACTTCTTGGTATACATAGGTACCCTCCTGGTCTAGGATCTAATTCATTCCCTATCCTAACCAGATCCGTTGGATCTGCGTAGGTCCAGGGGGTACCTTCTCTTTTAACACTCAAAGACAGATATTGACATTTTCTAGAAAACTCCTTATATACATACTCGAAGTTGCCGCTGTAGCTCAGTCGGTAGAGCAACGGACTGAAAATCCGTGTGTCATCAGTTCGATTCTGATCGGCGGCAACGAGAAGGCTTTGGGAAGGGCAACCTTAACCAAAGCCTTTTTTTCATTTAAACCTGATAGTTAGGGACGCGTGAACAGGCGTTCAAAGGTATGCTTCTTACACCTAACGACAACTTAAAGGAAGGACCTCCATGCAGGCAAACGAGAAAAACGCATTAGCACCCCTTTCTAAATCCTTCGTTCGTTCCCGGAAAGAAATGCTTGACCCCTATCATCTTGTAGACAAGCCATTCCCTATCCGGGTTCTGCAGTTTGGGGAAGGGGGATTCCTCCGGGGTTTTGCCGATTGGATGATCCATAGAATGAACGCGGAAGGGTTATTTAATGGAAAGGTAATCATCGTCCAACCGATTCCCTCCGGAACTGTGGATGCGCTAAATAAACAGGAAGGCCTCTATACCCTGTTAAGGCGGGGGATAGAACAGGGGAAACAGGTGGAAGAGATAGAATTGATCACTTCGGTGAGCCATGGGATAAACCCCTATACTGATTTTCAAGCTTTTCTCGATTGCGCTTCTCTGCCGGATCTGCGCTTTATCATCTCGAATACCACGGAAGCAGGAATCGTTCTGGATGAAGAAGATAAACTCGATGCTACCCCTCCTCGAAGCTTTCCAGGGAAACTCACCCGGTTCCTATGGGAACGATACCGTCGTATGGGAGGATCTCGCCATAAGGGGTTCGTTATTCTACCCTGCGAGCTGATCGACCGAAACGGCGATACCCTCAAGAAAATTGTGCACACGTTGGCAGCAAAATGGACAAACGATCCGGACTTCCTTGGATGGATCGAACAGGCCAACACCTTCTGCAATACCTTAGTAGATGGGATCATGACAGGATATCCCAAGGACGAAATCGAATCCTTGCAGGAGAAGCTTGGGTACAGGGACAATCTTTTGGACACAGGAGAGCTCTACCGGTTATGGGTAATCGAAGGCCCTGACTCCCTTCGTACAGAATTCCCCTTGGACCGGGTGGGGATCAACGTGGTATGGACCAAGGACATGACCCCATATAGAACCCGAAAAGTCCGTATCCTCAATGGAATTCACACGATGACCGCCCCCATCGCTTTAGCTTCCGGAATCGAAACGGTACGGGAAGCATTACAGGATCCAGTTTGCTCCCGTTTCATCCGGAAAACCTTGTACGAAGAAATCATTCCCGTCCTCCCATTGCCCAAAGCGGACCTTGAGGCGTATGCAGAATCGGTTCTAGAACGGTTTGCCAATCCCTTTATACGTCACCAGTGGGCCAGTATCGCCTTAAACTCCTGCGCGAAGTTTCGCGCTCGGGTACTTCCTACGATTCTAGAGTACCAGGAAAAATTCAGTCGCCCGCCCAAAGGTTTAAGTTTTTCTTTCGCGGCTCTCCTTTTCTACTATCGAGGAACGGTAGATCCCTCCAAAGTTCAAACCATAAAGGACGATCAAGAGGTACTTGAGTTCTTCCATTCTCTCTGGTCGAAGGTTCCTTTGCACGAAACCCCTAATAAGGGGTACGTACCGATTGATGTACCCCCTCTGGATCTCTCCGCTATTGTTCAAACCGCCCTGTCCGAATCCTCCCTCTGGGGAAAAGACCTTTCCTTCCCATCCCTCGTTAACGAGGTATCCCACTGTCTCGAGGTCATCCTCCAGAAGGGGATGTACCCAGCCCTCCAGCAAATCTTGCAATAACATTATAGGTGCAGTAATCTATAAGGGACACGTCTAGAATCTTGCTTCTTTGGAAGGAGGGTTTGTGTTTCAGAAACAACTCATCATGCGGAGGGTTCTCTACGCACTTCTCCCTTTATTTCTCTTTTCCATATACCTCTATGGATATAGGCCAGTTGTAGTGCTCTTGGTTTCCCTGGTCCTGGGGGTTGCCACGGAATACTTCGTGGAAAAGGGTCGAAACAAGAAAGTTAGTGAAGCGGTATTGGTTACGTGCACGATCTTTGCCCTCTCCCTCCCACCTAAAACTCCTCTGTGGGTCGTAGGGGTGGGAATCGTTTTTGCCGTATTCATGGGAAAAGAAGTGTATGGGGGATTCGGAAGAAATATCTTTAACCCCGCCATTACGGGAAGGTTGTTCGTTTACATCACCTTTCCCAATATCCTGGCCGCTTCTTGGATGGTTCCAGGGGCTTTCGGCTCTCATGCGGACGCGATAAGCGCCGCCACTCCCTTGGGATTCCTTCGAGCAGGGGATATTTCTTCCCTCAACCTGCAGGACCTCTTCCTGGGATTCAAAGGGGGTTCCATCGGGGAAGGCTCCATCCTCCTCATTCTGTTGGGAGCTATCTACCTATTGATTACAAAAACCGCTTCTTACCGTACCATGCTGGGTACGGTTATAGGCGCCATCGGGACCTCTTTTATCTTGGATTTTTTGGGAATAAAAGGCGCCTTCCCTACCCTATACTCCCTGCTCAGTGGGAGCGTCCTATTCGTGGCCGTTTTCATGGCTACCGATCCTGTGAGTGCCCCTAAACGGGATCTTTCCCAATGGATCTATGGGCTCTTGATAGGAATTCTCTCGATCCTTTTACGGTTGTATTCTGCCTTCCCGGAAGGGACAAGCTTTGCCCTCCTACTCGGAAATACCTTCGCGTCTCTGATCGATGAACTCACTACCCCTAAGGCAACTACTCCTGCAACAAAGGAGGTTTCTCCATGAAAAAAGATGGAATTCTCTACACGGTAGTGTTTAGCTTCATCGTCACCTTCCTCTTCGTTTTTCTCCTGGCCTTGGCAAATGAAGGAACCGCGGGGATCGTGCAGCGGAACCAAGAACTCGCTCGACAGAAAGCGATCCTCTCCGCTATGGCCATCCCTTTCCACACGGATCAAGAAGTTAATACCCTATACAAATCTATCGAAATTGTGAATAAGGACGGGGTACAGCTCTATAAGAGCTCTCAAGGAGGAAAAGCGATCTATGCCAAGGAGTTCAGCGGAAGCGGACTCTGGGGGACTATCACGGGAATCCTCTCGGTGGATGAACAGGTAACTCAAATCATAGGAATCCAGATCGTAAGCCACAATGAAACTCCGGGTCTAGGGGGACGGATAGCCGATCCTTGGTTCAAGGATCAGTTTCGTGGCCTAAAAGTGAAAAATGGGAAAATTAACGTAACCTTCGGCGCAGAGGCGGGAAGTGGTAAGGCCAACAAGGAGGAAGGGGTCGCAGACGGCATCACGGGTGCCAGCCGTACCAGCCAATCGATGGATACCATCCTGAATGGCGAATTGGTTGTGCTGAAGAAGATCTTGGGAGGTTCCAAATGACAGCAAAAGATATGAAGAAGATATCGAGGGAAAACCTCTGGTTTAATAATCCGATTTTCATTCAGATCCTTGGGATATGCTCGACATTGGCGGTAACCAACTTACTTACCAACACCCTTATAATGACCCTGGGCGTGACGTTTACCGCGGCCTTTTCAAACTTAACTATTGCCTTTATGAAAGAATGGATACCCCGAAAAGTGCGGATGATCGTGCAGGTCCTGATCATTTCCTTCTATGTGATCATCGTGGATATCCTACTAAGAGCGTTCCTCCCTGAAATCTCGAAGAGTTTAGGCCCCTATGTGGGTTTGATCATCACCAACTGCATACTAATGGGTAGAGCCGAAGCCTTTGCTCAAAGCAATCCTCCCCTCCCCGCTTTTTGGGATGGACTTACTTCTGGAATCGGATATATGTGGGTCTTGATGGTTATTGCCTTTGTGCGGGAACTCCTCGGGTTTGGGACCCTCTTTGGAATTCCTGTTACTCCTTCTTGGTTCCCGCAGTGGACCATCATGGTAATGGCCCCTAGCGCCTTTTTCCTGGTGGCGATTCTTCTCTGGATCGCCAAGAATCGCATGACAGGAGGGAAAGCATGAGTCCTCAGATCGCGCCCTTAAGCCTATTTTTTGCCTCTATCTTCACCAGTAATATTCTTTTGGCCAACTTCCTGGGAATGTGTTCCTTCATTTCCATCTCCAAAGACTTCGACTCATCCAACGGACTAGGACTTGCCGTTACCGTGGTACTTACTATAACAGGAGTAGTGAACTGGGCGGTTCTCCACTACATCCTCTATCCTTTAGGGTTGTACTACCTTCGGTTCATCGTGTTCATCATCGTGATTGCCGCTGTGGTACAGATCCTTGAGATGGTAATCGATCGATTATCCCCAGCCCTCTACATGACCTTAGGTATTTTCCTTCCCCTCATCACGGTGAACTGTGCCATCATGGGAGCAGTACTTTTTATCGAAATCAGGAACTACTCCCTCCTTCAATCGGCCGTTTTCAGCTTGGGTTCTGGATTAGGGTGGTGGTTGGCCATCGCTTCTCTGGCCGCCATTCGAAAAAAGGTGGACAAAGCTCCGGTCCCGGCGGGATTGAAAGGACCAGGTATTACCCTGATCACCATTGGGTTCATGGCCATGGCTTTCATCGGTTTCTCGGGCATGTTGAAGGTTCAATAGGAGGTTTCCATGTTCGTTCCCGTATTGCTTGCCTCATCCGCGGTAGGTGCCATTACTGCTATTCTGGCTCTCCTGATTTCCGTAACCGACAAAATCGTGAACAATTACGGGGAAGTAACCATCGACATCAATGGGGGGAAACGACAGTTGAAAGTGAAGGGGGGGGCTCCCCTGCTATTTTCCCTGGCAGAAGTAGGGATCTATGTGCCCTCTGCATGTGGGGGAAGGGGTAGTTGTGGGGCCTGTAAGGTAAAGGTAACATCCGATGTGGGTCCCCACCTTCCCACCGAACTCCCCTATATGAGCAAAGAAGATACTGCAGCGAACGTTCGACTCTCCTGCCAGATCAAATTGAAAAAGGATATCGCTATCCAAATCCCCGACGCCCTTTTCAACATCAAACGGTACAAGGGAACAGTGGAACGGATCCGGAATGTTACTCATGACATCAAAGAAGTCTATATTCGATTGGAGGAACCGAAGGAGATCGACTTTCTGGCAGGTCAGTACGTGCAATTGATGGTACCTCCCTATGATAAGATCAAAGAACCGACCGAGCGGGCCTATTCCATGTCTTCCCGTCCCTCGGATCGAAACCATGTGGAACTCCTCATTCGTCTGGTGCGCGGAGGGATCGTCACTACTTACGTGCACACGCGAATGAAAGAAGGGGAAGCAGTAACCGTCACTGGGCCTTTTGGAGAGTTCCATGTCCGGGAAACGGGAGCTATCATGCTCTGCGTGGCTGGAGGGTCTGGTATGGCTCCCTTTAAATCCATTTTCTACGACATGCTGGAAAAAGGGAAAACCGACCGTGAGGTCTGGTACTTCTTCGGTGCTAGGACAAAAAAAGACCTCTTCTACCTGGAGGAACTGAAACAGATCGAAGCGCAGTGGCCTTCCTTTCATTTCATCGCTGCTCTTTCCGAACCCCAACCGGAGGATGACTGGAAGGGGGAAACAGGTCTTATCACCCAGGTTCTGGAAAAGTACCTTACCACCCAGATCGATCGAACCAAGCCAATAGAAGGGTACCTCTGTGGAAGCCCTGGAATGCTAGATGCCTGTATTGCCGTGATGAAAAAATTCCAGGTGCCACCAGATAAAATTTACTTCGACAAGTTCGCATAAGGGAGGTAAGCCATGAAGATGTCTCCAGAATTGAAACGGGCTCAAGAAAACATGCAACCAGGAGTAATTACCTCAGCAGGTTTCCTGGGAGAGGATACGCGGAATCTGGCCGATATCATCGAACAGGATGAAGAAACTCTCCAGAAGCTAGGGATAGACATCGAAGGTGCCTCCAGGATTCTCCATGATCTTCTTGAAGAGGGACGGAAGGGCCTAGGTGAACCTATCACTGTAGGAGGGAAATACAGGGTACAGGTTACCGAAGCACGGGGGTTTTTGGCCTGTCCCTTCGAGGATGGGATCTTCCGGAAAACGAACGCAGAGATCGTGCACCTCCCCTCTGGAACAAACTTCCTGTATTCGGAGCTTTCCCTTCACCTTTTCGAAAAACACCATTTTCTTC
>CAKZQO010000186.1 GCA_937140905.1 uncultured Spirochaeta sp.
CCGCGGCACATCCGCCTCCCTTCGGCAAGACCTACTCGTATCCCCCCTCTTTTCACCCCCCTTTGGTTCCATACCAATCCTCCTTGACCCAGGAATAGAAGGCTTCTCTCACCCCCTACCCTCTAGACAGAACGGTTCCCCCGCTTGCTTCAATACCCACAAGCTTCGGGGTACTAAGTAAGCATTTGACAAGACGATTCCTTTTCCTTTACCCTTTCCCCATAAACCACTCCCCAATTCTAGAATAGGAGCGGAATCTGTCTAAACTGCAGGAGGTTACAATGGGTTCAATAATGTTCTGGATCACACCCTTCGCTTCTATCTGTGCACTCTTGTTTGCCTGGATTTTCTATAGACAAATGCTTAGGGAGAAAGAAGGTACAGAAAGGATGGCACAAATTGCCTTGTACGTGCGTAAGGGAGCCATGGCATACCTCAGACAACAGTACAAGGTTGTCACTATCGTGTTTATATGTTTGGTAGTTCTTCTTTCTTTCATGGCATTTGTTCTAAAGGTTCAAAACCCTTGGGTGCCGATTGCTTTTCTGACTGGCGGATTTTTCTCGGGACTTTCAGGATACTTCGGAATGAAAACAGCTACTTATGCTTCTGCAAGGACTGCAAACGCAGCAAGAAAATCCTTGAACAGCGCTCTGACAATTGCCTTTCGAAGTGGAGCGGTAATGGGACTCGTGGTAGTAGGGTTGGCTCTACTGGACATTTCCCTCTGGTTCCTCATTCTGAAAGCCTTCTATCCTGTAGAAGGGAATGCCCATAATCTCGTAATCATTACAACTACCATGATTACCTTTGGGATGGGAGCTTCTACCCAAGCTCTATTTGCCCGTGTTGGGGGAGGGATTTTTACCAAAGCTGCCGATGTGGGAGCTGATTTAGTGGGAAAAGTAGAAGCTGGCATTCCAGAGGACGATCCTCGGAATCCAGCGGTGATCGCGGATAATGTGGGGGATAACGTAGGAGACGTAGCAGGAATGGGAGCAGATCTCTATGAGTCTTACGCAGGTTCCATTTTGGCAACAGCCGCCATCGGTTCGACTGCATTCCTCGGGAAGGAAGGGCTACAATTCAATGCGGTAATCGCCCCTATGGTGATCGCTGGGATAGGTACTTTGCTCTCGATTCTAGGGATTTTCTTTGTTCGAACAAAAGAGAACGCTACTCAAAAAGATTTAATTAGTGCGTTAGGAAGGGGTATCTATGTGAGTTCCCTTTTCATTGTGATCACCTCTTACTTTGTCGTACGGTTCCTAAACCTTCCCTCGGGAATCTGGTTTTCCATCATTTCCGGATTGATCGCGGGGATCGTGATCGGAAAGGCTACCGAATACTTTACCTCTTCATCCTTTAAACCGACCTTGAGGATCGCCAAAAGCGCGGAAACCGGAGCAGCCACTGTTTTGATAACGGGTATAGGGGTTAGCATGTATTCTACTTCAATACCTGTGTTATCTATCGTTGTAGGAACAGTATTCTCGTTTTTATTTGCGGCAGATTTCAACATTGCTAACCTAAACCAGGGTTTATATGGGATCGGAATCGCGGCAGTAGGGATGCTTTCTACTCTGGGAATTACGTTGGCCACCGATGCGTACGGTCCCATTGCGGACAATGCGGGTGGGAACGCCCAGATGTCTAATCTGGAACCTGAAGTGCGTAAACGAACAGATGCCCTCGATGCCCTCGGAAATACGACAGCGGCTACGGGAAAAGGATTCGCCATAGGGTCCGCAGCTCTTACCGCGTTGGCTTTACTAGCTTCCTATGTTGAAGAATTGGAAGTAGGGATGATTCGTTTAGGACAGAACGCGTTGGCCTTTGCCAACGGCTTGATCATTCCCTTCGAGAAAGCGACCTTCATAGATTTCATGAACTATTTCCACGTGCATTTAATGAGTCCCATTGTAATTGCTGGGTGTCTTATTGGTTCGATGATGGCTTTCCTGTTCTGTGGGCTAAGTATGAATGCGGTTGGGAAAGCTGCAGGCCGGATGGTGGATGAGGTGCGAAGGCAGTTCCATGAAATACCCGGGATTTTGGAAGGAAAAGCCGAGCCGGATTATGCCCAATGCGTGGCCATTTCTACAAAAGGCGCTCAGAAAGCGATGATGTTACCCTCATTGTTGGCTATTTTCGTTCCTGTTGTCACTGGGCTCGTGTTGGGTGTCGCGGGAGTGATGGGGCTTCTCATTGGATCTATTGCAACTGGTTTCGTTCTTGCTGTTTTTATGGCCAATGCAGGAGGAGCCTGGGACAATGCGAAGAAATACATAGAGGAAGGAAATTACGGAGGTAAGGGTTCTCCTGCTCACAAGGCAGCTGTAGTAGGGGACACGGTTGGTGATCCTTTCAAAGATACAGCGGGACCTAGCCTCAATATCTTGATCAAATTGATGAGCATGGTTTGTATTGTCACCGCAGGTTTGGATGTGGCGTATGCCCTTATTCGATAAGAAAATAAATAATTACATGAAGCTCTCCATAACCTCTAAACAGCCCAACTCCCGAATGTGCTTCGTGTGTGGGTTGAAGAATGCCTTTGGATTGAAGGCTGCTTTTTACAATCTAGAAACCGGAGAAGTAGCAGCCCTCTTTACCCCCCGGGAGGAACACCAGGGATACCCAGGCCGCCTTCACGGGGGGATAGCTGCTTCTGTGCTAGATGAAGTGATAGGTCGAGCGGTGAATCCTCAGGGGATCGTAGCTGTTTGGGGGGTTACGATCGAACTCACTGTAAAGTACCGTAAGCCAATTCCTCTAGGAGAGACTCTGACAGCTATTGGCCGAATTACAAATCGGAAAGGCCGTTTCTTTGAAGGTACAGGAGAAATTCTTCTGTCCGATGGAACGGTAGCCCTTGAAGCTAAAGGCCGTTACATGGAGCTTCCCCTGGAAAAAATCGCTCAATCGGAAATTGACGCGTTGGAGTGGGGGGTAGTCCCGTTACCGGAAGATCCAAAGGAATTGAAAGTACCTCGAACAACCTAATTGGGCTGTTCGAGGCTGTTAACTTGTCTTTTACTGGGTGAGATACCGGATACTTTCTCTAAGCTTTTGTTTCAAGGTATCCAGAGGGAGAGTCTGTATCCGACTAGAGAAAGGTTCAAAGGATATGTTGCCCGTGTACCCTTTGTCAAAGAGCCGCAGTACTTGCGTTTTACTGTTCATTCGATCCGTAGGAGTCGGAAGGATCCTATGTTCATCCCGCAGGTTTTCTTTTGGTAGAGGATCCTCTACTCCGGAAATGTGGACCAGACCAATTTCTTTGACCGGTATGCGTACTCCCAGGTCTTCCAGGGTGTCAGGTCCTAGGTAGTGATGAAATGTGTCGAGAAGTAACCGATAACCAGAGAACCCACTGGAACGAATCATATCGAGAGCCTCTTGGGCGGAACTAAGGGAAGAGATTTGAAATCCCAAGGGCTCAACTAATCCCGTGATACCTGCAGATTGAAACAAAGGTCCCATCTCGTGTAGAGCTTCAATTGTTTCTTTTCGGATCTGTGCTGGTTTACGTGTATCGGTAGGATCGTTGTTCGGACAGAGCACTAAAGCGGGACAACCAATCTCGTTCGATAGATCCAGCAACCGTTTCAGTTCTTCCATAACAGTTTTCCGCATAGTGCCGAGATTGAATTTCTGGATAGCATTGATCGTTATGATCGATACCCCTCGTTCGGTGCATAGGGTTCTTACCTCTTTAGGGGTATAAGAATCGATGATCCCTACGCCCGGTAAATCGTTTCGAAGTTCTATTTTAGTAATGTTGAGAGATAGGGCGAGATCAATAAACTCTTTCAAGCCAAGATGAGGAGCAAGAATTCTATTTAGTGCAAAGCTTTGGATTGGAATCATACGGTACCTCCGAAGTTGAGTATAAGGCCATTATATATTTGGAAACGTTTGCAATCAAGAGAAACTGCCTCGGAAATTGGACAAAAAGGGGGCTTGCGCAATTTGCAAACGTTTACTATAATCTCTTTGATGGATGCGACGATCAAAGACATCGCTCGGATCGTTAAAGTTTCCTATGCCACTGTTTCTAGAGCTCTGAACAACAAGCATGGAGTCAAACCTGAAACGAGGAAACGTATCCTGGAAGAGGCTCGGCGATTGAATTACCGGCCCAACGCTATTGCCAGAGGTCTGGTAAAGAAACAGACCCATTCCATCGGGCTGGTAATCCCCGATATCACGAATCCATTCTATCCAGAAGTTGCCCGGGGAGTGGAGGATGCTGCTCAAGAGGCGGGGTACAGTGTGTTCCTCTGCAATACTAATTGGGAGAAAGATCGGGAATTACGGTACATAGAACTATTGACGAGCAAGAGAGTAGATGGACTCGTTATTGCTCCTGTATCGGAAACAACGGAAGCACTCCAAAGATTCCTTAGATCCGTTCCGGTCGTATACGTGAGCACGACTTCAGTGGCAGCTCATGAAAGTTACGTTACTATCGATAACGTAAAGGGAGGGTATCTCGCTACCGAACTGTTGATTCGCACGGGAAAGACACCCGTGGCTTTCATTGGTTCTGAGGAAGACTCACATACTCTACAGGAAAGGCTAGAAGGGTACAAGCAAGCGTTGAAGGATTACCACCAACCAGTGGACGAGCGATACGTCCGATTCGGAAATTTTAAACGGGAAACAGGGTCTCGATTCATAAAGAAAATGGTATTGGAGGGGGTGAAACCTAAGGGTGTATTCGGAGAGAACGATCTATTGGCTATCGGGATTATACAGGGGGCCAAGGAAATCGGATTGGCCATTCCCGAGGATCTCGCGGTAGTAGGGTTCGACGACATCCCTCTTGCTTCCTTTCCTGAAATCAGTCTCACCACGATCGCTCAACCGAAGTACGAGATGGGTCGATACGCTGTGGAAATCCTTTTGAAACGCATAGGCGTGGAAGACACGGGATCTTTTCCAAGACAACGACTCATTCTAGAACCCAACCTCGTTAGACGAAAAAGCGCCTGAGGAAGCTAAAAGATGTCATGGTAAAGTGGGCATTAGTAAGTGCAAACGTTTTCAAATAAATTGAGGGAGGCTTGTATGGCAAATGGAAAAATGAAAGCGGTTCGGTTGTATGCCGACTGGGATCCACGGCCTGGATTTAAACTAGGACCGAAGGATATCGACAAGAAGCAAACCTACTTAGGAAGCAAAGTCTGGAGGAATCCGAAATTAAAAATCGAAGAAGTCCCCATTCCTAAACCAGGACCTGGCCAAGTGCTGATCGAGGTAAAGGCCTGTGGAATCTGTGGAAGCGATGTTCACATGGCACAGGCAGATGATCAGGGATACATTTGGTATCCCGGGCTTACAGGTTTCCCCTGCACCCTGGGGCATGAGCTTTCCGGGGTGGTAGTAGAAGCGGGAGAGGGAGCCTTTGACAAGTATACCAACAAACCTTTCAAGGGCGGGGAAGTGGTATGCGCAGAGGAAATGGTATGGTGTGGTCGGTGCAGGCCTTGTGCCGATGGGTATCCTAACCACTGTGAACGGCTGGATGAAATTGGGTTCAACATTGACGGTGCCTTTGCCAAGTACATCGTGCTGGATGCCAAACTGCTATGGAATCTGGAACCATTAAAGAAACGATACTCGGGGAAAGAGCTTTTCAAAGCGGGAAGCCTCTGTGAGCCAACCTCCGTAGCTTATAACGCAGTGATCGAACGAGGTGGCGGGATCCGACCGGGGGACTCGGTTGCGATCCTTGGAGGAGGCCCTGTAGGGCTCGCTGCCTGCGCTATTTTGAAAAAGCAGGGTGCTGCGCGGGTAATTCTATCGGAACCGGAAGAAGGTCGAGTAGCAGTAGCTAAGAAATTAGGGGTGGACTACGTGATCAATCCCAAAAAGGAAAGCTTTGCCCAAAAAGTCTTGGAATACACCAATGGAATGGGCGCTAATCTGTACCTGGAAGCCACAGGTTTACCCACTGT
>CAKZQO010000187.1 GCA_937140905.1 uncultured Spirochaeta sp.
ACTAGGCCGTCTCTTTGCCCAGGAACCTGCGATCTTGCTCCTGGATGAACCTACCGCGAACCTGGACCCCGAAGCCAAGCAGGAAGTGCTCGAAGTTTTGCAGCGGTACGCGGAGGATCGAAAAGCCACCATCGTGATGGTGAGCCACGAAGAAACTCATTTTCACTTGCCAGGTTGGCGTTACCGACTCCTTTCCAATGGTAGGCTGTACCCTGAAGATTGTGGGGCCTATGAATCCCAAACCTTTAATGAATCCCGCGCCTCTTTCCAAGCGGTGGAATCTAATAACCCTCTTAAATCCCCACACTCTTACTCCTTTTCAGCCCCCCCTCTAGTTTCCCCTTGCAAGAAGGAGGGATGAGTGCGTCTCCTCTCGATCCTTTCCTACCCCCCGATTCTGTTGGGCGGAATTATCCTGTTCGTTTCTGGATTGGTATTCCCTCTATCAGGGATCTTTGTCCTTCGGTTGAATTTGGTCCCCCTCCGGTTCGTGATGATGCATGGGGCCCTGTTGGGAGGGGCTTTAGCCCTATGGATAGGGGTTAGCCCTTTACCCCTTGCGCTAGCCGTAAACTTTCTTCTCATTGGGATCCTGATCCTTTGGGGAGGGAGGAAGGGGCAAAACGGATCTTCGCCCTTGGAGGGATCAAAAACCACTACCTTTCTCATGGTCAGTACCATTGCTTTAGCCTTCCTCGTCATCTACAAGGCGAACGTTCCAGCCAAGGATACCCTATCCCTACTATGGGGAAGCATCTATGCGCTGGATGCCCTCGATGTGTGGTTTTTTGTAGGAATCGCAGGATGCAACGCCTTCTACATTCTCCGATGGCATCGGGAGATCCTTGCGGTTCTCTACGATCGGGAGATTGCGCAGACTTCTGGGGTGCGCACTTCGTTCCACGGTGCTGTGATCGTCCTGTTGGCAGGACTTACCGTCTCCTTGGCCATGCGATTTTTAGGGGCCTTGCTGGTGGACGCGGTAGTTCTCCTTCCCGCCTTGATCGGGGTATCCTTAGGCCGGTCTATCCGAAGTTCCTTTCGTATCGCTTCCCTCTCGGGGGGAGTCTCAGCTTTTCTAGGATACGCGGTAGGGATCCTGGTTGACATCCCGGTTAGCTCTTCTGTGACGTTGTGTGCAGTGGTCTTATTCGGATTAGCTTTGGGCTTGAGAAAAATGCGAACTTTGGGGAGGAACTCAGCATGAAGCGAATACGTCGCTCAGGTTTAGGAATTGTCTCGATAACATGGAAAGTCTGGGCAATCCTTTTTGTCAGCGTTGTAGGAGTTACTGTTAAGGCTGCTTGGCCAGAAGAAGTGATTCTTGCCACCACCAGCTGGACCGCTTCGTTCGTGGAAGAGGCTTTGCCTCACCTGCGGGGGTTCAAGGTAATCACCCTGGCAGGGATGGATCTTCGGCATCCTCCAGAGTACGAATTGAAACCTTCGGATGTTTTACTTCTGGGGAACTGTAGGTATTTCGTGTTTGCGGGCTACGAATCGATGATCCCCAAGATCAAGCAGGGAAGCCTCAGGGTAGGGGGAACTCAAGTCCAGATACAGACGGTCAACACTCCCAAAGCGATTAGGGACTCGGTCCAGAAGCTATCCCAACTCTTTGGTACGGAGAAAGAAGCGGCGAAGAACATCGAACGGATAGAGCAGTTCTATGGGGAGTGGAAGAAGGAGGTGGAACGTTCTGGTCTTAGGGGAACTTCAGTGGTGTGTCATGCTTTTCTTTCCCCTATTGCCCAGGAATTGGGATTGAATATTGTGGGAACCTATGGGCCCGCTCCTTTGGAAGCGGTAGGGATCGCCGAGTTGGCGGGGAAAAAGCCTCGATTTATTCTGGACAACTGGCACACCGATGTAGGAAAACCATTAATCTTGGCTTTACCCGGGACTCCTGTAGTCTCCTTTATTAATTTCCCGGGTAAAGGCGGTACGAAAAGTCTTCTCGACGTTCTTGCCTATAACCGGGAACAACTGCGTAAGGTTGGTAACTGATGGTATCCACGCCCGCAAGACAGTACACAGACGGGCAACAGAATCCAGAGGGCCCTTCTAGCTGAACGGAGTTCCTTTAGAGGGTGCGTGCTTGCTTTAGGCATGTCTAATTTTATCGAAGGACCATACCAAAACCTTTCTACTATCAGTTGGATGGTTTCACCCGGTTGTTTCATTAATGGGAATCGTGTCGCGACTCTTCCTACGTACTGTCTGAGCGTTTCGGCTGATAAGCGTTTCATCCCGACAAGCCTCCCCACTCTATGTAAAGTTTTCAGTGAGCAGCTGAGTTCATTATAGAACCTTCGTAGGGATGGATCCTTCGAAGAGAGTATGTTTTGAGAGCCTGCCCTTTTGAAGGGGTGGAAGTTGATTCGAAGTTTCCGGAACCAGGCATGGATCCGGTGGAGAAAGATCCTAGCGGAAGCAATCGTTTCATGAAGGAAGCGCCGCAAGACGAGGGAAAAAGGCAATCCCTCTCCACGGGATTGCAGGAGAGCCTGGATTAGGATCTTCGCCAGGAAGACGAGAATCACAAGTCCTAAGATACCTACTAGGCCGAGGCTACCCCAACCAAGGACTTTAGCAAGAAGTTGTAACCAAGCGGGTTCTTCACCACCTGCTGAAAGATCTTTGCCGAGAGCAGCACTTGAGGAAACAGGTTCCGCGGGCCTGGCAAAGGTAAATCCTAGAAGGAACCGCAAAATCCTTATAAGGTAGGGGCCTAAAGGAGTTAGAAGCGTATAGGCGGTTCGATACAGGGTCTTGGCTGAATAGGTCAGTAAAGGGAAAGAAAGAATCGCGATCCCGAGGCTAACGCTTCCCAAAGCGAGAAAGGCCCCTACTGATCTCACGAGAGATTTAGGATGATGAAAGGCTTCTAGTTCCCTTCGCTTTGCGCGGTAGAGGGCTGTTAATCCGAGTAGGATGTATAGGCCAACCGCATGAAAGGCA
>CAKZQO010000188.1 GCA_937140905.1 uncultured Spirochaeta sp.
CCTAGCTCCTGCGCTAACACCATCAAAGTAGGGCTTGCAAAGTACTTTTGGCATCGTAGGGCATCCCGGAAATCCTCCTCCACTAGGGGGTGCAGATCCTCCCGGATTAGGTCGCCCTTCCGTTGCCCGCTATAGTTGGAAACCCGAACGCCGGTTTTTTGTAACGCCCGCGAAATAGTTTCCGGATTCTTGTCTTTCCAGGACCAGAACTCGATGTGGCGAAACCCATGCCTCGCTATAACCCCGATCCGCTCTTCATAGGACAGCTCGGGATAGATCATCTCGATACAGATGGATGGTTCCATTTCGCTTCCTCCTTTATACGGACATGTTTCAAGTAGGCAAGCGGGCGTTCACTACCAGCCGAATGATTTCAGTCCGCGTTCGCACCCCTAGTTTCTTGTAAATACTGCTGATGTAGTTCCGTACCGTTTGTTCAGCCAAACACACCTTTTCAGCGATATCCTTTGCGGCAAACCCTTTCGATAGGAGCACCAAGATTTCCCGTTCCTTGGGAGAAAGATCATAGTACCAGGATGGAAGGGAAGCTTCCATGGAAAGGTACATCTGCTGCACCAACTTTTTCGCTACTTCCGAGGATACCTGCACAGCTCCATGGATCACAGCTCGAATGGAGGCTATTACTTCCTCAGGGGAAGAGTTCTTCAATAGGTACCCATAGGCTCCGGCGCCCAACGCTTCCCGAATATACTCATCGTCATCGAAGGTGGTAAGTACCATCACCCGAGTCGAAGGGTAATCTCGAACAATACGACGTGTCGCTTCCACCCCATCCAACCCCGGCATTCGGATATCCATTAAAACGATATCGGGTTGAAGATTTTTCACCAGTTCGAGAGCCTGCTCTCCATCGTAGGCGATTCCACATACCTCCATGTCTTTCGCCCGAGAACCGATCAATCGACCTAGACTATCCACAAACAATTTTTGATCATCCACCAGGACTACCCGTATCCGTCTACCTGCCATTGGAATCTCCCCTTAGGGGAAGAGTAACATAGAGGGAAAACCCATGATTCCCATTTCCCACCGAAAGCTCTCCCCCTAACTCATGGATCCGTTCTTTCATCCCCCCGAGACCTAATCCTTCCTGGATCACCTTCCCACCCACGCCATTATCGATCATCGACACCTGCAAACGATCCCCTTCCTCATGGAGATAGATCTCCAGCCTCGTGGCCCGCCCATGACGTAACGCATTGGTCATCCCCTCCTGCACGAACCGATAAAGGAAATGATCGATACTGTTTCCGTAGGAAGAGCGAGCATTGGAAAAATCTACCGATACCTGCAAGTGGGTAGCGTCAGAGAAGGCTTTCGCCAGACGCAGGATGGAACGAAGGTCCACGGATGTCCGATCCGTTTCCATCGAGCGGAGAGCTTTGAAAGCAGAACGGGCTTCTTCCATGGCCGTCATGGCCTGATTCCGGGTATCTACCAGCAACTGAATGAAATCCTCCGAGCTACCGTCATACTGCCCGATCGCCTCTTCCATCAACATGCGGATATTGGTAAGAGAATACCCAACTGTATCGTGTAGTTCCCTCGAGATCCGTTTCCTTTCCTGCTGCAGAGAGGTTTCCACGATGGTATCCGCGTATTCCTGGAAACTTACATTCGCTTTAGTCAAATTTCGCACCATGGAGGTCAATTGATCCAATCGATCCTTTCCACTTTTAACCTCTTGTTGCAATCTGGATAGCCCCTGGGATAGCAGGAGAACCATTAGTTCCCATACAACCAGGAAGAATACACTACTCTTCGGGGGAGAGGGTATCAGAGTTCCCCACACTCTAGCGTCTTGTTGGAGATATAGGCTAACTAAGATTACACCCATACCTAGGCCAACGCCCACACGACCAGGGAAATAAAGCCCAAGGTTGAACAACCCAGCCGCATAGAGGGAGAGTTCGCAGAGAATATCCTCCCCCATCGGGTATCCCAGCACAAAGGCAGCGCAGAAGAATAGTAAAATAGTGACAAAGCGCTCCCGGCTCCCCCGAAAGATTGCCAATAACCCTTGGCAGAGCATGAGGATAGTATAGAGGATCAACCCTTGACGGAAAAAGGAAGGATCCCTCACAATCCAGGGTTTTTGAAGGAGGAACAATCCGAGGGAGGTAATCTCGAGGGTGATCGGAATGCTCGACAGGATTCCCCTTACCCACACGGGGAAAGTATACTTTAAGTACATCCATACTGCAACGAGAGTATAGGGAATGTATACATTGAGGTTTGACCTCCGCAATTGAGGACCTTTATGATTCTATCACAGGAGGAACGATACCATGAAAAGATCTGTATTGCATGTAGGGCTTCTGTTTGCCCTTTTTCTCATCGGCGCTCTTCTCTTCGCGGGTGGCGCCAAGGAAAAACCAAAAGGTCCGGTGGATTTGAAGTTCTTCTTCCCCGTGCAGGTGGCCGGACCTCAGGCAAAGCTGATGAGCGAAATCGTGGATGAGTTCAACAAAGCGCATCCGGACATCAAAGTGGAAGCCGTTTACAGTGGGAACTACGACCAAACCGTTCAAAAAGCCATTACCGCTGCCAAAGGAGGGAATCCACCCGCAGTGATCGTGGCTACCTCCATTTCCCTTTTGGAGTTTCTGGATCAGGACCTCATAGAGGATATCGACCAGTTCATGGTTGGACCGGACAAGGGGTTTACCGATGGCTTCTTCCCGGGATTCATGAAGAACTCCATGCATAAGGGCAAAGTATGGAGTGTGCCCTTCCAGCGAAGCATCCCCGCTCTCTACTGGAACAAGAAACACTTTTCAGAAGCAGGTTTGGATCCAGAAAAGCCTCCCCGCACCTGGGACGAGGTGATCGCCTTCTCTGAGAAACTGGTCAAACGGAACGAAAAAGGGGAAACAATCCGGTGGGGATATGAAGATATCACGGAGGACACCTGGACGATCCAGGGTCTGATCCTGCAGGCGGGCGGAACCTATGCCAATGAAGAGGGAACAAAGGCATTCTTCAACACACCGGAAGCGAAAAAAGCCTTCTCATACTGGAACACCCTGGTAAACGAAAAGAAGGTAATGCCGGCTCAGCGGTTCTATGGACCCGCATCCCAGGATTTCGTGGCCGAGACAGCCTCAATGATGATCAACTCTTCCGGTAGCTTCACCTTTGTCTCCCAGTCGGCTAAATTCCCCTTTGGAGTAACTACGATGCCAGGGAATGCGCGGAACGCCTTCCCCACGGGAGGCGGAAACCTCTATATCTTCAAGGGACTGAAGCAAGCGGAAAAGAACGCCGCTTGGGTCTTTACCAAGTGGATGGCCAGCCCCGAGGTATGCGCCCGGTGGACCGAAGGTACCGGTTATATCCCCGCGCAGAAGGCAGCCTACAACACCCAGAGGATGAAGGACTACATGGCGAAATATCCCCACTATAAGGCTATCTCCGAGCAACTCCAGTTCGCCGAGAAGGAAATGGCTTTCTATAGCAATAGCCAGATTCGCCAGACCTTGAAAACTTTTATTGCCGACGTGCTATTACAGAAGGTGCCCCTCGATCAGGGGTTAGTGAATTTGCAGAAAGAAGTGGATAAGATCCTGGAACCCTATTCAAAAAAGTAGGGTATTGTTAAATTTAAGAAGCCGCCGTTCTCTATGAACGGCGGCACGTTTCATCCTTCCCTTCTCAATGGATCTCAATGAAGAAGGGCGGTACCTCGGAAAGGAAAGGTATGCGTAAACGCTCAAAGAATCGGCTTCGAATCTTCCTATACCTTCTCCCAACCTTCTTTTTCCTCTTCTTTTTTACCTACTTCCCCTACCTCTCGTCCTTCATCGATAGTTTCGCTGAACGGCGGGGAAACCTCATCTCTTTCGTGGGGTTGAAAAATTACGAGCGTATGGCCTTCGATTCCGTATTCCATACGGTCCTGTGGAATAATTTCCTCTATTCCATCCTTACCGTGCCCCTTACGATGCTCTTCGCTTTAGGTTTAGCCCTGCTATTGAACCGGAAGATCGCGGGTTCCGCCTTTTACAGGACCGCTTTCTTCTATCCTACCGTGATTCCCATGGCCGCCGCTTCGATGATCTGGTTGTACCTATTCCTACCTACCTATGGGATCATCAATCGTTTCATTACACTTTGGGGAGGAAAGAGCGTCGAATGGGTTGGAGATCCCCAGTACGCCATGATCTCCATCGTCATCGTGGGCATCTGGAAGTACGTGGGATACTACATGATGATCTTTCTCACCGCCCTTCAGGCAATTCCGAAAAGCCTACTGGAATCCGCCTATTTGGATGGAGCGGGTCCTGTACGGAGGTTCGGCAGCATTGTGCTTCCCATGATCTCATCCACTAGCTTTTTCATCCTGATCATCGCGGTGATCAATTCCTTCCAGGCCGTGGACCAGGTATACCTGATGACCCGGGGGGGGCCCGGCAATGCCACCAACCTTATGGTGTACTACATCTACCAGAATGCTTTTTCCTTCTGGAACTTCCAGTACGCTTCCACCCTCACCGTGTTTCTGGTCACCCTTCTATTACTGATCACTCTCTTCTTTTTTAAGGTAGTGGAGCCCCGGGTGTACTATGAATCGGGAGAAACCTAATGGACATCCTTAGAATGAAGCAAATGTTTCGCCCTAAAACCCTGCAAACCCTCCTGTATCATGGAGTGCTGATTTTCTGCGCCTTCCTTATCGTGTTCCCCTTCCTCTGGATGCTCACGTCCGCTTTTAAAACTCAGAGCGAGATTTTTCACGATATCAAATTTTTCCCCAGAGCCTTCCATTTAGACAGCTTCCGGGAAGTCCTTTCCATCATTCCCTTTGACAAGTATTTTATCAATACGGTAAAGTTCGTGTTCGGGCTCCTTTTTGTGCAATTCTTCACCATCACTTTCGCTGCCTACGCCTTTGCCCGGTTCCGGTTCCCTTTGAAGGATCTTCTGTTCACCCTCTTACTCCTCCAATTGATGATCGCTCCTCAAACTCTCGTGGTGCCCAATTATATCATCATCAAGAACTTGAAGCTCCTCGACACGGTAACGGCCATCTCCCTACCCTACGTGGCTAGCGCTATGGGCGTGTTCCTTTTGCGCCAAGCTTTTCGATCCATTCCCGCTGAAATGGAAGAGGCTGCCGTGATGGATGGAGCCAGTATCGAATACTATCTCTTTAAGATCGCCATTCCCTTAGTGAAACCCAGTTATACCGCTTTCGCGTTGGTGAGTATCAACTTTCACTGGAACGAGTTCTTCTGGCCTTTGATCGTAACCGACACGGTAAAGTCCCGGGTGTTGACCGTTGGTTTGGCTATGTTCGCAGAATCCTCCGAAAGCGCCGCCGCGTGGAACGATCTGATGGCCGCCACCCTTTTGGTGGCGGCGCCCCTCGTCCTCCTATTCCTTGTGTTCCAGAAAGCCTTCGTGGAAAGTTTCATGACCACGGGCTTGAAGGCGTAACCCAAGGGACCTCCTATGAGAATCGCCCAGATCACAGATCTTCACGCCCGGTTCAACCTCCCCAACACTTCCCGGTTTCCCCAACGGAGAAGTCGCCATGTGTTAGGGTTACTAGAGGCTACCCTGTCTTTCTTAAAAAGAGAGATTCGTCCGGATATTTTAATCGTGACAGGCGATCTTGTGGATGTGCCCTTCTACGCGATCGAGCGCCGTGATGCTTCGATCCTGGAACACGCTAAAATGGACTATCTCCAGATCCGCAAGCTACTGGATGCGTCCTCTATCAACTATTTAGTACTATGGGGGAATCACGATGATGAAACGACCTGTAGGGAAGTGTTCGGCATACCGGCCCTCCTTTCCGAATTCCCCACGGAAGTCGACACCATCATTATAAAAACATTTCCCTTTGACCGGGAGGATCCAGAGCACTTTCCCGCGCGAGATTATCAGTCATATCCGCACACCTCGCCCGGATCAGGGTCAATCGTGCATGTACAGCATTACGTGGTCATTCCTACCCTGAATGAAACGTACCCCCATACGTATAGGAACGCGGAAGAGATCCTGGAAAGGAATATTCGAGAAGGAGTGACGCTATCCCTCAGCGGCCATTACCATCCCGGGCACCCTCCCATGCGGTTTGGACCTACTACCTACGCCATCGGTGCCGCCTTCTGCGAAGAACCCTTCCCCTTCTATGTGTATGAACTAGAGGATGAAAGGCGCAGCACCTTGGCTCAGGTCGCGAGGGGGTTTATCTCCCGATCCCACATCGCGGAGGGGGTTTCTTGCCTTACCTACTCCGCCTCCACCCTGTTCCCCCTAGCCTCCGCTCGGATTCTCCCTTGTGCTGAATTACCTAATAGGCTTCCATCCATTGAAACCTCGAATATCATAATGCTAATGGACTCTTCCTGTTCCGAGGAGGAATGCGATCGTCTCTGGCAACAGTACGGTGAAAAGGGAATCATGCTGGAGGGGGTGTGCCCTACCCCCTCCACATCCGAATAACTTCAGTTTGCATCTAGTACAGCTTATTTCAAAACTTCCTTTAAGAAATCGACTGCCTGCCTCCACGCTTGCTCGGGCGCGCCTCCCTTGTTATAGGTAGTGCTCTTTACAAAGGCGTGTCCCACGTCGGGATAGATGGTGATCGTATGCCGGATTCCCCGCTCCTTCAAGGCCGCCTCGAACTTCCGGACTTGCTCCACCGGTATCCCCTGATCCTTCTCACCGTAGATCCCTAAAACCGGCCCCGCTTTGTCCATGTTTCCCAGATCCGCCGCGTTTTGGAAAGGCCCACCCCCATAGAAGATCACCACAGCGGCAAGTCCAGGATTCCGAGCTCCCATCCGCATCGACTGGGTACCTCCAAAACAGAATCCCCATACGGCAATCTTGTCCTTTCTAACCCTAGGATGGGAGGCCAAAAAATGGTGAGCCGCGTCCAAATCCGAAGCGATCTGTGCGGCGGGAGTTTCCGTAGTCTGTTTACGAGCCTCAGCGGCCTCCCTTGCCACTTTTCCCCGGAACGCGTCCGCAGCCAATACCACAAACCCTTCTTTGGCTAGCGCGTCAGCCAGGATCGCAGTATCCTCGTTTAGACCCCACCATTCATGGATCAAGATTACGGCAGGAAACGGCCCCTGTCCCTCCGGAACTGCCAGGTACCCCCGTATTGATGTGCCATCCGCTGCGGGATAGGATACGTTTCGACGGCCTGGCGCCATGGGATCTAGTGCTTGGGCGACCAAACTTATGGATAGTGCCAAGAAAATGGAATTCACGAACACCGCTTTCAAGACCTTTTTTTTCAGATTCATTTTCTTCTCCTTATCTGTTTCTTCAATATAAAATCTATGTATGAATTTCGTTATTATTACTGAATAAGTCAACTATAATTTAAAGGACTCTGCCTCCCTACTCTGAGTTACTACGATCTCATTCAGGAGCAATTTCCCGATTCTGCAGGTTCTCCCTTACATTAACATCTTTACCGCATTCGAAAGGAACACCCCCTCCAACAGTTTTTATTTATAGCAAGATGCTAGAAAATTTTTATTGCCAGTTGTATAATTCCCCTTGTATGATTCGGCAGGGGAGGTGAACCGGTGAAATCTAAAGAAACAACTCTCTACCTGATCATGTCGATCACTATTACCGGAACTATCGTGCTTGGGCTCGCGGTCCAGGGTATTGATGTCACAATAAAAGGACTGATCGCTTTACAATCTCGCCCAGCACGCCTGATCACCGACTATACCGCGCTGGAAGGGGTGGGCGCCGCTTTGGTGAATAGCGGGCTCGTGGCGGCTCTTGGATTAACCCTGGTTAAACTCAACAAAGTTATTTTATCAGGACCTACCATCGCCGCCATCCTTACGATGATGGGATTCGCTTTGTTCGGTAAAACCCTTTTGAACTGTATACCTATTGTAATAGGCGTGTATCTATCCGCCAAAGTCGCGCACAAGCCTTTTGCCGCTTATCTCTTAATGGCTTTGTTTGGAACGGCTTTAGGCCCCCTTGTGACCTTCCTTGTCTTCCAGAGTGGTCTTAATGGCTTGTCCGCGATAATCGTGGGAGTTCTTGCCGGTATCGGCACCGGATTCTGTCTTCCCGGAATTGCCATCTCCATGTTACAC
>CAKZQO010000189.1 GCA_937140905.1 uncultured Spirochaeta sp.
CTTAAGCAATAATTCGCTTTTTTCCTGCCCCTGACCACCTAAAAGGACGTCTATAGGATGAGGGCGTCGTTTAGAACCCTGGCCACCGGTTCCCAACGTGCTTTTCGGAATACTCTTTGCGATCCATCCCGCGCTGGGAGGGGATAGGTTCGTGATTCCAATGATGTTTGACTCACCCATCTGATTAAATAGAGTTTCAGTATTTGACAGATTATCTTTAAATGGTTTATCACGATCATACATACCTTTTACATTCCCCGCCATTAAGATCTCCCCACGTTGATACAGGACACTCTCTGCTTTGACAATAGGCTCTGAGCTACTCAGTACAACGGACCCATACGCGATGGGCTCCGTGTCCGGTAATACTTTGTCTTCCGTAAGAAGCACATACACCGCGTCCCCCGGTAACAGGTACGCTTTCCCTGCCGTATCACCTGTTACGCTGAAAGGGGGATAGGTCCCTCTGGGATACACGCCGCTCGTTGTTGAGGCTAACCCTACGAAGAAACGAGGGTAGAGGTAGCGTACTGCACCTGTTGCATCGGTAAGCTGGTGTTTGTACCCATACCCTCCGGTTGGCCGGTTCAATAGGTTAGCGAGAAGCCAGGTGCGAAAGATCTCCTTCCAACTCCAGGAAACTCCCGTATGCATATTGAACGCGTTCACCACCGCCCGATAATCGACATAAGGATCTTGCATGATGCTTTTATATATCGCCGGGGTTCCCGGTAGACTCTCTGAACTGGTACCTTGAATCCGAAGCCACTGGAAAAAGAGGTACACCGTGGAATAGTTCACCAATGGATCCCCCCACCTACCCCAGGAGACAAAGTACTGCCCCCAAAGATTGGCATCCTTCAAGGGATCATAAGAAATTCCCCAGTACTGCACTTGGTTGAAGTAGTCAATTTTTTTTTGTACATGCTTCCCCAAGTACAGGTACTCGGCGGCAGAGGAAAGTCCTTCGTTGATCCAGGTATCCATCGGCGAGGAACGCTGCTTGATCACCTTCTCGCTGTAATTCACCAGGTGCTGGAACTCGTGAGCGAGGGTAAGTTTTAGATCCTCCTTGGCCTCGGCATCGATGGCTCCTGAATCGGTTAGTAGCCCAGGCCATGTGTCCAAGAAGATCATATCCGCTTGGTTGGAACGGCTGAACGAATCAATAGAATACATATGGCTATAGTCAAAGTACCCCGCCACGTACCCGCTGTCACCCTTGGTGTAACCATCCTGTATGTCGAGAAGGAGGAGAATCACTTTTCCGTTTCGATCTACATCGTACGGCTCTCCGAAATATTGGGTCACGAGGGGATACACCTTACCATCGAAGGTTTCCCCAATCTCCTGTATCACGGCATCAGGGATAAGAAGCGATTCATTTTCCTCCACGTACACTAGACAGTGCGTGCCCACGTACCGAAGATCCGCGGTTAGTTCTTGCCAGGTTCCATAAAGAGTTTGCGCATTGAAGGTTCTTGTTTCCTGGATAGTGACAGAAGAGCCCGAGGACCCTCCCCCCAACGAACACGAAAAGGCAACGAACCCAAGGAGTAGCCAGAAGGCAAGTCGAGTCCTCATGGATATAAAGGTACCCTAATTATGCAGAAGAAGCTACTGGTTGATATTTTCCTCTTCTCCCTATACTGTTTTAAACATGAGTTTCACAGAAAGACGGTTACATTCTCTTGCCCGAAAGATTCGGGCGTTGTATCTCTGTGTCCAGGATCCGGAAATGCCCTGGATAGCAAAGATAATCGCCCTTCTAACTGTCGCCTACGCTGTTTCTCCCATCGATCTTATCCCCGACTGGATCCCTGTCCTTGGGTATTTGGACGATCTACTGATCCTGCCCCTTGGAATAGCCCTAGTGATCCATCTTACCCCTCGTGAGGTGTACCTGCGACATCTGGAAGCCTCTTCCGATTGGGAAATCGATCCTAGACTTAAGAAAATAGGGATAGCGATTACGATTACCGTATGGATGATAATTGTTCTATTGATTTTATCTAAGCTTATTTTTTAACGGGAGGCGTTATGGCAGAAACTGCGGAAGTTTTAGGTCGGATCGGGATGGACGCTTCGGGAAAAGCAACGATTCGCGAACCAATCATCGTGAGTCTTTCTTCCTATAAGAAATCCAAATACCTCGATATACGAAAGTACTACGAAAAAGACGGTCAATGGCTTCCCTCACAAAAAGGGATTACCCTCCATGGGACACAATTTTCAGAACTCCTGAACATCCTCGAATCCCAAAAAGAAAAGATCGAGCAGTGGCTCACGTAAAAATTTCTAGTAAAAAATATTGATTTTCCCAAGCGCTTCTACTACAGTTTTTGTATAGAAAAATAAAAGGTATGGTGATATGAGTACGATCCAATTAAATCCAAGTACAATTGTATCCTTATGTAAAGAGATCCTTCGAAAAAATGTCGAGCGACCTCAGTATTCTGCCCTAGTGGTTCGAGAATTGTTAGGGGTAACAGGGGTAAATTCGACTATCGATGAAGAACTTCACGCCATGCTTGCTGCACTCCCCATGAACCCGCCTCAGGAAGCTCTTTCCATAGAGCAAGCTCTTCCACTGGACACTTCTCCAGAAGAGCAATTCCGAAAGGAAATCATCGACTTCTATATTCCCAAGCAACTGGTAGATGCCATCATCGCAAATGGCGGAATTCCTAAAGACTCTATCGAAACACAGATTGGGGTAGGTTTCATTGATGTGGCAGACTACACCTTTCTTGCGAAGTTCTTAAGTCCCAAAGAGAACCAGATTCTCCTAAACGGTCTCTATACAGCCTTCGCGAACATCCTAAAAAAACATGGTGGATATTTGAACAAGACCGAAGGGGATTCCATCATGTTCCATTTTGGAGGGCTGATCGATCCCAAAGTGAAAAATTTGAGTCACAGGGAAGCTTTACAATACATAAGTTCGGAGCTTTTCTATACCTGTGTAGAGATGCAAAAAACTTGTGACCTGTTCAATGAGGCGAACCCTGCCTTAATCGATCAACTTTCCGAAACAGAAGAAAAGGAGGCGGTGAAAGCGGCCTTTCAAATCATCCATTTCATGAGAAACGATTCGGTATTGGCAAACTCCTTCAACGCCTTGTTCCAGATTCGCATTCGAATCGGAGCCAACATTGGGGAAGTAAGCATAGGGAACTTCGGCCCGCCGGGAAACAAACGGTGGGATGTCATTGGCATTGCCGTCATCGATGCCAAAAGAATGGAATCCACAGCTCCCATTGGGGGTTTGAGAATCTCCGAAGCCTTTTACAACATTCTCAATGAAAACGGAATTGTAGATAAATATTACAAGGAGTTCAAGGCCGAAGCGGAACGCAAGGGAGGATACTTCAAAGAAATAACCAAAGACGAGCTATTCCATTTTAGTTCCGTGATACTAAAGGACAAGAAAAATGTCACCTTTCGTACCTATTCTGTCCAAGTAAATCCCTCTCTACCAGAATCCATTCAGGAACAGATCGGTTTACTCCTCTATAAAGGCGACATAGGGGCAGAGAAGATCGTCGAACTAGTCCAATACTATAGAGGCAACCGACACGTTATCCGCGCTATAGAAGATTTGTTCAAGAAAAAGAATATATTCATTCGAAAAGGAAAGATCATCTTCTACATGTTTCCCAAACGATATCGACAATTCGTCCGCAAGATGGATAACGATCCCAATAAATTCGAAACCTATGCGCAACGGAAATATCAGTTGTTCGATTTGATGCGCGCGTTAGGGAATTACCAGGATCAGTTGAAACTTCCTCCCCGTGCCTTTGAACAGAGCACTGTGTTTAGGAATTACGATCAGTACATGAATGCAGAAATTCAGCACATCAATTACCAGTACAAGCGAACCATTCGGAATGCGATTCACAACACATACTTTTTTAATGTCATTTTCCCTTTAGTATTTAAGTCCATCAAGGCTAGCATCTTAGAGTACCAACAAGCTAAACAGAAAGAGACTGCCACTCTTGCTATCGAAGGCGAGGAAGGATCCCTGGAAGAAATCCAAGCAGTGTGATCATTATTTACTCTTTATACTTTTCTATTTGCAACTTCCAGCGCATGGGGTTTAAAAAATAGAGCCCTCAATTCTTCCATAGATCCATCTATCTTTGTTGCAAACAACACGATTCCCTTTTCATCCCCATCGATATAAGGGATAAAAAGGGGTACCAACTCTTTCACGATAGTTTTCATGGTTGGATCCAAGCAAAATTCTTCTATTTGCGAAAAAGGATACTTTATACGCATCATGGATCCTTTCTTACGGAACATCCGTCCGAAATATGGACCATCATGGAATCGTAAGGTTTTAATTATAGATTGTGGTAATCCTACAGAATGTTTCGCAGAATAAGCTCCCTCTTCTTTCTTTAACACTACACAGATAGGAGAAGAAAAATACTGAGACAGACGAACTAGAGCTTTATGTACCCCAGTTTCATCTTTCCTATAACTTCCGAAAAACTGGCTCAATAAGAAGTACCCATCCTCAGTAAGGTACGATCCCTCAATGGGATTGTCTTGCGCTTGGGGCCCTTCTGCATGCTCTTTCTGTAAGGTTTCCTCTTTCGGAGGGATCTCTCCAAAAAGATCCTCCAAGGATACATCGATTCCCTCGAAAAGTCCTTCTATACCTGCTTCTTCTGAAACCTTGGAGATCGTTTCTTTTTCAGCTCCTTTTACCACCTGATCGACTAGCCCTTTCAAGCTTTGATCCTTTGGTATCCATTCAACCGAAAAGGTTCTTTCATCAATTTGAATAAGTCCGTCGGGTTTAGTAACGATTACTTCTTGTTGTTCTATCCCCCCCCTATCTATTTTGGCTGAAGCACATAATTCAATGTACTCAAAATACCCTGCTTCGTAGAGTGTAACGAGGGAAGCCCTTCCTGATACAGAGGGTTTTCCTGAAAAACGAGCAATCGATGCCCCTCCAAATAGGTGCTTTGTTAAGAGTTGTTCTCGTCTAGAGGGGAAAGACTTTGCTGGAGGTCTAGGGATAGGCCCGGCCTCTCCCTCGGGAAGCTCCTCCAGCACTCCCCAATCCTCCGCCTCTTCGAGGAGTTCCAGTTCTTCAGCCTCCTCGGCTATTTCTGCCTCTTGTGCCTCTTCTGCCTCTTGTACTTCTTCTGCCTCTTGTACTTCTTCTGCTTCTTGTACTTCTTCTGCTTCTTCTGCTTCTTCGAGCGCCTCCCCCCCTTCTACTAATTCCGTTTGAGTACCTAGACCAACGGAGAGTGATTCCATTTCTTGAAGGGGTTCTACCTCTTCGGGTTCCTCAACTTCTATAGGGGTAGAGACCTCTTCCGCTAGCTCGACTTCCTCTAGTTCTTCGAGTTCCTCTATAGGTTTGGACTCTTCAACTTCCTCGAGTTTTTCGGCTTCCGGAAGAGTTTCTGCTTCTTCCAATGCTTCCGCTTCTTCTACGGTTTTAACTTCTCCGATTTTTTCAACTTCTTCAGCTTCCTCAACTCTCTCAGCTTCTCCGACTTCTTCAACTTCTTCAACTTCTTCAACTTCTTCAACTTCCTCAAGTTCCTCAACTTCTTCGGCTTCACCCCCTTCCTCGAGAGTTTCCACCTCTTGCATTTCTTCTACTTCTTCTACGGCTTCCACCTCTTCGAGTTCTTCGGCTTCTTCTACTTCCATCGCCTCTTCAACTTCACTTACCTTTTTCTCTTCTGGAACTTTGGATACCGCTATCTTTTCAACAGGAGTAGAAATTTGAATTTCTTCTTTTTGAGGAGCAGCAGGGACCGATACTACCGTGATCTTTTGTAACGCCCGTTCTATCAATTCTGTCAACCGGCTCAAATCCACTGAAGGAGTAGTTACTTGAGCCTTGTTCCCGATTACTGTGAGGATCTCATCCCAACTTTTATCGAATAAGGATTCGAGTTTCGGTCGGTCCTCCTTCTTTATTCTTCCAACTCCCTTGAGAATCTCGCTCTTCACCTCTTCCCTACGACTCTCGAGTTCCAATTGAATCTTTTTCCAATCGATTTCCTGATTACGCTCCAAGTATTCCCATAAGAGATGGAGTTGCAACTTCTTGATTCGTTCACTGACAACTAATACAGGCTCCTGCTTCAAATTGAAGAGAAGGAAAAAGAGTAAAAATAGTGTAATGAAGGTGCAAACGAAAATAGTCACCTTCAAAGTTGTAGTCAGTCCAAAGAGGCTCGCTGGTTGGAAAAACCCGATTTTAATCAAGGTTCCACTTTTACTTTCAAAAAAGCGAAAGGATTCGCCGTTCTCTAGTACGAAATAAGGGACTTCGGAACTAACTCCCATCCAGTATTTCTGAACAACTTCTAGGATCTTATTGTCTATATACTGAGCTTTCAGGAGGATTCCAACCCCATCGACCAGCTCAATCTTATCCCCTAAACTAAGATCTCCAACCTTAAGAAGATAATTCTGAAGACCTAGCTTTCCTACATAGAATAGAGCATACCCTACATGTTTCGCATACATGTCGAAGGCTTTGAAGCAGTATACGAAAGAATGGGCTCCTGAATGGAGAATAATAGGTTCTTCGGCCGCTTTGTTCCTTAAGGTTTCGATGAATGATCCACTCTCTACTTCCTTCAAGTTTCGATATTCTATATTGGTGCCGGTTTTTCGTAGAACATCCTCCGGGAAGGTACTGAAATGTATTCTTTCTATATTGAGATCAATGAACCGTACCCCCGAAAATCCAGACTGTTCTGTTGCAAGTTTGGCAAACAGGCTTTCTCGGTTAAAAATATGCTCCCGACTTTGATTTAAAAAATACACAGTTTTTATGAAATCCATCTCCATGATGGATTTGAATTTTTCGTTATTTATCCGTTGATATTGAGATATATGCTCGCCTGTTCTTTCGAGAGTCCTTTGTAAATTCTCTTGGATTTTAACATTGTAGAAATGCGTTTCCAGGTATTCGAACAATCCGAAATACGCTATAAAGATAAATCCTGTGAAAGCGATTATGGTCAAAAGGAGGCTAAGGAAGAGTTTCTGAATAGAACTCATGAATTCACATATCTCCTGAACTTTCTACATATATATAATAATATCGGATTTTTCCTAATTAACATAGAGCAATAAAAAAAGCCACCCGTACCGGTGGCTCTTTACCCTAGAATAACTAGCTGGATTATTCTTTTTCCTTCTTTTCCTCTTCTTTTGCTTTTTTCGGCTTCTTCTTTAGCTCCAAAGGCTTCCGTTCTACTAGTTCTAAAAGGACCATTTCGCTGGCATCACCTTCTCGCTGACCTAACTTTAGGATCCGTGTATACCCACCCGGTCTGGAGACAAAACGAGGAGCAATATCCTTAAAAAGTTTAGAAAGAACAGATTTCTCATGTATCCGTTTTGCCACGATTCGGCGATTATGAACAGTATCTACCTTTGCCCGGGTAATGAGTTTTTCTGCTATACGTCGGATTTCTCTTGCTTTTGCTTTGGTGGTTTTTATTCTTTCGTATTTGAACAAGGAGATCACCATATTTCGAATAAGCGCTTTACGATGCCCTGACCTTCTACTAAGGGCATTAAAACCGATTTTATGCTTCATGGGCTTCTTCCTTCTTCCTCTGTTTTACAGTTTTCAATGCTTTCTTCAAGGCGGCATAGTCTGTCATGCCTAAGCTCAAGTTCCATTCCTGCAGTTTCTCTTTTATTTCCTGTAAAGACTTTTTCCCAAAATTCCTAGTCTTGGCTATTTCCTCTTCAGTCCGCATGGTAAGATCGCCGATAGTACGTATATTGGCATTCTTTAAACAATTACTGGATCGAACGGACAGTTCCAATTCTTCGACAGGAGTTTCCAGTAGCTTTCGAATCCCCTCTTCTTCTTCATCCGCATCCCCTCCCCCAAATACGGAATCTTCATCGAAATTTATGAAGATCGTAAAGTGATCTTTGGCAATTTTTGCAGCTTCCGCAACAGCATCTTCTGGAGTGATTGTTCCATTCGTCCAGACTTCCAACGTCAATTTGTCATAATCCGAACGCTGCCCTACCCGCGTATCCTCCACCGTATACTTCACTTTCTTGATGGGGGAAAAAATAGCATCCATAGGTATAGTGCCGATGATTTCGATATATTTCTCATTCAACTCAGCTGGAACATACCCTCTACCCAGATCTATCTGAATTTCCATTTCGAAGTTGGCATCTTCCATAGTAGAAGCGATATGATGATCTTTATTAAGTACCTCTATCGCTTCATCCACCTCTAAGTCTGAACCCTTAAGTTCCTTTTTTCCTTTTACTTCTACAAGGATCGTCTTTTGTTCCAATTCATCCTTTAACCTAAGATTCAGCAGTTTGAGGTTATTCAACAAATCTGGCGTATCTTCTACAACTCCCGGGATCGCTTCGAACTCACTGGATAATACATGGGGAGTACCTTCTGCATCATAACAGGTTATTCTTACAGCTGTAATGGCATACCCTTGTATGGAAGACAGGAGAATACGGCGAAGCGTGTTCCCAATCGTCGTGCCATACCCTCGCTCGAAGGGATATGCAATAAATTTACCATAGTCCGGTGAGGATTCGCTATGTTCAAAGATGATTCCCTTCGGTCTTTTAAAACCTTTCAATAGGTTCTTGCGCGCCATTTATACTCCTCACTTAGAATAGAGCTCGACGATCAGTTGCTCTTTGATATCCATCATATCAGTCAAATCGCTTCTGCGAGGTATAGCTTTGAAGGTACCCACCATAGCGTCCGGGTTAACCTCCAACCAGGGGGCTACACCGGATCTTGTATACTCTTTCAAACTTTCTTTTACGGAGAGCAACTTCTTCCCTTTTTCCGAAATTTCTACACGGTCATTGGGCTTCAATAGATAGGAGGGTATATTTACCCGTTTCCCATTCACCAGCACATGTCCGTGAGACACTAATTGCCTTGCTTGTTTTCTCGAACAGGCAAATCTCATTCTATATACAACGTTGTCCAACCTTCGTTCCAAAAGCATGAAGAGATTTTCACCTGTCTTTCCAGGCAATTTTGTGGCTTTGAAGAAGGTATTCTTGAACTGCTTTTCCAAAAGGCAGTAAATCCGTTTCATCTTCTGCTTTTCTCGTAATTGAACAGCATAGTCGGATTTCTTTCCCACCCGCATCCGCATGGCTTTCCCCGGTGCCTGCCGTTTTTTTGAAATTGCGCATTTATCGCTATAACAGCGTTCACCCTTCAGGAAAAGCTTTGTTCCTTCTGCCCTGCATAACCTACATTGTGGGCCCGTGTATCTAGCCATTTCTACCTATCTCCCTATACTCTTCTAGCTTTTCTTGGCCTACACCCATTATGAGGAATGGGAGTGACATCGCGAATGGACTTCACTTTCAGACCCAAAGCACCTAATGATCTAATGGCGGATTCTCTTCCTACTCCAGGACCTTTGACGAAAACATTCACCTCACGCAAACCATTCTCCATTGCTTTTTGAGCAGCCGCTTCAGCCGTAGTTTGCGCAGCGAAG
>CAKZQO010000190.1 GCA_937140905.1 uncultured Spirochaeta sp.
CGGCGGGGCTCCATTTCACCGAGTCCATTCTAAATGCCTTGGACACAAAAGGAATCGAACGCGTCTTCGTTACTCTCCATGTCGGGTTGGGCACGTTCGAACCCATCCGAACCGAAAACATAGAGAATCACAAGATGCATCGGGAGGAGTATGAAGTTTCCCCTGAGGCAGCACACAGGATCAATCAAGCCCGAAAAGAGAAAAGGAAAATCATCGCTGTGGGCACGACCTCAGTTCGGGTCTTGGAATCCGCGTATCAGGCAGGAGAAGTAAGAGCAGGCTCTGGTTCCACGGAACTGTACATTACTCCTGGATACCCTTTCAGGGTGGTGGATCACCTCTTTACCAACTTTCATACCCCCGGCTCAACCCTCCTGGTGTTGGTAACTGCCTTCGCGGGAGCTTCCTTAATTAAAAGAGCCTATCAACACGCCATCGAGAAGCGGTATCGGTTCTTTTCCTACGGAGATGCGATGCTAATCCTCTGAAATGCATCATTCTCGTTCGTTGATACTTAATAGGTAGAAGCGTCCATTTCCTTGAAGGCCTTTCGTACCCGTTCCACCCGTTGAAGATGCTCTTGAATCAGGGCCTCGTAGTTCAAATCCCCCGATTCAATCCGATGATTCTCATCTTCCCAAGCCTGGATCTCCTCCATGTGGAGAAAGGATAGGGCAATGGCTTTCTTCGACCATGTTTTTGCCTCTTCCCAGTAGGGGAGGGCAGAGCGGAAGAGGGCTTCCGCCTGATCCAGGCTTTCCAGGTTCTGTCTCCACCAAGGGGCATTGTAGAAATACGCCACCATTTTCTGGTACTTGGAGCCCCAGAGTAGGATCTGTTCGATGATTTTTAAGTTCACGTGCATCTTGAATAGGTACCTGTACCGTTCCCAATGGCGCTTGTCTGGAATTTTGGCTAGAGCATAGAGGGGATTGGCAAAGTCAGCTTTCAAGGCGCTTTGAAGGTAGGAGATATTTTCCGCAATACGTTCTGGATACTGGTAAAGGTGTTGGTGGAACAGCTTATAGAACTGTTCTGCATAAAGGATCTTATACCCAAAGGAATCCTGAATGCTTCCCAACAGAAAGATCAAGGAAAAAATCCAAACAGTAAGTCGTTTCACTATATCAGTATCGGAATTTCTTTAGAAAGTTCCACATCTCTTCGTGTATGCTTTCCATCGGAGCAGTTCCATCGAAGATTTTAATCTCCATTCCAGAATTCTTATAGGCCGATAAAACTTTCCGGTACTGCTGATGGACCTTCCGTTGAAAGGACAGTACCTCATAGATCTCCTTTGTTTCCCGAGTTTGGATTCTATGGATAGCCGTCTCTGGAGGGACTTCCAGATAGAATAGGATCCTTGGCAAAGGGAACCTGTCGTTTAGTTCTCTAACCAATGGGTAATCGTTCTCGATGGTCTGGTAGGCTAGAGAAGAGAAGATGTATCGATCGCATAAGACCCAAAATCCCTTCTCGATCCAGGATAGAATTCCCTCTTCTCTGTAGAGATGCTCATTTCGGTCAGAAGCGAAGAGAAGAGGCATCGTACTAGGATGAACTCGATGTTCCCCTTTCAAGATTCGACGGATCGTCTTTCCGATACAATTCTCCGTCGGCTCCCCGGTAGTCTGAACAGGAATCCCCTCCTGCTTACACCGCTCTGCTAAGAGCCGGATTTGGGTGGTAGTCCCTGCCCCGTCGATTCCCTCGAAGACGATGAACCGATCGAGAATGATCTTTCCTTGATTTCCAGTTCCTATTCTTGCCATGTTGTGGTACAGTTTATCGGGAAACTGGATGGAGGGTAAGTAGTCTGTGTCAGCGGTACGAGGGGGGAAGGAAAAGATCTTATTCATTGTCGGAATCCTTATCCTATCCCTTACCTTGGTAATGATCATTCCTGTGGATCGATCGGTTAAACGGTACGTGGAGGATCTAAAAAGCAGTATCCTTCATCAACTGGAAGTTTCCTTCGGAGTGGACCTGGAATACGGGTCCATTTCTCCTTCGTTCCTTCGTTCCCTGGAAATACGGAACCTCGTAATCCGGGATCGGAAAGATCCCTTATCTTCAATTAGAGTTTCTTCTTTAAAGATCCGTTACCGGTTGTTCACCCTACTTTCGGGAAATTTCTGGGAAGGAATTGAAGAGATCGTACTGGAAGATGCCCATATCGAAACGAGCGAAAAAGCATTGCTTAACCTACAGGAGAGATTCGGAGAGATAGGAAGTCTTGCGATTCCATCTTCGGAAAAAGGGAACGAGAAACTCCCCCGAGTGGTGGGGAAAAGAGTTCATCTGGAGTTCTCTTCGTCTATCGGCACTATAACAGCCCGGGACATTTTTTTTTCTCTTTCCCCAGAAGGGGGATCACAGGTTCTTCAGTTGGTTACCAACTTAACTTACCAGAGTATCAAAGGTTTTATTTTCAACCGTATCCAAACTAGGATGGAACTCACCTCACGGTTCCGGAATCTACGAGGGTTTACGGAATCTACCGTAGTGTTCGAACGAACCGAGACGGATACCTTTGTTCTGGAACGGCAGGCCTTCAAAGTTACTACTGAAAGCAAGAGAGTTACCATCAAACGACTGGAGGATCGAACTCCTATCGACTTAACGGTTACCTACGATGATATCCAGAAATCTATTTCTGCCACCGTTCTATGCGAAACCTTTTCTCCTTCCTCTTTGATAAAGCCTTTACAGTCCTCCGGGTTCGAAACCTTGTTGGATGTAACTCTTTCTGGAAAAGGAATCCTCACGTATAGTATGGATACAGGGAAGTTGTCCTATGGGGGAGAGTTCCAGGGGATCCTTCCCCAGGGGATTCTTCAAACATCTACCTTTCTACAGATGGAGTTCGAGGGGAGCCCGGAGGGAGTTCAGTTTTCCGAACTTCGCCTTAAGAATAGGTATGGCACTGTTTTTTTTAAAGGTTCG
Source organism: uncultured Spirochaeta sp. (assembly GCA_937140905.1). GTDB lineage: Bacteria > Spirochaetota > Spirochaetia > DTKZ01 > DTKZ01 > DTKZ01. The sequence continues at coordinate 2,947 of CAKZQO010000190.1, forward strand.
ATACCTTTCCCAGACCTAATTCCAGAAGGTCAGATCACCCTCGAGAACTTTACCTATCCTACTTCCTATCCTCTCGATGGTTCGATCAAAGTCGCCCGGATCAAAGGAGGAATACAGATCGAGGGACCATTCCTATCCTGGGGGAAGGTGGGGTTTCATCGGTATCAGGCAGCCTTGTATGCATCGGAAGGTTCCCGATTCGATTTCCGGCGGGTAGAGGGATCTTTTTCTTTGTCTCCTACCTCTAAACCGATCCAAGTGTATGGGATTTTCCCCGAGGGAGATCTGAGGCACGTACTTGGACGAATTACCCTACAGGATTTTTCTCTTCGGACCGCCACTTCTCTCCTAGACCAAGTAGGAGGGCAGGCAATTCTGAATACCCTGGAAGATCTTCCCTCCCTAGTGCTTTCGGCGAATGTTTTTTTCCAGCTATCCACTGAAGGATGGACGTTCGACATCCCAGCGTTCACCATAAAAGAAGAAACAAAGGAAGAACATTTCGTACAAGGTTCCCTGCGGTACCATCCCGATGGAACGTTCCAGATTCCCCAACTGGAGTTCCTATGGAACGAACAGAGGGGACAAGCCACGATTCGAGGGAAGCGATTGGATACATGGATTCTCGAATTCGACACGGACCTACAGATGTTCGGAGAAACCTATAGATTCAGTACCCTATTGGATCCTACGGGGTATTTGCGTGTAACAGGTTCCTATCATTCAAAATTGGAACTTTATTGGGGAAAAGGAATTGGGGCTTTCGGCTCGGTGTCTGTGACAAACCTTCCTCTGGCAATTCCCTATCTACGGGACACCCAAATAAGCGGAACATTGGAATTCTTCTACTCTTCCCCCTTTTCGTGGGTACTGGATCTGAAGAATGTTCATGCATCCTTCTCTCCCAACCTGGTAGGGAGACCAATCAACATGGTTTTGAGTGGCACTGTGCTGCCGGGACAAGGAACCTTTACTTCTCTGGTAATCCAGGATCCTTTTACTTCCGTGGAAGGGAACGGTGTGCTAGAGTTCTCTCTAGAAAACTCTTATGCCCAGCTTAGAACGATACTGTATGGGAAAGCAGAACTAGAAAAATATTCTTTCCAAGGAACTTACCAAGGAGGAGCTCTATCGGTAGATTTGGAGTTTCTCCGCGTTCCTCTTTTGCGGCTGTTCCCCGAAGGAAAAATCGGGGGTATCGTGGAAGGAAGGATCAAAGGGCAAGACATCCTCCACAGACGAGAGTTAGCGGTAGATCTTAGGCTTGAGGAGGGGAGAATCCAGGGTCGTACCTTTGGAATCAACTTTTCCGGCACCCTTTCCGAAACCCTCGTGGATGCCCATCGGATCGAAATTACCTACAACGAATTCTTCAACCTAGAAGGGAAAGGGATCTTAGATATACGAAACGGTTTTTTGGACTGGGATGCCAAAACCAGCGTCTCCCTGGGGGAAAAGCCTCTTCAGGGAAGAAGTGTAGGGAAGGTGACCTTCGAAGCTCAAGGGACCTTGCTCGCTCTTCCATCGTTGCCTCTTCGTGTGAAAAAAGGCGAGAGCTCTTACATCGTTCTTGATCCAGAAATACCCCAAGAATATCGAGAATGGAACATCCAAGTAGCGAAGGAAGGAACACAATTTCTCTTTTCTGGAGGACCTGATCACGCGGTCGATGGAAGGATCGACACCACGGGGTCCTTCGTGCTCCGGGTAGCATCACCCGTACCGATCACCTTTGAAGCATCGGGTTCGCTTCAGGAAGAGGGAATAGTTCAAGCGTCTTTTAGAAATATCGTTTTCTCCCTTTCAACCTTCAAACGATACCTAGACTTTGGAGGGTTTCGTATCGAGGAAGGTCTTGTACGAGGATCCCTTTCGATGGAAGGGTCCCTCCAAGACCCCTCTTTCTCTGGAGAGCTCATCGTGGAATCAGGAAAGGCTCGTCTGGATATAGTACCGGAAGACCTCGGCCCCTTCCAAGGCCGCCTAAGTTTCAGAGAAAAGTCGGTCACCCTGAATCCGATTACCCTCACAACCAAGGGGGGAACCGTACAGGTAGGGGGGACTTTCGAACTGGAAGGATACGAATTAGCCAGCGCTTCCATCTGGGTGGATACAGGTCCTACCGGGGGAGTTCGTTTGGATGCCAACTTCAATGGAGTTTTAGTGGACGGAATTGGAAAGGGTAGGGTGTCGATCGACGTAGAAGACCAGGAGGTTCGAATAAGCGGAAAGGTAAGTGCTTCCAATACGAAGATCACTTTGGGAGAATTCCTCACTGAACAGACCTCAGCATCAGGGCAGGAAGTGCGACTATCGGTGGATTTATCAATAGAAACAGGAAAACTGGTCGAGTTCGTGTGGCCAACGGAAAATTTTCCTATCATCCGAACCTACGCGGCTCTTGGACAACTCCTTCGAATACAACTAAATACCCAGAATGGATTCTTCCTTGTTCGAGGAAATATTGGAATCCGAGGGGGACAGATCTACTATTTCGATCGAGTATTCTATTTGAGGGAAGGAAGAATTATTTTCAACGAACGGGGAGATCAATTCGATCCCATCATTTCCGCTCGGGCGGAAATTCGAGAGAATACCCAAACGGGTCTAGTGCGAATCTACCTTATAGCGGATAATACGCGATTGAGTCAGTTTTCTCCCCGATTCGAATCCGAACCAAGTCTCTCCCAACTTGAAATTTTTACCCTCTTAGGGGGAGGCGGAAATTTGTTAGCTTATGGCACTCAGGAAGCTGTCAATCTATCTTCGGCCCTGCTTCTATCCGGAGATCTATTCCTGCAATCGGAAATCATTCGAGCTTTTGAGCGGGACATGCGGAATCGATTCAACTTGGATCTATTCTCCGTCCGAACCCAAATATTCCAGAATGTGTTGACGGAAGTGTTGCTTCCCCAGGAGAGCATCCCTGTGAATCAGACGGTTCCTTCCCTGGGTAGGTATCTTGATAAAAGCAGTGTTTTTCTGGGAAAATACCTGGGTTCCGATCTGTTCCTGGAGTACCTTATTCAATTGCGGGCAGAAGACCCGTTGACTAGTAACATACGTAGGTTTGGGGGGATTGGTATCGAATCCGAGGTTCTGTTTGAGTGGAAAACCCCATTCTTTACGCTGGAATGGAGCCTTCGACCGAAAAAGCCAGAAGAACTGTTCATCCGGGACAACACCCTGTCCTTTCGATGGAGATATTCCTACTGAGGAGCTTGTATGAGACGATCCGCTACTGTCGTATTTGCCCTGGTGATAGCTTTGTTTGTGAGTTACTCTTCCCAGTTACAGGCTCAAACGGGAGGAAAGGAATGGTTCCAGGGAAAGCCTATTCGAGATATCGTATTCAAAGGGCTGTCCGCAGTTTCAATGAACGAATTGGCGGGAATTGTGGAACCGTACAAAGGCAAAAATTTTTCCGACGATCTGTTCTGGGATTTGCAAAGTAAACTGTACGCTCTAGATTATTTTGAGATCATTACGCCCAATGCCTTACCTGGGGATCCGAGTCGTAACACCGTAATCATTGAGTTCACCGTAGAGGAACGGCCCGTTGTGGGAGAAATCCAGTTCCGAGGGAACCGAAAAGTACGGACGGGGGATTTGTTGGATGTGGTATTGATCAAGACCGGTGACATGGTGAACACCTCTAAACTGAAAGTCGATGAACAAGCGGTGTTGGGCCTGTACCTGGAAAGAGGATTCCCCGATGCAAAAGTCACAGGAAGTATCGAAACAGATCCCAAAAATCCGAAAAAAAGAATCGTTGTATTTACCATTACCGAAGGAAGTCAAACTACCATTCGTTCCATCCGTTTCAGTGGGAATAAAACCTATTCGGAAAGCACTCTTAAAAAAGCAATGGAGAGCAAGGAACAGTCCCTATTCAATAGTGGGGTGTACCAGGAAAAAAAGTTCCAGCAGGATATACAAGCCATTGAGCGGTACTACCGGGAACGGGGTTTCGTGGATGCCAAGGTGGTGAATGTTACCCGGGATATAGAGAGGGATGAGGAGGAGAACCGCACCTATTTGAACATTACCTTGTACATTCAAGAAGGGGACCAGTATACCTACGGAGGGATTACCTTCAAAGGAAACGAGATCTTTTCCACAGAGCGGTTGAATGAGCTAGTTCGGCAGAAACCAGGTGGAGTACTGAACATGACAAGGGTGGAGCAGGATTTCCAGCGGGTAGCCGACCTGTACTTCGAAAATGGATACATTTTTAACTCGATTAATCGCGAGATGATTAGGGATGAACAGAAAAAGACGATTTCCTTTGTGATCAATATCGTGGAACGAAACCGAGCCCACATCGAGAATATCATCATTAAGGGAAACAAGAAAACGAAGGATTTCGTGCTGTACCGGGAAATTCCCCTGGAAGTAGGAGATGTCTTTAGTAAAAAGAAAGTCGTAGAAGGACTACAGAATCTTTACAATCTTCAATATTTCTCCTCCGTTGTTCCAGAAACTCCTCAGGGAAGTGCCGATGGGCTGATGGATCTGGTAATCAACGTGGAGGAAACCAGCATGGCCGAGATCATGTTCGGTCTAGCTTTTGGGGGTAGCACAGAGTTTCCCATTTCTGGGAACCTTCGGTGGACGGATCGGAACTTCTTGGGCCGAGGACAGGTCTTCAGTATCGATCTAACCGCATCCCCCATTATTCAAACCCTTTCCTTCAATTTCTTGGAAAAATGGCTCTTTGGGAAGCGTTGGTCTGGGGGACTAGACTTCACCATTCAACACAGCAAGAATTCCGGAATACCCCAGGATGTTCTATTTCCCATTTTCAGTGGGAGCAATCCGGGGGTCGATGCCTTCCCCGACCCCTTCACGGGTGAGTACGTATATAGCTCCAATGGAAAACCCTTTGGAAAGAAGCCTACGGCAGATGAAATCAAGCAGTATAACCTAGTTACCGACTACGAGTATGCGGGGGGAACTACGGCAATCGTCCCTAGTCAGTACAAAATGACCTACGATATATACAACTTTTCCATTGGTCTGAACACAGGCTATCGCTTCCGAACCCCCCTTGGAACGTTGGGCACAGGAACAGGATTCCGAACAACCCTAACCTATCTAGATTACGACCCCGATCTATTCCGGCCATACCTATCGACGGATAGGGAGAATCGAGGCGAGTGGGTATTCTCCAACGCCCTATCCCTCACTCTCTACCTGGACAAGAGGGATTTCTACTTTAATCCCACTTCTGGGTACTATCTGAATCAAACGGCTAAATTCGTAGGAGGTCCCTTGCGGGGAGAAAAGCACTACATCCGGACGGACAGCAAAATCGAAAACTTCATTACTCTTCTCAATGTAAACATCACTGACACCTGGCGCTACCAGTTAGTCTTGGGGGCCCATTCCCAGCTTTCCTTCATTTGGCCCCAGTTCTGGGTACCTTCCGGGTACAATACACTTACGGCAGGAACAGCAGATCTTCTCTGGATCGATGGTATGTACATAGCCCGAGGGTGGCCTCGGGAACTGGACAAACGAACAATTTGGGACAACTGGCTGGAATTGCGGATGCCTCTAGCGGAACGGATTCTTTGGTTCGATATCTTCTTCGATATGGTGGGAAGATGGAACACACCAGAGGAATTCACCAAATTCAAGATCCAGGACTTCCTGTTTGGCTATGGAGCAGGAATTCGATTCTCCATTCCTCAATTTCCCATTCGATTGTACATGGCCAAGCGGTTCCGTATCAACGACGCGGGTGATGTGGAAATGCAAACGGGACCCTTGTTCCGAGATACCCTGGGCTTAGATTTCGTGTTCTCCATTGGGTATGAAATATTCAATCAGTAGGAGGTAGAACCAACCATGCGAAAGATTGTCTGGATGCTTTTCTTTCTCCTTCCTTTCTCATTGATGGGGCAACAACTAACCACAGTAGGAATCGTTGACATCGCAAAAGTAACCATGGCGTTTTACCGGGATTCAAAAGCCGTGCGGGAGCTGGAAGAAATGACTAAGCGCCTGCAGGCAGATCTAGATGCTATCACAGGAGAGATTAACCAATTGAAGGAACGTCAATTGGAAGCGGAACGTCTGGGAAACAAGGCCCTATCCCTACAATTGGAGGAACAAATTACCAGTAAGACCAACTATCTCCGTGAATACTATCGAATCAAGAATGCCCAGTTGCAGGAACGAAGGAACAAGCTGGCAGAATCTTCCTCGTTCCTCAGTGAGTTGCAACAGGCCATAGCCTTTGTGGCCGAAGACCAGGGATACAGCGTAATCCTCAAGAGTAGCGATCCTAACTTAGTATGGTGGAGCAAGCAGGTAGACATAACCGAACTGGTGATACAAAGACTTTTGAAGAATCAGAAGAGACCCTGAGATGTCTAAATCTACTCCCATGATGGAGCAGTACAACCGCATCAAACTCAAGCATAAGGATGCCATACTGTTCTTTCGTTTGGGAGATTTCTATGAAATGTTTCAACAGGACGCTAAGGAGGTTAGTTCCCTCTTAGGTCTTACATTGACCCAGAGGAATGGGGTCCCCATGTGCGGGATTCCCTTCCATGCTTCTCAGGGATACATTGCTCGGTTACTGAAAGCAGGCAAAAAAATTGCCATCTGCGAACAACTCCATGTCCCTCCAGCGGGAAAAGGTTTGGCGGACCGGGATGTCGTAGAGGTAATCACTCCGGGGACTGTCACTGATGAAGAGCTTCTAGATCGGGGAATGAACAATTACCTCGCAGCCATGGCAGAAGTTCAGAAGGGGATCGCGTTGTCTTACGTGGACCTTTCCACAGGGGAGTTCATTGCCACCTTTATTCCCCCACAAAAACGGATTGATTCTCTAAAGGCAGAGTTGGCTCGGTTGGAACTGAAGGAAATAATCCTTCCCGAGTCCTTATTAAATTCCGATCCAGACTTGCAACGCTTGATCCTGTCCAATCGTCAAATGGTGATCAACGCCCTTCCCGATTGGAGTTTCAACCAAACGAATTCGTACGATCGATTGTGCCGACACTTCGGGACCCTTGGATTAAAAGGGTTTGGATTCACCGAAAAGGATCCGGAAGTGTTGGTAGCTGGGATAGTGATCGAATACCTCGAAGAGAATGCAAAGAACCTCTTGCCTCACATCCGAACCCTCAAGAGGTACTCCCAGCAGGAGTACCTCCTTCTCGATGAAGCTACCTTAAGAAATCTCGAGTTGGTACAAAACCTGCAGGATGGAGGAGATCGGTACACCCTGAAGGCCGTACTGGATCATACGAAAACTGCGATGGGGAAACGGCTTCTCCGGAAATGGATCCTTCAGCCCCTTTTGCAAAAAGAAGCCATCCTGGATAGGCAATCGTTGGTAGATCAGTTGTACCATGAACAAACTTTATTACAGACCTTGCGTTCCATCCTGGGAGATATTCTAGACCTGGAACGCCTCACTGCCCGGGTTGCCCTGGACAAAGCTCATCCCAAAGATTTAGCTGGAATTCGCTCATCCCTCAAACAGGGGTTGGACCTGATAGAAAAAATCCCGTTCCCGCCGGAACGAGTAGGATTCACGCCTGAATGTATCCAGAGTTTACAAAACCTAATCCAGGTTCTGGATCGGAGCTTGGTGGAAAATCCGCCGATTCAACTTACCGAAGGGGACCTCATTAAGCCGGGATTCAGCCCAGAATTGGACCGTTATCGGGATCTACGTAGGAACAGTCAATCCGTGTTAGAAGAATATTTGGAATCCGAAAGAAAGGCTTCTGGAATACAGAACTTGAGGGTTCGGTATAACAAAATCATCGGGTATTTCCTGGAAGTAACCAAATCGAACCTACCCAATGTGCCTCCTCACTTTATTCGTCGACAATCCCTCGTGGGCGGGGAACGGTACACCACTGAACGGCTTTTGGAATTGGAATCCCAACTAGAGCAGGCGGAGGAGAAGAGCCTCGCGTTGGAAAAGGAACTCTTCCTGAACCTCCGTGAACAGGTAAAAGAAGAGTTACCCAATATTCAGTCCCTCGCTTCAGCAGTTGCCCGGATCGATGGAATCCAGTCGTTGGCGTATGCGGCTACCTTGTACGGATATACCAAACCCGAGATCCTGGATTCAAAAGATCTGTACATCCTCGATGGTAGACACCCTGTGGTGGAGCAGAATCTTCCACCCGGAGAGTTCGTTCCCAACTCCCTCACCTTGGAAGGGGATGGCAAGTTCTTTGCCTTAATTACCGGGCCCAACATGGCAGGAAAATCCACGTTTCTTCGACAAACTGCCTTGATCATGATCATGGCCCAGATGGGAAGTTTCGTTCCAGCGGAGGAAGCGCGAATAGGTTTGGTGGACCGGATCTTCTGTCGGGT
>CAKZQO010000191.1 GCA_937140905.1 uncultured Spirochaeta sp.
GATCCCTTTGTATACTTTGCCCACTTCCGGCTCTTCCAGCATCTTTTCTATGGTCTCTCGCGCTTCCTCGCTTCCCTTCTTGGTTTTGCTGTAGATCGTCACCGTGCCATCGTTTTCGATATTGATGGTCACGTCGAAACGCTCCGAGAGACTCTTGATGGTTTTGCCAGCGGATCCGATCACGGCTCCAATCTTTTCGGGATCGATCTTAAAGGTAATGATTCTGGGAGCATACTCCGAAAGGGGAGCCGGGGCGCTGACCGTCTTCTTCATGATATCCAAGATGTAGAGCCTTCCTTTTCGAGCTTGTTCAAGGGCCGTTCGCATGATATCCATACTGACCCCTGAAATCTTAATATCCATCTGGAAAGCGGTGATTCCCTTCTCCGTACCGGCAACCTTGAAATCCATGTCGCCTAGATGGTCTTCCTCTCCAAGGATATCGCTCAGGACGACGGTAGTATCCCCCTCCTTCACCAATCCCATGGCTATCCCTGCTACGGGTGCTTTGAGAGGCACTCCCGCATCCAGTAAAGACAGGGTTCCTCCACACACCGTTGCCATGGAAGATGATCCATTGGATTCCAATACTTCGGATACCACACGGATCGTATAGGGAAACACTTCCTTTTCGGGAAGCACAGCGTTGAGAGCTCTATACGCCAGATGCCCATGGCCAATCTCTCGTCTACCCGTAGCCAACCTTCCCGTTTCCCCTACGGAATAGGGAGGAAAGTTGTAGTGGAGGAGGAAATTTTCCCGTTTGTCCCCCTCGATATCATCCATGATTTGTTCGTCGAACACGGTTCCTAGGGTAGTGACAGCCAGAGCTTGAGTCTCACCACGGGTGAATAGGGCCGATCCATGGGTCCGGGGAAGAACGGAAACTTCGCAAGTGATGGGTCGAATATCCTCTGGTCCCCTGCCATCGGTCCGGATCTTACGCTCGATGATCGATTTACGCACGATGCGGTACTCTAACTCTTCCATCAAGGCCTCGAAGGCTTTCACGTGGGTTTCGGGGATCGCATCCTTGAATTTTTCGAAAGTCTCTTTGTGTACCTGTTTGACGGCAGCGGAACGGTTGTGCTTCCCCTTCACGAAACAAGCTTCTTCCATCTTAGGATACGCATAGTTCCAAATTTCTTCCCGGTTTTCCAACACAGGTTCGGCTTCCGCACTGAGAGGGAGTTTTCCTTTCCCCGCTAAATCTCGCAACTGCAGTTGCAGGTCGCAAAGACGCACTATACTTTCCTGAGCTTTATCTAATGCGGCAATGAGAAGATCTTCTGATACTTCTCCTGCCCCTCCCTCGACCATGGTGATGCCTTCCTTGGTTCCTGCCACCACTATATCTAGTTTAGCGTTGTTAATCTGATCGTACGTGGGATTCACCACTAGGTCGTTGCCGACGGCGCATACCCGTACTGCCCCAATCGGCCCATCGAAGGGAATGTCGGATATCACTACCGCAGCCGAAGAGGCCACAATGGCAAGTACATCAGGAGGATTTACTTGATCGGCCGAAATGGTCGTAGGAACGATCTGGATTTCCCGTTTAAACTTTTTGCTGAACAGAGGCCGCATAGGCCGGTCGATCAAACGGGACACTAGGATCTCTTTGTCCCTCGGCCGTCCTTCCCTTTTCAGGAATCCCCCAGGGATTTTACCCGCAGCGTAGTACTTTTCGTTATAGTCTACGGAAAGGGGAACGTAATCCAGTCCTTCCACATCCTTATCGGAACAGCATACGGTAGACAGAACCGCTGTTCCACCATAGGTAGCGAACACGGCCCCATTGGCTTGTTTTGCCATTCTACCTGTTTCTAGGGTAAGGTCCGTATCTCCAATGCGTAATGAAACCTTTTGAATCATTGATCATCCTTCTTTGATTGTTATTTTCTTAGATTGAGTTTTTCGAGGAGAGCTCGGTACTTGTCCAGATCGGTCCTCTTTAAGTATTTGAGAAGCCTTCGTCTCTGACCGACCATCTTCAGCAGACCTCGACGGGAGGCATGGTCTTTTTTAAAGACTTTAAGATGTTCGGTAAGTTTTTCGATGTTTCTTGTCAACAATGCAATCTGTACTTCTGTTCGACCCGTGTCCTTTTCGTTAGCCCCGAACTCTTTTACGATGGTAGCTACTTCTTCCCGACTTAAGGGCATACAATTCTCCTTCTGTATTATTATGTAAAAGTTATGGCATCAACAGAGCCATTGGAATGCCAACTCAGGAATTTCTCGTCGATTTCCAGAATCCCCTTCTTTTTCTCCCCTTGGAACCGATACTGTACGGAAAAGGTACCCCGTTTAGGAAGGACCTGAGGGACGACTTTTCGATTTAGGAGAGACCTTCCTTCTTCCGTATACACGGGAAGATCAGTCAAATCCAGTTCAAAGGGATGACCTAGAAGATCCATGGCGGTGTACATGTCTCCTTCCAGAATCGCGTTCCGTATTCGGGTACTGCTGACCACTTCCCCACCCCTACGGACGGAAGGAAGGATCTGTACTTTAATTCCCTTCGGTTCCAACAGTTCCTTCATTCTCCAGGCGCTGGTGTCCATGTTGTATCCGCAGTGAAAATTCTCTCCTACTGCAATGAACCGAACATCTACGTTCTTCTGGACCAATGACAAGAATTCCGTTCCTCTTAGTTTACCGAATTCCCAAGAAAAGTCAATCATCACGGTTGTACCCAATCCTAAACTCTTTAAACCCTGTACTTTTTGACGCTTAGTCATTATGTCACCCGGGTATTCTTGGGGACGAAGCACCCGTATTGGATGGGGATGGAAGGTAATCACCCAAGGAGACAGACCTTTCTGGGAGCATATTTCTTGGATAAGGACTTGATGTCCTCGATGCAGGCCATCGAATACCCCAATACTGAGAGCTACAGGATCTGTGAAGATCTTCTTGGATTCTAAGAAGGTATTCCAATCTAGAAGGTTCATAAGTTTTTCCGAGATACCACGAAACGATAGGAAAGTCTTCCCCCCTGATACTGAACAGCGCCCATTAACATACCCTCAGGAGAGACTAGAATATAGGGGCCCTCCTGAAATTGTACGTTTTTCCATAGGGAGGGACGTAATGGTTTCCCTTTTTCGACTCCAAAGGAAGGTACCACAGGCAACACCCGACCAGGAAATAGGAGAGACAGTATCTCTGAGCCCTGTTGTAGGGTAGTCTTTTCCCCTAGATCCGAAGGTAGAACTGCATCCTGCAATCGGAAAGGTCCGATCCGAAGACGGACTAGGTCCTTGAGGTACGCAGCGGAGCCGCACTTTCTGCCGAGATCTCTGGCAAGAGATCGAATGTATGTTCCCTTACTGCACACGACCCGGATAGTAAGAAGGGGGGGGCGATAGTTCTCGATTAGGATGGACCGGATCTCGACAAGGCGAGGGGGAGGATCCACTACTACTCCTTTTCGAGCCATGCGATACGCCCTCTCTCCTCCTACATGGACAGCCGAGTAGGCTGGAGGGGATTGTGGGATGATTCCCATGAAAGAGGGTATCTGGGTTACTATTTCTTCGAGGGGGGGGACAGGTCCTTCCGCAACTGGCACCCCTTCGGGATCCAATGTGTCTGTTTCCCGACCGAACTCTATCACTCCCTCGTATTCTTTTTCTAAGTCTTGCAGTAAATCTGCTAGCTTAGTGTAACTTCCAACCACGACCAGCAGTAGTCCGCTGGCAAACCGATCTAGCGTGCCTGTGTGCCCAACTTTTGGCGTATAGAAATGTCTTTTTACGAATTGAAGCACTTCGAAGGACGTAATCCCTTCGGGTTTGTGGAGAAGGAGGATGCCATCCACAGAACGCATCAGGTTAACGATTCCTTGATCTTCTGTAATACCCGGAATCCTTCATCGATGGAATGGTCCTCGATGAAAGAAAGCTTGGGTGTGGTCCGTAAACGAATTTTTTTTCCAAGACAACCCTGTATGAACCCTGCCGCATGGTTCAGTCCCAGAACCGCCTCCGATAACTTGTCGGGACCTTCCACGGAGGAAACGTACACTTTAGCATAGGAGAGGTCCTTCGAAACGGTTACATGGGTAACGGTTACGAGGGTAGACACCCGGGGATCCTTGATTTCTTTCCTGGCAATCATGGCACTGATTTCATTTCGTAGGAGATTCCCAACTCGTTGAAGGCGATGTGATTCCATCCTACCCTTCTCCTAATTTCTTCGCATACTCTTTCACTTCAAACACTTCCAATTGGTCTCCCACTCGAATATCCTGGTAGTTCTCCAAGGAAACACCGCACTCGAACCCGGCTTCCACCTCTCGAACATCCTCTTTGAAGCGTTTCAACGAAGCAATCTTACCGGTATAGATCTCGATTCCTTCACGGATCACATGGACCTGAGCATTCCTACGGATTTTTCCGGAGACTACGTAGCAACCCGCTACCGTACCCACTTTCGGTACTTTGAACACCTCCCGTACTTCTACAGTCCCTAGCGTTTCTTCTTTTAGTTCGGGTTTCAGAAGCCCTTCCATGGCGGCACGGATATCGTCCACCGCATCGTAGATGATGTTGTACTTACGGATTTCCACTTTTTCCACCTCTGCCAACTGCTGGGCCTTTGGCGTTGGCCGGACATGGAATCCGATGATAATGGCATTGGAAGCACTCGCTAAACGCACATCTCCTTCGTTTATTGCCCCTGCTGAAGCATGGATCACAGAGAGACGGATTTCCGGCGTGCTGAGCTTTTCCAAGGCTCCCTTTAAGGCTTCCACGGAGCCGTGCACGTCTCCCTTGATGATTACCTTCAGTTCTTGGACTTCTCCTTCCTTGATGCTTTCGTACAGGTTGTCCAGCGTGATTCGCTTTAGGTTCCGAGCTTCCTCCATCTTTTTCAGTTCTTGACGTTTGTCACCGATCTGGCGGGCAATTTTTTCATTCTCCGTTACCTGGAAGGGATCTCCCGCTTCGGGAATACCCGTGAACCCCAATACCTCTACTGGCATACTAGGCGTAGCTTCTTCCAGTTTACCTCCCCGGTCGTTGAAAATGGCTCGAACTTTCCCAGGATAGATTCCCGCCACGAAGGTGTCTCCGATCCTAAGGGTTCCCCGTTGAATAAGGATCGTGGCTACGATCCCCCGACCATGGTCGATCTTAGATTCCACTACCTTTCCCTCTGCTGGACAGTTGTAGTTGGCTTTCAGGTCCATCATTTCAGCTTGCAGGAGAATGGTCTCTAACAAATCCTGGATCCCGATCTTTTTCAAGGCCGAAACATTCACGTAGAGCGTCTTCCCTCCCCATTCCTCCGGGATTAGGTCGTATTCGGAGAGCTGTTTTTTCACTCGTTCAGGGTTTGCATCGGGTAGATCGATCTTGTTGATGGCCACAATGATGGGCACTTTTGCCTCTTTTGCGTGGTTAATGGCCTCCACGGTTTGGGGCATTACCCCATCGTTGGCAGCCACTACCAGCACTACGATGTCCGTAATTTGAGCTCCCCGAGCCCGCATCATGGAAAAAGCCTCATGACCGGGAGTATCGAGGAAGGTAATCTTTTCCTGTCCCACCTCTACCATGTACGCACCAATGTGTTGAGTGATTCCCCCGTATTCACCTTCTGCCACATTGGAGGTTCGAATGGCATCGAGGAGTTTGGTTTTTCCATGATCCACGTGCCCCATGATTGTGACGATGGGAGGCCGTTTCTGCAGATCTTCTTCCCTGTCTTCTTTCGTATGGATCACGGTTTCGTCGTAGAGGGAAACAATGTTCACTTTGCAATCGTACTCGGCCGCTAGGATGGCTGCAGTCTCGGCATCGATCTGCTGATTGATGGTAACCATCATGCCCATGGACATCAATTTGGCAATCAGCTCGGAGGCCTTTAGATTCATCTTGCGCGCAAGCTCGGAAACAGTGATCACCTCCATGATATCGATCGATTTGGGAACCGGATTGGTTCGGGTAACCGTTTTCTTCTTGAGCTGGATCTCTTTTTCCTGGATCTTTTCGTGCTTTACAAACTCTTTCTTCTTCGCTTTAAAGACCTTCTTGCTGGCGCCCTTATTCTCTTCTGCAGGTACCACAGGAGGAGGGACAACCGCTTTTGCGGGAGGATTCACGGGCTTTCCGCCCACAACCCCCGCCCTTCCTCCGGTTCTAGAATACGCAGCAGGTCTCGAACCTGGAGGCGCTCCAAAACGAGATGAACGCTCCCCTCCCCGATCCCCATAACTCGCGGGCCCTGTACCTGGATACCCCCTTCCTTGGCCCCGGTATGACGATCCATACTCCTGAGTGGCCCGTTTGGTTGGGAAAGATTGGGGTTGCTTGGTTGTGGGAGAAGACGGTGGCGTCGAGGGTGTTTTAGTGGTTACAGCTGGTTCAGGAGGAGGTTCCGGCTTCGTTCTACCTTCCTGTTTTTGTTCTGCTACCGGTGACACAGGTTCTTGTTCCTTTTTTGGTTGTATGGGTGGCTCGGGAGGTTTTATATGTTGTGATGGGGTTTCCACCGCAGGTTTCTCATCCAAAACAGGTTCTTTCCCCACTGTTTCGGCAGTCGCTTTTCCTTTCGGAATGTCCGACGGTACAAACTCGGCTTGCACTACCTCAACCGGTTTCGACGCGGGTAAAGGTTCCGGCGACCCAGTAGCGCCTGTTTCGGAAGGACCCGCCTTCTTCACCACCACTTTTTTCTTAACCACCACTACCTTTTTCTTAGTCGCCTCTTGAGCTTGCGGTGGAGCAGGAGGTGGATCTTCCTTTTTATGTTTGATCAGTGTAATTTTCGGTTTCTGTTTATCCTGTTCTTCTGTCATACCTATTCTTGCTGTTCCTCTTCTTCGATCTCAAAACTTAAACCAACTCCACAATTTGGACAAGTCGTCATATCCAGCGTAATGGCAGCACCACACTCAGGGCATTCGTAGGTTTCTTCCCCCGGGGTAGTTTCTGCTTGGGGTTTAACGACTTCCGTAGGTTTGGGAGGTTCTTCCTGCACGATTTCGATGGTTTCAGCCAAAATACTCCGCAAGGTGTGGATCTCTTCGCTAGACA
>CAKZQO010000192.1 GCA_937140905.1 uncultured Spirochaeta sp.
CGAGGTGAGTCCACCTTCCTCGTGGAAATGAACGAAACCAGCTTTATACTACGCACTGCCACGGATAGAAGCCTCATCATCATGGATGAAGTGGGACGCGGAACAGGAACAAAGGACGGGTTGGCCATTGCCTGGGCAGTGATGGAGTACCTTTTGGAGGTCATCCGAGCAAAGACCTTGTTTGCCACTCATTACCACGAATTGACAGCTTTGGATCATCCTCGCATGAAGAATCTCTCCATGGCGATTCGGGAAGAAGGTGGAGACATCGTGTTCCTCAAAAAGGTGCAGGATGGCCCTTCCAGCAATTCTTATGGGATCCATGTGGCAAGTTTGGCAGGATTACCCTCTACTATCCTCGATCGGGCAAAAGGAATCCTTTCCCACCTTGGGGATAAGTCGGAACATATTCCCTCTCCATCAACCCCTCCATTCCAAACTCCTGTTCCTCTTTCCTCTCCCCATTCGATTCTTCTTTCCACTCTGGAACGGGAACTGCGCGCTTTTCCCCTCGACACAAGTACTCCCCTAGATGCCTTGAACTTCATTGCCCGATGGAAAAAACACCTTTCCAGCGATAAGACTCCTTCAGGAAAAAAGAAAATTCCTTCACCGGCTGAATCACAAACTCCTTTCCTTCTGTAATACTTTATGTGAACAGTGCGATCCTCGATATCCTATGCCCTGAACGTTGTGTTCTCTGTGGGAAGTGGATCCATAGGGAAGACAGAAGGGGAGATTACCCCCTCTGTAGGAGTTGCAGAACCCTTTTCATACCTCAAAGGGAAGAAACATGCAGAGTCTGCTCGATGGAACTTACCTCTGAGCAGGGAATCTGTATGGAATGCCGAAAAACGAGCTTTTTCTTTGAACGGAACGTGTCTCTTTTCCCCTATCGAGCTCACGTTAAGGATCTACTAGTTTTGTATAAATCTAAAGGGCATGAACGGTTGAGCCTTTTCTTTGCCGAACTCCTTCTTCCTCTGTGGGAGCAAGAGTTTTCTAGAATTCCTATTGTACCCGTGCCACCCCGTCCTGAGCGGATGAAAGAAAGAGGGTTCGATCCGATTGGAAGAATTAGCCATCACCTTGCTAAGATGGGTCCGGTACAGGCAATGCCTCTTCTCGCTCGATCTAAGGGCACGAAGGAGCAAAAACTACTGAGTAAGCAGCAGAGGGAAGATAACTTGAGAAAAGCCTTTTTTATGAAAGAAGAAACATGGAGACACTTTTTCGAGAAAGACAAAACGCCACCCGCCATCGTTCTTTTGGACGACGTATTTACAACCGGGGCAACGTTGAATCGCTGTGCAGAGGTGTTGAAAAAAGAGGGGGTACAGAAGGTATATGGACTTACCCTTGCTCGAGATTGAATATTGACATTATCTACTGCAATTGGTATGTTTCTCATAGACAGTTTTGGGCATCTAGGAAGAAGAGTCGCCATGTCGACTCTTTTTTTATATCTATCGGTTTGGAAGAGCGTAATGAAGGAACTGGACAAGCAGAT
Source organism: uncultured Spirochaeta sp. (assembly GCA_937140905.1). Taxonomy (GTDB): domain Bacteria; phylum Spirochaetota; class Spirochaetia; order DTKZ01; family DTKZ01; genus DTKZ01. Next base: position 1,511 of record CAKZQO010000192.1, read on the forward strand.
ACTGGAAGATGTGGAACCCGTTCTAGAAGGGATGGGGTACTTTGCCGTAGAGATTCGCACGGTGATCCAGAAATCTGGTCCCAGGGTATACGTTGTAATTACCAAAAGGGGAGGAGTCAATATTGAGGATACCGCAGAGGTTCTACAGATCCTTAGGCCCAGAATACAGCTCTTACTAGATACCCAGGACGTGTACCTTGAGGTATCGTCGCCGGGAATCGATAGGGTCTTGAAAGACTTCCGTGAGTTCCGGGCCTTCGTCGGGAGAGGTGTAAGAGTCCTTAGGGAAGGGCAGAAAGAATGGATTGGGGGAGTGATCGATTCGGTCGAAAAGGATCTTCTCCATCTGCGAAAGGATGAACGAGAAATTACAATTCCCTTTGCACAGATAAAGAAGGCAAAGCTTGATTATACAGAGGAGGTTCATGGTCCATATGGCGTCTGATCTTGCCGATGCGATTCGCATGCTGGTACAGGAAAAAGGAATTTCGGAAGAACTGGTAATGAAAACCATCGAGGATTTCTTGCTAGCCGCATACAAGAAAAAGTTCGGAACCATGGAGAACGCCGTTGTACGATTCAGCGAGGACGGTTCCGAGGTGACCGTCTTTGCGAAAAAAAGAATCGTGGAAGACGATGAAGTAGAGGATCCGGTGTTAGAGATTGGCCTTTCCGAAGCAAGAGAACTAGCGGAAGATTGCGAGGTGGGGGACGAACTGTTGATCGAAATCAGTCCCAAAGAGTTCGATCGGGTCGCGGTACAAACAGCGAAACAGAAAGCACGGCAGACTCTACGGGAAATACAGAAAGATACCCTTTACTCTGAGTTCAAGGACAAAGTGGGGGAAATGATCATCGGGTATTATCAACGCGAGAGGAATGGAAACATCTACGTAGATCTGGGAAAGACGGAAGGGATCTTGCCAAAGAAATACCAGTCCCCGCGGGAAACCTACCGTCCCAACGATAGGATTAAAGCGCTCATCTATGAGGTAAATAAAACACCTTCGGGGCTCCAGATCGTTCTCTCCCGCACCCATACAGAATTCGTGAAACGGATCTTCGAATTGGAAGTTCCGGAAATCTACGACAAGACCGTGGAAATCTACAAGATCGTTCGGGAACCTGGATACCGAACAAAGATCGCAGTGTATTCCACAAGGGAAGACGTGGATCCTGTAGGGGCTTGTGTGGGATTGAAGGGAGTGCGTATACAGGCCATCGTTCGGGAACTGGAAGGGGAAAAGGTAGACATCTTGAAGTACGACACCGATCCCCGAGTGTTCATCCGAAACGCCTTATCTCCAGCCGAAGTCTCTCAGGTGATCATTCTAGACGAAGGGAAACGGCAAGCCTTGGCAGTAGTTCCCGATAACCAGTTATCCCTTGCCATTGGCAAGCAGGGAATGAACGTTCGACTAGCCAATCGACTGGTTGATTGGACCATCGACGTGAAGACAGAGTCTCAATTTGCCGAAATGGATATCTCGGCAGAAACGAAAAAAGCTGTGTCCGCACTCTTTGGTGAGATTGGCGAAACCGTAGAGGAAGAAGAAATTTCCTTCATTTCGGAGCTTCCCAACATTCCGGAACCCATTGTGGAAAAGCTGAAAGCCCATAATGTTGAACTCATCGAAGATCTGATCGAGTTGAGCAACGAGGAACTGCTTAAAATGGGGCTGTCT
>CAKZQO010000193.1 GCA_937140905.1 uncultured Spirochaeta sp.
TCAAGTCAGCTTCCTCGTTTGTTGAACAGGCCCTTGTTAAAAACGGGCCCAAGACTCTTGAAAGTAGCGGCGGTACCGGAAGTCTCGGTAATTACAGTAGTACTCCTTCCTCTTCTGTCCCTCATCGACCAAAGATCCCTAAAGCGAAAACAATCCCTTCAAAGAAACCAGGAGTACTATCGATACCCCCAGATACTGCCACCGTATCAAACCAGGAGTTATTGAGAAGGCTTGACTCCCTTCCCCGATCTTCTCACTCTTCTCTTTCTTCTCCTTCTTCTTCTTCTTCTCCTTCTCCTCCTCCTCCCTATACCGCACCGAAAACTCAGTCCCCGATTGGTTCAACCAGATCTTCGCCAGATTCCACGAAAGGGTTCGCTTGGTTGTTTTGGTTTGCAGTTTTCGTCCTAGCGCTCTATATTTTGGGATTCCTCAAATAAAGTACTCGGGTTCAATTGCAAAAGATCGAGGCTCGCAGTATAGTACAGGCCATGTCAACTAACAGGGAACGGTGGAAGGGTATCCTTTTCGTGAACATCGCTACCTTGGCTTGGGCTACGAATATACTTATAGGTCGCACCGTTCGAAACGAAGTAGGTCCGTTGGTCCTGACTACCGGTCGGTATCTAGTGGCATCCTTCCTGTTCTTTATGCTATTGAGAAAAAGATCCCCTGCGGAACGGAAGGTAGGGAAGGACTTACCACTCCTACTGGGTATGGCGATCACGGGAGTCGTCACCTTTGCCCCTCTTCTATACTATGGATTACGGTTCACTACCGCCGTGAACGGGACACTGATCAATGGGGCAGGGCCCCTCCTTACGGCGGTATTCGCTGCAATTCTGATTCATGAACCCTTCTCTATTCGGCAGACTGTAGGAGCAGTCCTTGCACTGGGGGGAGTGGGGGTGCTGATCGGAGGCGTGGATCTACAGATTCTTCGGACAACTCAATGGAACGTGGGGGATCTGTGGATCATGCTGGCTGTCGTATTCTGGGCCCTATACTCCGTGCTAGGCCGAAAAGTGATGAGGAATCGAACCGCTTTATCCGCTACCACGATTTCCATGTGGTTTGGGCTGCCAATATTACTCATGGCTTCCGCATTTGAAGTTTATACCACTCCGCCCCTCTGGAGCTTCCGACTCTTGGGAGTGTTGGTCTATTTAGGCGTCGTTCCGGCCGCTATTGGTTTTCTTGCGTGGAACAAGGGAGTTCAGATTTTGGGTGCCGGAGGGGCGATGGTGTTCTACAACATGCTGCCCCTGTATGGGTCGTTACTAGGGATTCTTCTGTTACGAGAACCTTTCACGTGGTCCCACATGGTAGGTGGGGGATGCATCGTGGCGGGTGGATTGATTGCGGCAAGACGATGAGGAGATGGACCTGACTATGCTGGAATCCTTTTTAAAAGACGTACTGGACTTTACGAAAGTAGGAATTTTTGTTCTGGACAGGTCTTTTCGCGTTGTGTGGATCAATCGGGCAATCGAAGAACTGTTCGGTATTCAAAGAGAGCAGGTAATTGGAAAGGATAAAAGAGCACTCATCGAACAGACGATTAAGCACATATTCGAAGATCCCGAGGGGTTCGCTTCTAAGGTTTTAGCTA
>CAKZQO010000194.1 GCA_937140905.1 uncultured Spirochaeta sp.
CTCCGGGTAGCCTCCGGCGTAAAGGCAGTTGGCCACGTCAAAATGGCATCCGATGGTGGGACTACCTAACTCCTCGATGAAGCGTTTGAACTCCAACGGGCTCAGCAGGAACTTGTTGGGAACGTTCTCCAGGGCCAAGATCACTCCCGACGCTTCTGCTCTAGACGCCAATCCGGAAAGTACTTCCTGAACGCGGCCGTATACCTCCGCATAGGGAAGTATCTCCACATCGGAGGAAAGGATCGAGTTATCCACGGCGCCGGGGATGGTCAGCACCGTAGACGCGCCCAAGTACGCGGCAGTTTGGATGAGCCATTCGATCGCTTGGGTCCCGGCGCGCCGTTTCTCGGGGTCCCTGCTAGAGATCGGCGTCTTCCACTGTTGCCGCGAATAGACCGAGACGATCCGGACTCCCTCCCCTTCGGCGAAGGCTTTGAGTTCCTTCAACGTTCCCTCGGGGCAGTATAAATCGAATAGGCCGTCGAAGTTCACCTCGATCCCCTGGTAGTCGCTTTTCGCGGCTTCCAAGATACACTCTTTCCACCCCATGGTCGGGGGGAAACAACGCAAGGACGTGGCTTTGATCATGCGAGACTCCTTTTCCTTTAAACCCGATAGGGTTCCCCTCCGTACGCCAGGCTACCGCCCTACCACCTCAAGTATAACCGCTTCGAGTCGGTTTCCCCTGCGTACACAGGGCCGCCTCCAATCTTTAGCTTACTGCTCGCGGCTTACTGCGGAAGCACCTCCGCGGGAATTTTGTCCGGCGCGTACCGTTTGGGAACATTCCGCCGGACCCAGTGGATAGCATAGGGAAGGTAGAACAAAAGGATGAGGGCTTTGATAAAAGCCACCCACAGAATACCGTTAGACATGAAATAGAGGAACGCGAACACGAGCACGAAGAACACGAACCCCAGACACGCCACGTTGAACCAGAACTGTCGGGCCGACACGCCGGAACGGAACTGGCAATCCGGGTTATACCGGCTTAAGGCTTCATGCAAGGCGAGAAGAAAATCCTTGTACCCCTGGCTTGTGTCCTCAAAGTCCATGATCCCCCTGTAGGTACGGTTAAAGAACTCGATGCGCCTTCCGCTTTGGGTGTAGAGCCTGCATCGATAGCGGTTCAGCTCCGCCCGGGTGGGAAAGTAGGATAGCTCCACCGCCCGTAGTTCCCTCAAAGAAACCCGGTCCGGATCTCGTCCTTCCTGTTCCAGCACCAGGGAGTCCCCTTCGAGCCGAAGGACCATGGGTGGCGCGAAGGCGTGGTTCCGGGTGGGGTATTCCATGCTATTCATGTTTAAGAGTGTACCTATTAACGTGTTATCTTCGCAATAGATGTGTGATCGCTACATACTATATTAATGCACCACTCTCTTTATGATGAGCTTTTCCAGACCTACACTCGGATCACAGAGTTTGTATTAGAATTGGCCCGCTCGCATTAGGATATACCCCGCATATACCAATAAACCCATCCCACCGATTAAGGTAGGATTTCTCAAGTTGTTCCCCGCTTTCTCGAGGTTCCCCCATTTCCCCACCAACCATCCCACTAATAGAGCGGTACCCAATACCCACCAACCTGTCCTATCGTGAAATCGAAGAATTCCGGTAGAAAAACGGTAATCAGAGAAAGGCCAGAGGAGATAGGTCCGGTAGGAAGTGAGAAGGTCTAATATGAGATGCATGCCCATCCCAATGAGGGAACCGATGAATAGTCTACTTTTTATGCCTCGAGGGTAGCGCTTTCCCACAACCCACGAGAGGAGGAAGGCTAATACTAAGACTCCTAGAATCGAATGCGTAGGTCCCCGGTGATAGGTACGGTACATGGACCATCCGCCTAAAAGGAACAGAATGTCGATATCAGGGAGGACCGAACCGATTAAAAGGGTCCAACGGACCGCTTTTCTGTTTTCTAACAAAACACTTTCTTCCTGGGTTAAGGTAGCGGGGGTTCCCCTATCTGGAACAGACACTTCGGACTGGAAGGAATGTGGGTTATTCTTCTTGGGAGTATACAGGAGTCCCGCCACCGCGCCGCTGAGAAGATGGGTGAGAATGTCCATGGGATAAAGATAGCTAGAATCGCACTAGGAGAAAAGCGCACCCCAAGGGGAAGAATTAATTGGTACCTTTTCTCGCTTTCCAATATATTGGAACCATTCTCTTAAGAGGGATTCATTTACTTCATTTCCTAATTCCTATCTCCCACTAGTGTTTAAAAAAAATAGTTAAAATATTGTTAGATTTAGGTTAAAATATTCAAGAATGTCTCTATATTGGATCGTTGAAGCCACGGGAAACCCTCGGTTCCCCGTTAGGATCGCAATAGAACGAGAAGGTACGACTTTATTCGCAGTTCGAGCCCAAGAATCCTGGCCTGGAACGCGAGGGCATATTTTCTGCATCCGAGATTCTTCCCTCCGGGAAGAACGGGATTTATTCCAGGAACTTGAACGTATACCCGTCCTTCAATTTGACCGTTTTGGGAAGAGTCTTCGGATTACACTGGATCGTCCCACGAAAAAGCGGTGTGAGTTCCTCATCTTGGAGAAGAAGTACAAGAATAAAGAAGGGACCTATGAACAAATTTTCTTCAAAACCCAAGGAGGAATCGCTTCCCACCGCTCAAAATCCCGCGTGGCCCTTCGACCTATAGCGTTGCCTCTTTCTGTCGCAATCGACTCAGCCGAACGGTATCCCTGGAAGTTCCCTCGCGCATCGGTAGAACGCAGAAAACTCCCTGCGGGAGATTATGCCCTTATTGTGCAAGATCGGGTCCAAGCAGTAGTTGAACGGAAAACCTTCGAGAACCTGCTTAAAGACTTCAGCCAGATCGCCATCCTGCATCAGAAGCTTCGGGAACTCGCTACTTTCCCATACGCAGCGGTAGTGATCGAAGCAGCGTATGGGGATTTTCTCGATCCTAAACGGTTGAAAGGTAAGTATCCCCCTAGCCATGGATACCGAGTGTTGGCAGAACTTCAGGTGATGCATCCCAGATTGCCCTTCATCTTTGCTCGAACCCGAAAGGAAGCGAACCTCTGGACCTATGGATTTTTCCGAGCAATACTGAAGCGTCTCAACCGAGAAGCAGAAATGGCAGACACCTCCCTCTTAGCTGCGGACCCTATACAATCGTACACCGCCCCTGAACGATTGGAGGATCGGATCCTTCGTTTGTTGGAAGGAACCCTAGCAGGGCATACTATAGAGGAACTGCTTGCCCAATGCCCCGAAGTAGACAAGGATCGGTTGCGTAAGCTCCTCTTGAACCTCCAGAAGAGAGGAGTAGTTCAGTCAACCGGAAAGGGGAAAGACCGAAGATGGATCTATTCTCGCGGGAGACAGGAACGAATAGGTGAAAAAGGGGCGTACGGGGAATTCAACAACAACGAAGGGAAAGATAACAATGAGAGTTAGTTCCACCCCTCCACCATCGCCCGTTGAGCGGGAGTCTCGGGGGATGGATACTCCGGCTTGCTTATCCCGCGCCTAAGATCCTTAAGACCTGGCAACACGGTTTCG
>CAKZQO010000195.1 GCA_937140905.1 uncultured Spirochaeta sp.
TAGTGTAGGGTACACCCCCGGTTCGGACAGAACCGCGGCACATCCGCCTCCCTTCGGCAAGACCTACTCGTATCCCCCCTCTTTTCACCCCCCTTTGGTTCCATACCAACCCTCCTTGACCCAGGAATAGAAGGATTCTCTCACCCTCTACCCCTCTAGACAGAACGATTCCCCCGCTTGCTTCAAGACCCACAAGCTTCGGGGTACTAAGTTCGGGGTACTAAGCAACCTATCCTAAACCATTCAATTCCTGCAACTTCTTTTCCCTATAAAGCGTCTAAAGGGGATAAGGAGTAATTGCAATGTCTAACCACCGTTTCTTACTGGTATACCCAGAATTTCCAGAAACCTTCTGGAGTTTTAAACACACCCTTCGATTCATCGGAAAGAAAGCGTTGATGCCCCCCCTTGGTCTCGCTACCATTGCGGGAATGGTAGGAAAGGAATATGACCTTTCTGCGGTAGATTTGAACGTATCGTCCCTTTTGGATTCCCAGATCCTCGAAGCAGATCTCGTATTGGTTTCGGCTATGCTGATTCAGAAAGAATCCTTTCTTCAGGTGATCCAACGGTGCAAGAGGTTGGGGAAACCTGTAGCCGTGGGAGGGCCCTATCCTACCGAGTGCTTGGAGGAACTATCCCACTTGCCTGCCGATCAAAGACCGAATTTCTTCGTCCTAGATGAAGGGGAAGTGACTTTTCCGCCCTTTCTCAAGGACTGGGAAGCGGGGCATCCTAAACCCCTATATCGTAGTAAGGAGAAACCATCGATAGAAACATCCCCTATGCCTCGGTTTGATCTATTCGAACTCGATGCTTACAACGTGCTACCCTTACAATTTTCCCGGGGCTGCCCCTTCGACTGTGAGTTCTGCGACATTGTCCACCTCTTCGGTCGCACCCCTCGCACCAAGAGTCCGTCCCAGTTCCTCGCTGAATTGGAAACAGCTCTGAACATGGGGTTTAAGGGGAACGTATTCGTCGTGGATGACAATTTCATCGGAAACCGGAAACGGGTAAAAGAACTTCTCCGAGCCCTAGTTTCCTGGCAAAAGGCTCGCCACTATCCTGTACAGTTCTGTACCGAAGCGTCCATAGATTTGGTTAAGGATGAGGAACTGCTGGATCTGATGGTGCAAGCAGGGTTCTACATGGTGTTCCTGGGTCTGGAAACTCCCCTTGAGCATTCCCTCGAAGAGGCCGGAAAGATGCAAAACCTAAAAACCGATGTCCTAGAGAGTGTCCGAAAAATACAATCCCGAGGGATCGAAGTTACGGGGGGATTTATCATTGGGTTCGATTCGGACCCAATAGATATTGCGAATCATCAGATCAAGTTCATCGAAGAATTAGCGATTCCCACCGCCATGGTAGGGCTTCTTTCTGCACTGCCCGGTACCCGACTCTACCAGCGTCTCTTACAGGAGGGTCGTATCCTCAATGCTGCTTCAGGAAACAATACCCATGACCTGCAGATGAACTTCCTCCCCCGCCAACCCATGCAGAGGCTTCTGGAAAGCTACCGAAAACTTCTAGCGGAAATCTACAAACCCAAAGCGTACTTCGGTCGATGCCTGGAGTTCCTCAATCGATTACCCGAAGAGGTCAGGTTTTCAGACACCTATCATCGATCAAGAACCTTTTCCCTTAAAAATATAAAGATCCTCTTTCACTCCTTTTTCAAACAAACGCTCTCTTGGTATGGATTCTCCTATATCTCCTACCTTTTTCGAGCCTTTAAACACCATCCGAAAAAGATCGTGCAGATCGTCTCTTTTGCCGTGCAGGGACACCACTTGCTGCAACTTACCCGAAGAATCCTACAAACGAACTCTATCCGTGCATCCCGGGCAGTTCCGCATGTACAGAGCAGAATAAAGTATGATACAGTACAAATATGAATACTGCATCCCCCACTGCTCAAATCCTCATCGCGTTGATCCCCATCGTGGGAATCCTAGCGGGAGGAGTCGTCGTGTTCTTCTATCTGTATTGGAATTACAAGAAATCAGAACTTCTGATCCGACAGGGGTACGTTCCCGAACGGCTCTTCGACCTAGAGACCTTCAGCCTGTTGGCAGGACTCTTGAACTTGAGTATCGGTCTTGTGCTCAGTATCTATTTCTTGCTACGAGGAGGACTGGAACCCAGCGTGCTTGGAGGGTTGATCCCTTTCGCCATAGGGGTGAGTCTAACCCTCTTCTACTTTATCCGTACTCATGCCAGAAGCCGGCAATGAAACATGGGATCGGACTTCGAAATCATACAAGAGGTCCTTCATGGAAAGCGATGTCTCTACGGAGAACTGGTAAAGAAATACCAGCAGCAGATCTATGCGTTAGGAATCAAGTTCTTCCACAACCAGGAGGATGCAGAGGATTTCTCCCAGGAAGTGTTCCTAAAAGCCTATCAACAACTCCATACCTTCCGGGGAGATTCGAGCTTCTACACATGGCTATTTCGGATCGGATACTTCCTCGGTTTGAGCTGGAACCGGAGGAAACGACCCGCAGTACCCATTCCAGAAGATTTCGATATACCCGAATCATCTGGAGGCCCCGAAATACAACACTTCCGAAAAGATGCGATTGCTGCTTTACGAAACGCCCTGGAGGAACTACCAGAGCGGTACCGAATCTGTTTGGAACTATACTTCACCTTTGGCATGACCTATCAGGACATTTCCAATATTACCGACATACCCATCGGTACGGTAAAATCCCATGTGTTTCGGGCAAAGAGTCGGTTAAAAGATCTCCTTACAGGCACAGTCGCGGAGGAACCCCATGACCTGTAGAGAAGCGATGGATCTGTACTGCTCCTTGGATCAAGGAGAGCCTTTCCCTAGGGAATTAGAGACCCATGTATCAAACTGCCCTACTTGTAAACAATGGATTCAGCAGATGGATTGGGTACTCCAAGCGTACCAGAGGAGCGGCCGATATTCGATTCCCTCTTCGATGGAAGAGCGGATTCTTTCTGCTATCGAAGCGCTGGATGCTACTCCTCCCCCTGCACCACAAGTTTCCCTCTCTCCAGGGAAATGGATGCTTCCGGGAGTTTTTCTCATCCTGGGGATCATGGGAGTACCCTTTAGTACGGTATTCTCCGTGTTCACTGCCCTTCCTGGAAGGAATCTAGAAGTGGTAGTACCCCTTGTTTTAGGGACCGCTTTTACCACGTACGCGGCTTTCTTCACTGGGTACAATCTGGAATGGCTAAAAAAGAAGTTCCTCACCTAATAGCACATCGAAACACTGTAACCTCAAGCTCCCTTTTTCAACCTATACAAGTTCTGATCCTTTCCCTGTTCCTGATCCTCTTCTTAAATCCTTGGACCCTCTGGGCCCGGGATTTTCCCGAACCTCTACCAGCTTTCGATGCCCTTTCGGGGGTATCCCCCGATTCTCCTACCCTTCTTCCCTCTTCCTTTCTGCAACTTCGATACGAGAACTTCACCTTTCATTCTAGCGTAACCGACGACTTCCAGATTCAAGCCCTCGGATCGTTTACCCTACTCCAGTACAAGGGCTTGGTTGCATTGAAACTTTCCTATGGAACCTTCCTTTTAGTAGGGCCCTTAGCACCCCGGGATATAGCGGCTTCTGCCGCTAAATGGTGGATGAACAGTGTGCAATTCCAATACGGGCTTTATGGAGCCTTCAACCTTTGGGGGGCTCATCTTCTAATAGAGTACTCCCGCTTGAGTAACCATCCTTTACGAGCCCAGCGAACAACTACCGAAACCTTCGAAAATCCTGCTTCAGAACGAGTCGCCACTGGAATCGTGCTGCCGCCATTCCATATGGGAACCTTGAAAGGTATTTTCTACTATAGAACAGGATTCGTGGACCTCTTCGACTACTGGAAAGCGAAAAACATCCCGAAACCTAGGAACTTCTGGCTTCACCGGTTTGGTGTGGAAGCTTCTTATTCCTTCCATCCATCCTTGGTAGGGTTTACCGATGTAACAGTGGATTTCCTTGCCCTTAGACAGGGTGGATGGGATGTTCCCTGGACCGGGCAAATGGGCTTCGCGTTTCCTGCTAAAGAGCGTCAGTTAAAGGTATTCCTTACCGCTGTGTGGAACAATGATACGGAGGAGATCGTAGAAAAACCCAACCCGATCCGTCTTCTAGGTTTAGGGTTCAGTCTTTCCGCAAGGCCCTAACTTAACACCCTTAGACCTAGGACCTTATAGCGAAGGACCTTTAGGATCAGCAAGGTTGCAAATATAGCTCGCCGATGCTACGCTAATTTCCATGAAAACTCTTACAGGCAAACACGCGGTTGTCACGGGAGCGGCTCGAGGGATCGGTTTTGCCATTGCCACCCGACTTCTGGAACAGGGGTGTTCTGTCTCCCTCTGGGATTTAGACTCTGAGGCTTTGGATGAGGCTAAAGAACGATTGGCTGCACTCACCTCTCGATTGCCTTCTCCTGGATTTACTCCAAAGATTCTCACTCGGATTTGCGATGTCACCTCCCCTACCGATGTGCGCCAAGCGGCGCAGAAGGATCTATCCGAATTCGGGGAAGTTGAGATTTTGATCAACAATGCAGGA
>CAKZQO010000196.1 GCA_937140905.1 uncultured Spirochaeta sp.
GCTTCCCATAGAATGGCGGCCCGGTTCGATGGGGCTCAAATAGCTCAGAGGTTCGAGGATCTCTACCGAGAGGCATTGAAACGCAAAGGGAAGATATCCTCGTAGATGGAGTATCCTACTAGGGTCTCAAGAGGCTCTATATCTACGTGCCCTATATTCTTTTATAGTAGTTTGATAGAGGGAAAGAAGGCGAGCTGTCATGGCGCTGCTAGACCATTCTTTTGCCTTATCCTTTGCGGAGCGCTGTTTTTCTAGATAGAGGGAAGGATCCGTTAGAAGCCGGTACGCTGCTTCGGCAAAGGATTCTGGTGTGGCTGGAACCGCTATCCCTCCCCGGCCATCCTTCAATACTTCTCCGGCTCCCATGGCAGCGGCTGTTACCACAGGTACTCCTAAGGACATGGCCTCTAGGAGAACTAACCCCTGGGTTTCCGTTTCCGAGGGAAAGAGGAACAGGTCTGAACTAGCGAGATAGGCGAACACTTCAGATCTAGGAATATAGCCAGTAATGGAAATGCGTTCTCCAAGCCCACGAGTAAAGATTTCCCCTTCAATTCGTTTCCTATCCGGCCCATCCCCCACGAGGAGAAGATGACAGGGAACCCCTTTCCATTCCAAGATCTGCAATACATCAAACAGAAGGGGAATATTCTTTTCCCGGGCAAATCGACCTACGAAGATCAGGAGTTTCCTATTCGAAGGAAAACGGTGCTTGATCTCTTGGATATGGGAGGGTTCAGGAAGGGGAGGAGGATCGATTCCAGTAGGGAGAACTTCGATCGGTTTTGTCACTCCGTAACCCTTTAGTTCCTTTTTCATCTCTTCGGAGGGAGCGAGGATCCGATCGGTATGGTTACAGAAGACTCGGGAAATCCATTTCACGAACCGTACTGCCAAAGAGGGACGGATCTTCACGTAGTGGGTGTATTTAACGAAGAGAGTATGGTAGGTGTGGATGGTGGGTTTACGAAAGATCCACGCCAATAATAGGGCATAGGCACCAATGTAATGAGGTACATGGTAGTGAACGATATCGATCTTCAGTTTGGGGAATTCCCAAATGCCTCGGGAAATGGGAAGAGCGATCCGTTGCTCTCGCATCATCTCCGATCGATAGGGGATGGAGTAGAACCGGAATACTCGGGGCGGGTTGACACCTTCCCTTCCTCCATAGGTGGGGCAAAAAACATACACTCTGTGCCCCAACCGCTCCAGCTCCCGTTGGAAGATCAGAATCGAGGTAGTTACGCCGTTTACTTGGGGCGTGTACGTATCGGTGAAAATGGCAATATTCACGAGAACACTGTAGTATGAAATATTCTGATGCTCAAGGGACGACTCATCCCTTAGGTATGAGAAAATTGGGAAAAAGTAAGCCGGGTAATTTGGCCATCCGTCCCGTGATACCCTGCATAGACCTTCACATCCAAGTACCGAAATACGTCCCAAATTTCCTCTTTTTCACTCAAGAATCCTTCCTGGGTTTTGCCACTTTCCAAGGGTTCGCCAAGAAGGGCGTTTAGTTCCGGCCGAGTCAACGGGAAGGAACGGGATGGGGGAAGGGACTGGTAGAAGGGGGCGAAACCTTCCTGTGAACTCATGTAGAGAAAGATCGTCTGGATGTAGCCGGAAGGATCGATGAGGAGTTGTAACCCTTGTGAGGGTAAGGAAAGATAGGCAGAACCCTTTTCTCCCCTCTTCTGCTTTTTATCCGCGTAAGTGGATAGGACAGAATCCCATAACCCCTCTTTCGCAAAGAGAATATGCAGGTACTGAGGTATCCTGTTGTCTTCAATTTGCATTCCAATTAGGGCAGATACATAGTACACGACAGCCATCGCGTCCGGTTCTGGATTAATCCCGCATCGCTCATCGGCTTTCTCGATCATGGAACGATGCCAGGATAGTAAGTAATTGAAATGATCCCTGTTGGAACCTTCCAAGTCCACAAGGATCCGAAACACAGGTTCGGTACCCGACTTTCGCATCCAGAGAAAGGCAATCCCTTCTCCACGGGAGTTTTCAAGAAGGATCTTGAACCCTCCCTTTTCCATCCCCCTACGGGAGGAAGGCCTCGCCCCCGGCCGTTCCTCCAATCCCTCATAATTGAGCTCCTTCCACCTTTCGATCCCCAACTGTTCCCGCAGGTATTCCTTTCGGGACTGCCATTCCTTCCAGTACACCTGTTCATAGGCCGCTTTTAGATTCGATTGGTCCGCGCATCCGATGGGGAACACTGCTTCTTTTCCGGAAACGGATAGAGTGGTGAAAACGGGCAAGGTTTCGAGGACAGTGGAAAGTTCGGGATGAGGTGTATACCGTTCGGGGAATCCCGATGCCTCACACCAGACTTGGAAAGGAGAAGATGGGGAACGATCCTGTTGAATGGAGAAGTGGGTACTCGGGACACTGAAAGAGGGTGTGTCCGGGGTAGATAGATAGAGCAATTTGAGAATGGAAAAAACGGTTGCCAGGGGGTCGCGTACTTCGGAAGGATAGGTTATGTTCCCTCCGTTGGAACCTTCTCCATAGATGGGAACCTTCCATCCTTCCCGTATGAGCTTTTTGGCCAATCCTACCACATTCGCCTCTCCCACTTCCGCTCGAAACACCCGGGCATTCAAGCGGGAGGCAATCCGGTCTATCCGTAGGGATGTAGGATCGTTTACCACCACGGCGAGCCGGGAAGTAGCTGCATCCAATGGATTTCTTGCTCCATCTAAAGGGTTCCTTGGATTTTGCGCGCTGAAGCGATCCAACCAGTGATGGTAGGAGAGCTCGGAAACACATGCGAGGGCGAAGACCTGTTGAGCCTCGAGGATTTTGGCTCCTTCTGCTTCACCAGGAATTGATCTTACATCGTAGTACACGAGGTTCCCTCGGTCTCCATCGCAATCGGGAACATACCCAAAACGGAAGCGATTGTCCAAACGCTTTTGTTCCTCCAATGCCTTACGACATATTTCTAATGCCTCCCCTTCGGGGAGGATTGCGTGAGAAAAGGCGCGGGGTGTTTCGTTCCGTTCGTACAAGGTGACTCCCAAATCAGTCAGGATTTCCCGATCGATCCCCAACGTTCGAGCACTTCCATTGTAGTCGATTACGATTCCGCATCCCTCCCGTTCGATGTTTTTCTTTAAAGTTTCTAGGATCTGTTCCTGCTGTTGGACATCTTCGGTGCCGGTGACCATCCTGTGCACGAAGGCTTTGTACGCCTTCTCCGAGGCGATCTTCCAGCTTTCAGTGTAAGAGCATAGATCTCCCAGTAGGGTTGGACTTAAAGTCGAAGCGTGATGGAAAAGGCTTTCCATCTCTTGGTCATTCTGCAGGAGTAGTTGGTATTGCTGGATCAGGCGCGTGGCGTCCGACCCTCCCAAGACACCTTCCCGCAGGCCAAACTTCACGCCATTGTGTCCTAGGGGATTATGGCTAGCGGATACGTAAACGAATCCATCAATGATGGGAGTAGCCCGAACATAGGCGAGAAGTTCAGGAATAGGTACAATGAACAGGTAGTGAACCTTACATCCACACGTGATCAATGCGTACAGGAGGATCTCTGCCATGGCAGGGCCCGTAAAGCGGGTATCCAAACCAAGAGCCACGAGGGGAGTAGTGGAACCGGTCTTATTCTTGAGGAATCGGGCAAAGGCGACTCCCATTCCAAATACGAGCTCTCGATCCCCTTCGGTAAGAAGAGGATTAGTGCTTTCTTCTTTGCCGTCGTAAGCGAAGACCTTGCGGAAACCGGAGACGGAAAGGATCAGAGAAGAAAGAGCCTGACGCCTTGCCGAAGGATTGGGCTGATACGAGGTTTCAAACGGAGGGATATGGGGATCGAGAATGGGGAAGCCAGTTTTTCGGTGAATTACAGTAGCCATAAGAGGAATAGTGCCGGTATTTTGTTTTTTTTGTCTACCATGGATTCCTAGTGTAGAATAGAGCGAGAGAGAAAGATCATCTGTAAGGAGCAATATTAGGTCATGAGAGGAGCAGTGACAAAAAGAAAGAAGACTCGGTGGATCCCTATCCATTGGAGGATGGTGTTTGGGGTAGGGATTTTCGTGGTTTTGTCTGCGTTGGAATGGAGGGTTCTGGCGGAGGAAGAAAGTGCAACATCAAAGTGGGCGTGGTCCCAATCGATTTCAGGTTCTGTGAATCCTTTAGGGTTGGATGTTACCAGTCGAATCTCATACCAATCCCCCCTTTATGAAGGGAAAAAGGGAATCCTCTGGGAGTCTACCCTATGGGAAGTAGGGTTGGAAAACTCCCTCACACCGGCTTACGATTCTCTATCCCTGCTGTTTCACGTTGTTCCTATTGCCTTTTTTGATCTACGGGTGATGGGTGGCTTCCGATACGCTTATGACGCATTGGGATTTGGGTATACCCCTCTCGCTGCATACGATTCTCCCTTCGATAGGGATACGAGAAAGCAAATCGATAGAACGAGTGGTTTAGGATTCCGGTATCAGGTTTCACCCACCCTACAAGGAGCCTGGAATAATTTCGTATTTGCCACTACCACTCATTGGGTGTACTTCGACATGAGGGGGATAGGGGAGACAGGGCAGGAGTATTTTTATGAACCCTCCGTCAACGTGGTATTGAAACAAACGGACCTATACTGGGGAAACGACACGATCCTAGCCTACCGTTTTAGGGGAAAAGGGCTTATCGCCGGGCTCCTACATAGTATCACCTATGTACCCGGCTCTGGGTATATCACCGAACGGATTTCCCTTCTGGGAAATTACTCTTATCCCTTGCCAGGAACTCTATCTTTATCTATCAGCGCCTTGGTTGGGTTCTATCCCCAGGATCGGTACTTGTCTTACGATACAGGAAAACTGTACGGCGCCCTTCAGGTCAAATTGCAGGGTAGAATGAAGTAGGAATGTACGGAATTCAAATCGAAAACCTCAGGCTAACTCGATGGAGAAGCCCGAGGTTGTTCGAATCTAGTTACCTTCGAAATGAATAGTTCCCGTTCCTAAAATCCAAGGCATCAGAAGCGGTAGGACACCCCTAGTTCAAAGAACGAGGAATCTTTATATTGGCCAAAGGTAGTATCCCGATTGCCAAGGTACTGGACCCAGCGAGCGGTGATCTGAAAATCGTCGAAAGGTTCGTAGGTAAGTTCTGGTACGATGCGAAGGTCCCGATGTTCCACCCCATAGGCAGTGGAGAGTTTTACTTTCAGCTTATTCTCTAGGAGGGTATCGGAAAGATGCCCGGCCAGGATGTGGTTCGTATACTTCCCGTCGGCGCGGTACTCCACATCTAGGGGGTTGCGATCGATCTTATTCGCATAGAGAGGGAGGATCCCCTGCACCTGGAGGTTCAGATTGGGACCATCGGTCCACACATCTCGGTCAAACCCAACCACGTACCCGACTGAAGGGTTCCGCACCTTTGGATCGGTCCCTTTCGTATCTTCGGTAAGAAAATACCCTCCTTCCCAGCGGAAGTTGAACCCTTCCCAAGCAGTTGCTCCTTCGATCCCGAAGCAGTGTATCCGGTCGTAGGTAAGGTACACCTTCTGAGTCTGAGCCAAACGGCTCAGGTCGACCTTGGGTTGTCGATTGTAGGTATAGGCATAGAGGATCCCATAGTCAAACCCATGGGAGCTTCCCGTAAACCGGATCCCGTAAGTTCCATCAGCCAACGTGGATAGGGATTCCTGTACCAAGGTACCATCGGCCAGTAAGTCCGAAGCGGAAACGGGAGAGGGCAGCGCAGGAAGGAGAAGCGGAAGCTTCGCTTCCAGGGCGGAAATAGCGTACGGTTTCCAAGGACCTTCCAGGGGAATCCGATCAGGAGTGGTAACCGGTTCCCATACGAGTTCGAGGCTATGCATGTCGTCCAAGGAGTGTATGATCCGTACCATCCATTGGGAGGCTCTTCTGTCCAGATAGTCGTTGTTGACAAAATCGTAGTAATCGGTAGGGTTCAGCACATCCAGCACGTGCACATCATCCCCTTTGCCCCAGACCACCTTCATGTAGCCCGCTTCGAGAACGGTGGATCCCAAGAATCCTCGAACATATGCTTCATCAATCATTCGTTGGAAAAGGGGATCTGTGTTCTGGATCTGCCAATTTGGCTCCCAGCGGAACTTGACCTTCAACTCTGCCTGTTCCTTTTTCGCTTCGACTGATAGATCTACCCGAGGGTTCGGTTGCCACACACTTTCTTCGATCGCGCTCTTATCCCTATAGAGCCTGCTGGTAGCCCGTACCTGACCAGACCAGGAGGGGCCTGTTTCGGTTATTCCTCCGAAGCTTCCGGAACTATCCTCTGCCTTCGTAGGATTGGATTCCCCAAGGTTTTCCTTTGGAGAACTGGCCGCTATCGAAAAAGGGATCGCCAGTATGAGGACCCAAAGGAGCACCAGGAAGGGTACTGAACAAAAACGTGAACGAACCATAGCGTTACTCCTATACTAGGATCAAGGTTTTCCCGTTTCAAGATAGCGGGTGGTAAAAAGACCAGAGGGTAAGGCTTCATCCCAGGTGAATTTTTCCATAACTAGAAGGGTAGAGGTACCCTTTTGTACGTTCTTCATGGTGGTCTGTAAGGGCGTGACAAACCCCTGTAGGATGTCGATCTTGTCCATGGTAGCGATCTTCTGGAGGTTCCCCTTTTTGTCGTACAGTTCGATCTTCACGGGGATCCATAGATCTTTAGCCACCCACGAGATCCGCTTGGAATACTGGCTATCCTTGGGATCCTTAGCAGAGGATTCCACCACATAACACTGGTAAGAACCGATGGTTTCTTCCCGGAGGAGTTTGTGGTTGTCTCTGTCCACGTCCCGATCGGACATGTCGTCATAGGTGAAATCACTTCCCATGAAGGAACTTCCCCCCTCCGATGCAGCGATCCGGCGAACCCGTTTCAAAGCAGGAAGGTAGATCCACTTATCATCGTCCCGCCCCTCGTTTTCAACAGCCAGGTATCGAGTGTCTTTCACCGAAGCGGGAGCGTGGAACACAATTACCAACTTTTTTAGATCTTTTTCATCCTTTATGGTGAACATTTCCACACTTCGGGTATTTACCTGCCCTTTACTATCGATCAGGTCCATACGGACTAGAGCGTGGGACGTTTTACCTGTTGGCCGTTTGTCCACCCGAAGCATCACTTCCCTTCCGTCCAATGCAAAGAGGGAACCAATCCCGAGCAGAAAGAGTGCTGCTGCTATACCGATAGAACGTTTCATACGTTCCTCCTGTTAATGGAGAATCAATTTTTGAACCGAGGTTTGAAAACTTCAAGAGCCATCGGTACGATTGTCAAAGCCCCTATACTGGAGGTGAACATCGTTAGCGCGATGAGTAACCCAAAATAGTTTAGAGGCTTGAATTGCGAAAGTAATAGAACGGCAAATCCAGCGCCCACGGAAACTGCATTGTACAGGATCGCGGGACCCACCATTGTCAGGGTTTTTCGTCTTGCCTCTTTGTGAGAGCCGAGGTTTTTTAATGAGGTGGAGTAGGCGGAAAGAAAGTGAATCGTATAATCGATTCCGATCCCTGTAGTAACCGAGGCAACCATAGCAGTGGAGATGTCTAGGGGAATGGACGTGAACCCCATCAAGGCAAAGTTAATAAGGATCGACGTGCCAAGAGGCAAAGCCCCGATCAAACCAATCCAGAAGGACCGATAACTAAAGATGATTACTAGAATCACCAAGGCAAGGGAAACAGAAATGCTGGTAACCTGTGCGTTTACGATCAGATCCACCAGGGTATTCTCGATGAGGGCAATACCGGATATCTCGATCTGATACCCTTCTGGTAGGTGGTTTTGGGCATACGCATAGATCTCGGGAACAACGATCCGGGTAAAACTATTGTTGGGAGTCCGCAGTTGAACCATCATCCGGGCGGTCTTAGGTTCCAATGCGTCGTCCGCCCATTTAGACAGATTCCCTGAGTAGAGGAGAAGGTATTGGGATACCAGATCTTTCAACTCAGAAGGCGAACTTAATCCATACTTCTCGGGATCAGTAGGAACCTCGTACAACCCGTTGGGTTGCAGTAAGCTATTCATTCGTTTGATGAAATCGGTGAAGGAAAGTACCTTGGATACTTCGGGATGTTTTTCCAAGAGGTAGTTCCCTAGGTCATCCATGAACTTCAAGACTCGAGGATCGGTAAGATCCCCTTTTTTCGTTCCCGAGATCACCACGGAAAAATGCCGGGTGCCCGCAAAATGGGTTCGTAAAAACACGTCTGACTGGTAGACCTCGGTCCGCCGCTTGAAGTATTCGATCAAGGAATTATCTACAATCAATCTATGGGCTCCGAAAAGAGCGATGATAAGGATTCCTATAAACACGAGAATACTTCTTCGCTTGGAATTAAACGCTACGTTATCCAGCCATTCTAGGAAACGGAGGGAAGCCCTTCCAGAGGAAGAGGGGAGAGGGGGAAGGGTTCTGTGCCGGATCTTCAAAATGCAGGGAATCACCACTAGTGCGTTGGCCATTACGAATAGAACACCAAGGGAAGTGAAGATGGCAAAATCCCTCATGGGAATAACCCGGCTGGTTACAACGGAGCCGAATCCAATAAGGGTGGTTAGTCCCGCTAGGAATACAGGCTTCCACACATCCCTCACCACGGCATATAGGAGTTCTTCTGAAGAAAAATCTTTTTCTTGTTCAACCTCATAGTACCGATGAACAATGTGGATCCCATAGGCGCTTCCCACAGCTACGAGGAGCACCGGAATTACGGTTCCCACCATCGAGAGGGTAACGTTGAAGAGGGCCATGATTCCT
>CAKZQO010000197.1 GCA_937140905.1 uncultured Spirochaeta sp.
AAATCATATTGCCCCTCACCACACCCGCACTGGCGGTACTTACCGTGTTCTCCATCATGTGGAGGTGGAACGACTTCCTGTGGCCGTTGATCGTGATCAATCAGGAAAAGTTCTTCACCATCCAGTTGGCCCTTGCCCGATTCCGGGGAGAATTGGTGGTAGATTGGCACTACGTGCTGGCTATGACGGTGATGTCGATTTTACCCATTACGTTCGTGTTCGCTTTCCTCCAGCGCTACCTAGTGCAGGGAATCGCATCCACGGGACTGAAAGGTTGAGATGTATGAGGGTCAGGAGGACAAGGTGAGAGAGAGTTCTCTCGCATGGTTTTCTCTTCGGAAGGATGGGTTTATTCCCCAGTGGGGCATCGGGAAGACGAGAGTCTTCCGGTTGCCTGATCTGGGTGCGGTGATTCAGCCTACTGGTTCCGCCTTTGGTCGGTATGGAAGGGGGTGGATCGCCAACGCACCCTTATCCTTACCCTTAAAACAAAAGGTATTTGATTCTCTTTCCGGTCTTCTTCCAGGTTTTACCGATCCAGAAGCTCTGCTGGATTCAAGGGGATGGGAAGCTTCAGTAGACAGAATCGCAGAAACCCCCGAGGATGGTTGTATCGATGTGTCTCGTTTTTCCTTTGTGCCCGAATACTATGACGCCTTCGTGTTTTGCGTGTTGGAATCTGATCTGGACCAGCGGATCGAAGCATGGGCCCCCGTGTTAGGGCCTTTCAGCGTCGGTTTGAACGGGGAATGGATTCTTCGAAAAAAAGGACCCTTTGGGTACGTGGAACCGGAGTGGGTCCCAGTTTCCTTGTTCTTGCGGAAAGGTAGCAATGCGGTGTGTCTCGTGGGACGGATGATCGGGTGGAGGGAAGCGCGAATCGTGTTAGGAATGCGCTTCTTTCCTTCATTGGCTGATACCCAAGCAACTGTCCGTGTAGGCGTCCCTGTTACAGGAAAAAGTCCTGAAGTTTGGATGGAACAGATGCGACTACTGACCGAGGTGGGAGTCCGGAAGTTCTGTTTCCCCGAAGGGAAGATCCGCTTGTTCTTAGGCTCAGGTGAGTTTAAAAAAAGGATCGATAGGATAGAGGCCCTTGTGTCTTTGCCGGGCGGAAAGTCCTCTTTGGACTCACCCAAGTCTTTTCCCGAGGTGCCTAGTTGGACGGTTCGACTCCAAGACTTACGGGGCTTTCCTTCCAACCTCTCCGAACAGGGGGATGTTGAAAAGCGGAACGTTGTCCTGGAACCTGATTCCTCCTTTTTTCACTCTTTGAAACGGTTTTCTCCCCACATTCCCCTCGAGGTGCGAGTCCGAATCCCTGAGTTTTCTCTCTCAGATAGAGTGGTAGGAAGGGTATATATCCCCCGGTATCCATACTCGAATGTACCATATGGAGATTATCCATCCCGTAAACAGGAAGCTCTGCAAGCCCTTTCGGAGATCGAGGAAGAACCGTTTGGGGTATTGGCGGCTATGGCGCTGGGAAAGAGAAATAGATTCGATTCGCGCGTATCGAAGGTCTGCATCGATTTCCTAAAGGAACGTCGGGACTGCGCGGATTTCTACGCCTTAGCTCTTATAGTGGCCCTGTATCGATTTGGGGCTACAAAGTTATCAAGGGCGGAGCAGGAAGATATCCGGGAGGCCCTTCTGGGATTTAAATACTGGCATGATGAGCCGGGCGTGGATGCCATGTGCTGGTTTACCGAGAACCACCAAATTATTTTTCACACCGCGGGGTACTTAGCGGGATCCCTATTTCCCGATGGGCTGTTCCGAAGCTCGGGCCTTAGGGGAAAAAAGTTGGCCGAACGGTGTAGTAAACGTATTCGAGCCTGGATTCTTCCCCGCTTACAGGGAGGGTATTCGGAGTGGGACTCCAACACATACCTAGCGATGGATATCTATGCCCTGGTGGCACTCGTGGAATATGCTCCTTCCCCGACTATTCGCGCACTCGCTGGAACCTTACTGGATAAAACCTTCTTTATGATGGCCTGCCAATCGATCCGGGGAGCTCATGGGTGTAGCCATGGCAGGTGCTACACCGAGGGGTTGAAGACCGCCCGGGTGGAAAGCACCTCTGGGTTGCAGCGGATCGCTTGGGGCATGGGAGGGTTCAATGGAGAGACCTGGGCTACGGGGATGCTGGCCCTATCCGAACGGTATCGGGTGCATCCCTTAATACAGGCCCTAGGAGCGGATCTGCCCTCCCTGTTGGAAACCCGGTGTTGCTCGTATGGAAAATACTCTTTGAAACGGGACCTTAGAC
>CAKZQO010000198.1 GCA_937140905.1 uncultured Spirochaeta sp.
AGGGGGTAGTAACAGAACGAGGAAGACAATTCACTTCATCCGCTGTGGTTCTTACCACAGGGACGTTTATGGAAGGGATCATCTTCATTGGAGAGTACACAGCCCCGTCCGGAAGGCTGGGAGAACCCGCCGCTCAAGGGTTGGGAAAGAACCTACGCACGATGGGCTTCGCCGTGGGAAGGCTCAAGACAGGAACACCCGCCCGAGTACATAGGGCATCCATTGATTTCAGCAAGATGGAACCTCAACCGGGTGATCCGGAAGTGTTTCCCTTTTCCTTCTTCACCGAAAAGGTGGATCGTCCGAACGTGCCCTGCTGGATCACCTATACGACAGAGGAGACTCATCGAATCATCCGGGAAAACATCCATCGCTCTCCCCTATACGGAGGAAAGATCGTTGGAATCGGACCCCGGTACTGTCCCTCCATCGAGGATAAGGTTGTGCGGTTTGCCGACCGAAATCGTCACCAGATCTTCGTAGAGCCCGAAGGGTTGGGGACAGAAGAGATGTACCTGAACGGCATCTCCTCCTCCCTCCCAGAAGATGTGCAGGAACGGTTCCTTCGAACAGTTCCTGGCTTAGAGCATGTACAGATTCTTCGACCCGGGTATGCGGTAGAATACGATTACATCAACCCTACGGAACTGTACCCAACCCTGGAAACGAAGAGAATTCAGGGACTCTTCGTGGCAGGACAGACCAACGGCACATCGGGTTACGAGGAAGCGGCAGGCCAGGGCCTTGTGGCAGGAATCAATGCGGCATCCCAGGTGAAAGGGCTTCCCCCGCTGGTCCTCAGTCGAGCAGAAGCGTATATTGGGGTTCTCATCGATGACCTGGTCACTTTAGGGACCAAAGAACCTTACCGAATGTTCACCTCCCGGGCAGAGTATCGGTTGAATCTACGACACGATACAGCCGATTTTCGTCTCTTCCAGAAAGGAAGGGCTCGAGGGCTCCATTCGAAAGAGAGAGAGGAGCTGTTTCAAAGGAAACTCGAAACCTGCGAACAAGTGAAACACCTCTTACAGGAACGAAAGGTCTCTCCAAAGGATTCCCTATCTCCCGTCCTACTCCGACATGTGGGGAAATCCTTCTATCAGGCCTTGAAAGACCCTGACATTACCCTCTCGGATCTGAAACCCTACGTTCCTTTTTTAGAGGAAGTGCGTTCCGACTGGCTTTCTGTGGTGGAATTGGATATCAAGTACGAAGGATACATACAGCGGCAGAACCAGGAGGTAGAACGATTCCACAGGTTGGAAAACCGACGAATCCCAGCCGACTTCGATTATGATGCGATAGAGGGGCTTTCCAACGAGGCTCGACAGAAACTGAAAGCGATCAGACCCCTGTCGGTTGGCCAAGCTTCCCGAATCTCCGGTATTCGGGTCTCTGACATTGCCCTACTGACCTTGTACTTGGATCGCAAACCTTCGAAACAAGGGTAGTTCTCAATGGATCCGAAAGAACTGATCCTATTGGAAAAGGGCCTAGAACGGCTTGGACTCGCGACACCCAACCTACAGACTTATCTTGAGCGATTTCTATACGAATTGGAACGATGGAATCCACAATTCGGATTCGTCCATGCTTCGGGTAAGGACCTCATCGTGAAGCATGTGCTAGATAGTCTAGCCGCTGCCACCTTTTTCCGTTCGCTGGATCCTTTGAGGATTGCAGACCTAGGTTCAGGAGCGGGATTCCCAGGTATTCCATTGGCCCTCGCCCTACCCCATATCCATTTTACCCTAATCGAACCCTCCCAAAAGCGAGTTACGTTTTTAAAGACAGTCCAGAGTCTACTACAATTAAACAATCTCCGAATCTGGGAGAAGGATTTGGCTTACCTAGGCCGGCATCTATCGAAGGATCAACGCTTTCCCTGTGTTACTTTCCGGGCGTTCAACACTCTCACCTCAAAAGGATTGAAACAATTACTTGGGATTCTTCAAGAGGGAGGAAGCATCGTGGCGTACAAAGGGAAACGAATGCACGTCGAACAAGAGGCTTCCCTTGCGGAAAGCATAGGTTTGCGTGCGCAGATCGTGCATCTCTCCGTACCTTTCTTAAAGGAAGAACGGAATTTACTCTGGATCAGTTGGTAGTCATCAGGATCTTGTTCAATCCTTCTTTATCCACCAGATCGATCAGTCTAGCTTCCACGAACTTCTGGGCTTCTTCGCTGAACTCTCCTGCGGTAAAACAGTAGCCTCTTCCTGCCTTTGCTTCCTTAATGCGGGCATGGAAGTCTCGAAGCATTAGTTCTCCCACCACTCCAGTCGTGCGGATGAAGCGATACATAATGAGGTCTTGCCATTTGGCTGTTTCCACTTCCGTCAGGATATCGGCGTATTCGTTCTTCTGCACTGCGATATTGAGGATCTTTACTTGTGCCTGAGGAATGAAAGTAGCAACGATCTTTCTACAGAGGGTGATGAAATCCGCGGGAGGGGCAATGAGGTACGTCTGAAGGTTCTTATTGCTATTCAACTCCCGAAATTTCAAGATCAAGGCTTCCACATCTCGGTAAGCAGGTTGGACACTGTAAATTTCCATGAGGAGGTTCAACGCTTTCCCCAACTCCTGCTTCTGCGCATAGGCAGAGGCAAGCCGATACTTTAATTCCAAGAGAACCTCTGGTTGAATCTCTTTATGTCGAAGGCCAATCTCGAAATCCATAATCGCCCGGTCTACTTGACGGATCCGGAGGTTCGTCATCCCGCAGAGGAGGGCAGCCTGGGGCCCATAGGTAGGATCGGGTCTAAGGTGAGTAAATACCCGAATCGCTTGATCATTGGCCCCCAGTTCATAGTAGCACTGCCCCATTGCATAGATTGTCTCTTTGTCATCTGGTTGATGTTCGAAGACCCTTCGAAGGTATGGAAGGGCTTCCTTTGCCTTTCCCGTTTTATATAGGGCATAGCCCAGGTACTTCAAGGTTTCCAAATGATCCGGCTGTTTGGTAGCAGCATGTTTCAGGAGGGGGACCGCTTTTTCGTAACTCTTCCGTTTGAACTCCAGGATCCCCAAATGGTAATTCACTTCAAAGGATTCCATGTCTTTTGTTCGAGCGATAAGGAATCCTTTAT
>CAKZQO010000199.1 GCA_937140905.1 uncultured Spirochaeta sp.
CGAGCTTGAAGATTGTTCTCTCGGTCGAATTGAGAATCTTCAATGAGTAGGCCGTTGGTGTACTGGTAAACTCGCCGGGATTTCAACTTTCTCTGACCATCGAATACCCGTTTTTCCACTAAAGAATCCCCTTGGTATTGATACTCACGAGATTCCAGGAGGTCCTTTGTTGCTGAGTCGTACAGTTCTTCTCTCAATAACTGTTTACCATCTGGACTATAAGTGTAAAGGGTATATTCATCCTCCGTTCCATCGGGGAATTGAACACTCTCTTTCGTAACCCTTGGGATTCGAAGAATGATCGTCTTTGCCTTCTTTTCTGGTTGAAGGGTGGTCGCTTTAGTTGTTTCCTCTTGCTTGGATTCTGGTGCAGGGGAAGGAGCGCTGGCACATCCTAAAAAAGCAAAAACCAACCCAATCAAACCAATTTTTATCAGAAAGAGTAATGTGTGTTTTTTCATATACCTCTGTCCCGTAGTATGAATGTATTTAATATTGTAACTGACTTTTATCTCTTGAATCAAGAAAGGAGAAAACCCTGTTAATGAAAGAGTATGGCCCTTCTCCAACGGTTTTCAGCGGCTGCCGCTCTAAGTTGTGGAATTGCTTATGCGGCAGGTTCCTATTTTAGTTTGATTTTTTCCCCCCATATCTTTTGGATTACAATTCCCTTCCTTTTCTATGGATTCGTATTCTTATTATTGGGGCCTCAACACCTTTTTCGATTGAAACTGTCCAAGGATTTTTTGTTAGGCATAACCTTAGGTAGTTGTTTAGGTCTATTCTCTATTGGAAAGATTAATTATGAACAGGCAAACTGTTACCATGGGATGGAGATAAAACGGGTTCAATCTGTGGAAGGGACCTTACAGCAGGATGGATCTCGGAAAGGAACACGGGTGATTCTTCTTTTAGGAGTACATGCTGTCGAAGATCGGAAGGGAAATAGGCATTCTGCCCATTTCAATCTTGCAGCCCTTGTACCGTACACAGGAAAATACTTTGCTGGAGACAGAGTTCGTATTCGAGGACACTTCGTATCCGATGGAGGGGGGATCTTTTTCGGAGATGTAAATAGCCCCCCCGTCCTTCTATACCGGCCTGTTCTCGCTTCAATTCGTAGTTACATTTTACAGAACGCCTTTCATCAGAAGGGAGAACATGTGGCCCTCTTGGAGGCGTTATGTTTTGGTATCAAGGATGGATTGGAAGAAGAACTTGGAATAGCCTTCAGAAAATCGGGCACCTCCCATATTCTGGCCCTTTCGGGAATGCATGTGGGGATCCTTGTGTTGTTCTTACAGGTTGTAATGGGCCCTTTATTCAAACCAATAACACAGAAGGTGATTGTTTCCCTATTTCTTATTGTGTATTGCCTTCTCGTAGGTCCGTTTCCCTCCTTGGTTCGAGCCATTTTGATGTATGGCATCTATACGATAGCTCTCCTACTGGGGAGGAAGATCCATTCTCTAGACCTTCTTTCCCATTCTTTTCTACTTTCGTGCTTCCTATTCCCTAACTCTGTTCTTTCCTATTCCAACATTCTTTCTTATGCGGCTGTGGGGGGGATCTTTCTCCTAAATCAACCACTTAAGCGACGCTTCCGGAGTATCCTATTCGATCCCTTCCTCTCTGCTGTATCTATTTCTCTTGGAGCTCAGATTGCGACGGCTCCCCTTACTCTGTACTTTTTTTCCCGTCTTGCCCTGTTTGGATGGCTTGCCTCAATGCTGTTATCCCCTCTTGTCACCCTCTTCGTTTGGGTAGGATTGGTCTCAGTAATGGTGGGAGGGGTCCCGTTTCTAAATCCATACCTTCAAGGAACTCTCGAATTCCTCTATACTGCTATTGTGTATGTGGCAGAGACTTTTGCAAAATTCCCCGCTATTCAGCTTCCGTGAGGGATGAAAGGTATGGGTTTTTTCGATTCTCCATCCGAACTCCGGAGCTTTCTTTCGGATAGAGGGTTCGCTCTAAAAAAACGATTTGGGCAAAACTTTCTCATCGATCCCAATGTGAGGCGACGGATTCTATCTGAACTAGATCTCCATCCCGGAGAACGGGTCTGGGAAATCGGTCCTGGCTTAGGAGCGATGACAGAACTCATTCTGAACCAAGGGGTGGTACTACGGTGTTACGAAATCGATCATGGGTTTATCCGAGTATTGAAAGAACGATATGGAGATCGGGCAGGTTTCTCGATTGTTCCTGGAGATGTGGTAAAAACATGGAAAAGCTTCCAATCGGAGAACCCAAGCAAGGTGTTCGGAAACCTTCCTTACGCCTCTGGCGCCGCTCTCATCGGGGATTTTTTGGAAAACCGGTTCGTTCCTGGATACTGGCTCTTCATGGTGCAAAGGGAAGTAGCCCGGAGGATGGTTGCTCCCCCTAATTCAACCGAATATTCCTCTTTTTCTGTCCTGTGTCAGAGTTTTTCCCGGATACAGCTTCTGTTCGATGTCCCGAAAGAGGCCTTTTATCCCCGCCCCCAGGTAGTATCTACTGTAATTCGAATGGTTGAACGAAAGGAAGCTCTCAGAGTGGAAAATGCAAAACTTTTCGTGAACGTGGTAAGGGCTGCATTTTCCAGCAGAAGGAAGAAACTACAGAATACCGTAGGATCCCTTCTACGCACTATGGGGCTGTCCCCTGCAGAACTATTCCAACGGGCCGGGGTCGACCCCGCCCGTCGGGGAGAAACTCTGTCACCTGAAGAGTTTCTGTGTCTAGCTCGGGAAATTCAAGAACTTCTTTAGGAACAATCTCCCTGATTATTCCCTTATCGTAGAATACCCAGATCTTTCACGACCTTCTTTACCTGTTCTTTCTTTCCTTCATCCATTGGGCAGAGAGGCAGACGATAGGTTTCCGTGCAACGACCAAGGAGGTGCATCACGTATTTAATGGGAATGGGATTCGTTTCGATGAAAATGGCTTTGAAGAAGGGAAGGAGGCGATAGTGGAGCTCACGGGCTTCTTCGTACTTATTTTCCAGGCAGAGTCGCACCAATTGTTCCATCTGCTTTGGAATAGCGTTACTCGCTACGGACACGATTCCTACCCCTCCCAAAGCAATAATGGGTAGCCCAAGGTTATCGTCCCCCGATAGGACGTCAAAATCTTTGGGTTTTCTACGACAGAGATCCATTACCTGAGCCATGTCACCGCTCGCTTCTTTTACTGCCACGATCTTAGGATGAGCAGCAAGCCGGAGCATCGTTTCGTTGTCGATGTTTTTTCCCGTTCGGCCGGGGATGTTGTACACCATGACAGGCAAACCACCTTCATCGGCGATTGTTGTGAAATGGCGATAGAACCCTTCCGAACTGGGTTTATTATAATACGGAGCTACCTGCAAAGTAGCATCGGCTCCAATCTGAAATGCAGCTTTTGTCATATTAATCGCTTCAGAAGTGCAGTTGGAGCCTGTTCCCGCGATTACAGGAACCCTCTTTTTTGCCTGTTCCACAACGATTTGAACGACTTTCACGTTCTCCTCATGGCTCACGGTTGGGCTTTCCCCCGTGGTGCCCACGGGAACGAGGCCTGAGATCCCTTCCTCGATCTGGAACTCCACAAGATCCTTTAGTGCTTCCACATCAATAGAGCCATCCTTGTTAAACGGAGTAATGAGTGCAGTATAAACACCCTTAAACATCTTTACCTCCCTTTCAGGAATAGATCCTTGATAAAGTCTTCCACTCCTAGGAACCCTTTCTTCCCATGGAGCCACTCGGCCGCTAGCACAGCACCGAGAGCAAAGCCTTTGCGGCTTCTAGCGGAGTGAGTGATTTCGATGGTATCCGCTTCGGAGTCCAACAGAACAGTATGGATGCCAGGTACTGCACCGCCACGGACGGAGGCCACATGGAGTTCGTCCGGCTCGATCTGACGATCCAGCTTTTCCGTCACGATTCGTTTCTTCCGAGGAAGGGCATGTAGAATCCTATCCGCTGCAGTCAACGCAGTACCAGAAGGGGAATCCTTTTTCTGGTTGTGGTGGATCTCATACAGAAGAATGTCGTACTGGGGCAGGGACTGGATCATCCGAGCCGCCTCTTCCGCAAGAGCGAAGAACAAGTGAGCACCAATTGAAAAGTTCGATGCTCGAAGGTAGGCAATCCCGGAATCCAATACGATTCGTTTCACCTCTTCTTCCGAAGCTTTCCATCCTGTAGTGCCCACTACCGCAGAAACTTTTGCCTTCGCATAGAGCTTTGCGTTGGAAACTACCGCTTGAGGTTGCGAAAACTCGATCACTATTTCGGTCTCGGCAAGTTGTTTTTCTGTCGGAACAGTCCCATCCCCCAATCCAGGTTTCTCATCGATTCGAGCCACGATTCGGTGCCCGCGCTCCCTTAAGACCCCTTCTATCTCATGGCCCATCTTCCCGTAACCCATGATCAGGACATTCATAGGATTACTCCGCCTGGATTAAGGTAACGGCCGCTGTATTCACGATGTCGTTGACCGAGCAGCCTCTGGACAGATCACTAACCGGTTTGGCGAACCCTTGGAGGAAAGGCCCAAAGGCATCGGCACCTCCTAATCGCTGAACCAATTTATACCCGATGTTGCCCGCGTTCAAATCAGGGAATATAAGTACATTCGCCTTTCCCCCTACGGGAGAGCCTGGAGCCTTCTTCTCCGCTACGCTAGCCACAAGGGCCGCATCGGCCTGCATTTCTCCGTCAATCATTAGGTCTGGTCTGCGTTCCTTTGCAATCTGCAAAGCCTTCAGTACCTTTTCCACACTAGGGCCACTAGCGGAGCCTTTGGTAGAGTAGGATAGAAGGGCCACGATTGGTTCTGCTCCGAGGAACCTCTTGCAAGAGGCTGCGGAGGCAATAGCAATTTCAGCTAGCTGCTCGGGAGTGGGGTCCGGGATCACTGCACAATCGGCAAAGATAAGACTGCCATTTACCCCCCATTTAGGATTCTTCGTGTCCATGATGAAACAAGAGGAGGCCGACTTGATCCCGGGTGCAGTAGTGATGATGTTAGCTGCAGCAACAATCACGTTGCCTGTAGTATTCTCTGCTCCTGCTACCATGGCATCCGCTAGGCCTTTCCGGACCATCATGGCACCCCACCGCAACTGATCCTGCATCATCTCTAGGGCTTTTTCCGGTGTTACTCCTTTGTGTTTACGCAACTGGTAGAACTCCTCGGCGAAATCTTTCAATAGGGGGCTATCCCAGGGATCTATCAAGGTTATCCCTCGGAGATCCGTTTTCACCGACTCGGCTACTTTCTGAATTTCTCCCTTCTTCCCAACGAGGAACACTTCTTTGGCTATCTTCTGATCGAGGATGATCCTTGCCGCCTGCACGGTTCTTGGTTCAGTGCCTTCTGCAAGGACCAACCGTTTCTGTAAACTTTTCGCTTTTGCGACCAAACTATCCATCAAACTCATAGTAGTGATTCTCCTTGTTTGCTAGGATTTTATTGCCTCTATATTATCAGATAGGATGGAAAAAAGAAATACATAAACTCTGGAAACCCTTGTTTCCAAAGGTCGGAATCGATACACTGATAGCCCTATGAAAGTGGGCATCTATGGTTTAGGCCGATTTGGCACTCTATGGGCTTCGATCCTTTCCAAACGGTTCAAGGTGTACGGTTATAATCGAACGCCACGCTCTTGGAATCTCGATTCTGTTACGATCGTCCCTCTGGAAGGTCTTAGGGAATGTAGCACGATTTTTCTCTGTACAGCAATTTCTTCTATCGAAATGGTTTTGAAGGATCTAATACCGCTCCTAAAACCGGGCACTCTAGTAGCAGATACGTGTTCGGTAAAGGTCTATCCCATTCAAACGATGGAGCGAATCCTGCCTTCGGAAATATCGATCCTTGGAACCCATCCTATGTTTGGACCGGATTCTTCAAAGAATGGAATCGTTGGATTACCCATGATATTGACGCCCGTGCGAATCTCGGAGGAAACGTACCGTTTCTGGGAAGAGAGTTTTCGCACTCTTGGGCTACGGGTGGTGAAGATGTCGGCAGAAGATCATGATCGGGAAGCGGCCTTCACACAGGGCATCACTCATTTTATTGGGAGGGTGCTGAAGGATATGGATTTGAAACAGAGCCCAATCGCTACAATGGGATATAGAAAACTCCTGGAGATCGTTGAACAGACATGTAACGATCCCTGGCAACTGTTCTTGGATCTGCAGCAGTACAACCCTTACACGAAGGAAATGCGGGCAAAGTTGCAGACTTCCTTTCAACGGATTGTCGCCTGCCTTGACAGGGGGGAAGGACATCCATAGGATACTTTCTATATTGGAGGGTTCATGTCGGATTTTAGATCAGATTACCTAGACGAAACAGAGTTGGGCACAATTCTTTCTGAAGATTTTTCATTTGAGGGAGAAATGGTAACGGAAGAACCTCTTTTAGTGAGGGGGAAATTGAAAGGGACTCTTAAATCGAACTCGGTTTTATATATAGAAGAATCTGCAGAAGTTGAAGCCGAGGTTGAGGCTTCCAGAGTTGTTCTCCGGGGCAGAGTGAAAGGACAAATTTCCGCCCGAAAAAAGGTAGAACTGTTGGATCGAGCTGAATTGGAAGGAAATATTGCCACTCCCGATCTAATGATTCAAAGCGGCTGTAGATTTTCAGGGTGTTGCAACATGCCGAACCGTAAGCTCACGGGAGGGAACGGGAATGGATAGGATACGTACTGTAATCATATCTATCATGGTTCTCGTATTAACTGCGTCGTTGATTGCGCAGGAACGGCCGGATGCATTACAGCTGTATAGAGACGGGAACTATCAGCGAGCCGCAGAAGTATGTCTTGATGAGTTGAAGGAAACTCCCCGAAATATGAACTCTTTTGTGGTTCTTGGTTGGAGCCTTATCAAGCTCGGTCGGTACAGGGAGGCTTTGGAGTATGGCCTTAAGGCGCTAGAAATTTCTCGATACGATGTCAGGGTAATCCAGATCGTGGGGGAAGCATACTACTATCTAGGAAACAATCAGGAAGCGTTGAAGTATCTCGAGGAGTACACCGTGATTGCTCCTACAGGAGATCTCATTGGCGAAGTGTACTATCAGATGGGAGAAATCTTTATTCGCACAGGTGAGTATAATCGTGCGGATCTTGCGTTGAGTACTGCCGTGTTTCACAACCCCCGCATCGCCCTCTGGTGGGCTAGGCTTGCGTACGCACGGGAACAAGCGAAGGACTATCGGTATGCCATGGAAGCGTATGGGAAAGCCCTGCAGTTAAATCCAAACCTGAACGATGCTATCCGGGGTAGACAACGACTGCAAGGATTGATGGGACAGCCGGAAACTCGGCCCTGAACGATTGATTCTATAAAGTCATGAAAATTGGTTTTTATACTCTCGGTTGTAAGCTCAATCAAACGGAAACAGAAGCGATCATAGATGCCTTCGTATCCAGTGGATATGAGGCAGTATCCATACGAGAGGAGGCGGATCTCTATATTATCAACACCTGTACAGTTACCTCGAAGAGTGAACAGAAAGCAAGGAGAGTAATCCGACACCTTCTAGAAACTCATCCCTCTGCGTCTGTGGTGGTCACCGGATGTTATGCCCAACTAGACCCGGATCAGTTGAGACACCTTGGAGATCGTGTATTGGTGGTTCCCGGAAGCGCGAAGGATACTCTGTTGGATCTTCCCATCCGGATTGGGGGGATTGAAAACCCCCTTTGGGAAAAGTCAGATTCTGACCTCTTCGGTACCTTACCCTTAGATTCAACGAGACCGTTTCGTTTCTTTGCCCCAAGGTATACATTTCACGCCCGAGCGTTTCTCAAAATACAGGATGGCTGTGACCATAGGTGTTCCTATTGTAGGGTTCGATTGGCTCGTGGCCCCTCTATATCTCTTCCTCTGGAACAGGTCAAGGAACGATTCCTGGATTTGGCTTCGAGGGGGTACAAAGAAATCGTGCTTACGGGTGTGAACATTTCCCAGTACCACTCGGAGGGTAGGAACCTTGGGGATCTACTCCTTGTTCTATTAGAACTCCCCACAGACCTTCGCATTCGTCTCTCCTCCTTGGAGCCGGAAGGTATTACTCCTTCTTTTCTCAAGGCTCTCCAAGAACAGAGGGTTTGTCCCCATTTTCATCTGTCCGTTCAGTCGGGATCCGAATTTATTCTGCGTAGAATGAAGCGTCCGTATACGCTTAAAACGATCCAATCTGTCCTAGAGATACTGAGGAAGGGTAAGGAAGATCCTTATCTGGCAGCAGATTTCATTGTGGGATTTCCGGGTGAAATGGAAGAACATTACAAGGAGACCCTGCGGTTTATAGAATCCAATGAGTTCACGGATCTCCACCTCTTTCCCTTTTCCCCCAGACCTGGAACAGAGGCATTTGAACTGAAACCCAGAGTACCGGAAAGGGTGGTTCATGAGCGATTGGAAGTTCTATCTGGGTTGGCAAATACTTTCTTTCAATCCTACCTACAAAGGCAGATAGGACAGCATAGGGAAGTCCTCTTGGAAACAAGATCTAAAGAGGGAGTGTGGGAAGGGACCTCCGAGAATTATCTTACGGTTCAAATACCTACTTTTTCGGAACACTCCCCCCCATTGGATAGTGCGCCCTTGACTCTGACCAAGGGAAACAGAGTAACCTGCAAGATCCTTCAAATTAGAGAAAAAAAGTTGATTGGAATTATTGTATAATATTTTCTATCTTGGATTTTCTTTCCTTCCGGGATACAATGGTACCAGGATGAAAAGTATTGGTTTTCTCTTGTTGAGGGTATTTCTAGTTTCTTTTTGTGGCACTTTTTTACTGAGCGCCACGGAGACAGTAAAGGAAGATCCTTTTCCCTTTTGGTTTCCTACCTATGCAGCACAGGGAAACTCTTCTATAGCGTACTCCGATGGATTTGGTGCTCTGCTATCCAATCCTGCAGGGTTTGCATTACCGAAGCAGGAGGTAAACCTTTTAAGCTGGGGATTTACTCTCTATTCAAGCCCTCAAGCCCGGATTCCCCTCTTGCGATCTCTCATTAGATCTTCTACAAGTGGGCAGGATGAAGAACTGCTATCGAAAGAGTTCACAGAAAAGGGGCTAGGGGTAGCTAGCTCTTTAGGGATCGGTTACGTTGGAAGAGGACTTGGATTGGGATTATTGGCAGGGTTTGATGTAGTGGCGGGTGGGGATACGTATCCCTTGGGACTCCGGGGAGATGGAATATCCCAGTTTATGTTAGTAGTTGGGTACGCGGTTCGTAAAGAGTTAGGCGGGGTGAAGTTTTCCTTTGGAGGGGATATTCGTCCCATTGTGCGAATCCATGCTCCGATGAGGGAGTATGAAACAGCTCTGCTCCTTAAACAGTATATAGGCACGGAGATTACTCCCTTGAGTGGAGACTTCTACTCCGATACCTTCGCCCTCAATGGTTCAGGCATTGGATTTGATGTAGGAGGACTAATACAATGGAACTCCTTTTCTTTGGGAGTTGTTTTTCGTGATGTGTTCGACACCCAACTGTTCTATTCATGGAATGACCTGGACTCTATTCGAACTGCCTTGGGAAATGGCGGGTTACCGCCGGTGAACTCTGTTCCCGGAAATGCAGTTTAT
The DNA here is from genome assembly GCA_937140905.1 of uncultured Spirochaeta sp. Lineage (GTDB taxonomy): Bacteria > Spirochaetota > Spirochaetia > DTKZ01 > DTKZ01 > DTKZ01. Next base: position 9,595 of record CAKZQO010000199.1, read on the forward strand.
TCCATTCCCATGTCAACTGTTGTGGGAGTAGCGTATGATCTCTCCTTTGACAGATTGAAAAGGCTTTTTTGGGGAAGGATCCATGGAGAATGGGAGAATCCCACGAAATTCCTCCATGATCCCACATGGACGAATGCGAAGGATGCCTTTCGTTTCGGATGCGAAGCTACTTTTTTTTCATTCTTGAATGTACGGGCTGGATTTGAAGGGGGATCTCCAACGTATGGGGGCGGTTTGAAATTCGCCATCTTTGAGGCAAATGTCGCTATTTTTTCTAGAAAAGTTGAACTCCCGGAAAGAATTTCGAGAGTTCCTGCCGTAAGCCTTGAACTAGCAATCCGATGGTGACTGCGATATAGCCGGAAGGAAAGGGACTCGAGTTTTTCTTTAGATCTGTCGATGAGGAAAGGAGGATGAAAAAATCTATGCAGAGAACCCTCCTATTCTTTCTCTGTGTATGGATATTCGTTTCCTGTGAAGGGGTATTCACGACCAGTCTAGTAGAATGGGCACAGCGGGATCCTTCTCAGCTGAGTCGATCTCAGAAAATTAACTTTGCCCAAGAGGCACTTGCTTCGGGTGACAAGGATTCGATGAAAAAAGCCTATGAAGCTTTGAAGGATACCTCGGATCCTTCATTACAGCCTTTGGCCGCAGAACTTGCCGTGGGAGCCGCGGGGGTGAAGGATGCCCTTGCTACCGTGCTAGGAAAAGTGGCGGCAGGTAGTACAGAAGAAGAGATCAAATCAGCCCTACAGGAAGCCTTCGAATCCTTTTCTGATGCAGACCTAACCTTGATAACGGAAGCGGCAACCCTGTTGGCCTCCGCAGAGAGTGGAGGAGGAACGATCACAGCGGATCAATACTTCATTACAGGAGTGGGATTGTTGGTGGTGGCTTTGAAGGATGCTAATGGAGATGTGAATCAGATCGATACTTCCTCGGGAACAGGACAAATGGCCATAGACCTACTCACCAAAGCCAAAGATCAATTTGCACCGGACAGCGAAGCAGCAAAACTATTAAATGACTTTAGTGGATACTTTTAAAATTTTAAAATAACAAAGGAGATGGGGTACTGAATGCGTTTTCATGGATGGATCCTGCTGGTTATACTGTTCATCTTATTAGCCGAACCCCAAGGAATCCTCTTAGCGGAAACAGTACCTCAGAAAGTCTTCTATCCCGCCAGCCCCAGAATGGCTGCCATGGGAGGGTTGCATGCCACCTTTGCAGAGGATCTTGCGACTCTTTGGAATAATCCTGCAGGATTATACGAGTTAGAGAGCGAGTTCAGAATCACCGAGGTTACGTTCAATCTAGGAGGGCCGGTATTCTCCCTCTCGAATATTGTGCTTCGAGCCGCGGGAGGAGAGGATGTGGATGTCCTTTTAACGGATCCTGAAGTATTGAAGTTGGTGAAAGGAATCTACACATCCTTCGATATGATGGGGCCCATATCATTTGGGTATGTAGGTAAAGGATTGGGATTTGCCATTCTGAACGGAAACTCTGTGGAAGCGAAAAGTGTTGGAAGTACCACCTTTCAATTCTCCGTGTCCGAACGGGTTTTATTATATGGAGGGTATGCGTTCAGAATCTATCCTTTCGGAGATATCCCCATTGATACGGGAATAAATTTAAAAGCTTTCCTTCGAGGATCCTCAGAGTTTCAACGGACTCTTTTAGAGGTACCAGATCTGGCAAAGGAAGGGGCTGATCTCTTGATGAATAGTCCGTTTTCGGTAACCTCAGGTATTGGAATTGATTTGGGGGTGTTATTCCCCCTAAACGATACTGTTAAGGTAGGGATTGTGGGGCGTAACTTATTTACCCCTACCACCCGAAGTGATTATACCTCGCTTGATGCCTTTCTTTCTAAAGAGCAGCCTGCCCCAGCAGTAAAAGGGAGCGTGCCTTTGGATGTGTCGATTGGAGTGCAGTATGCTCCTTCGTTGGGTATGATGGAACTGTACTTTCGAAAACTTCGAATCATGGTAGACTATAACGATTCTCTCGATTTTTTAACCCATCCTTCAACCGCAGTGAACCCTGTGCTGAAAATCGGAATTGGAGCAGAAGTGCAGGTCCTCGAAGTGCTCTGGATCCGAACAGGAATTTCCCAAGGACTATTGGCCTTTGGATTTGGGCTCGACTATGGAGTAATCAAAGTGAACTTCGCCGTCTATGGAACGGAACAGTCCATTGAACCGGGTATTCGGCCGGTGTTTAACATCGCTTTCGGAATGGAGATTACATTAAAATAGAGGGTGATGCGGAATCCCATGTTGCCTCATCCAAAAATCTAACCCTGAGTTTTGGAATGCCTCATCATAAATTCTAACCCTACCGTACAGACA
>CAKZQO010000200.1 GCA_937140905.1 uncultured Spirochaeta sp.
AGCCCATACTTATCTGTCAATTCCTTGATGATTTTTTCACCCAGGGCAACTTCGGTTTTCCTGTGGAAGGCTCCTGCCTCGGTTCCTGCCTTGATGATGGCATCCTGCAGATCTTTGGGGAAGCTCTGGAACCGTTTCTCGCTGAAGGAGAGAATCCTGGTAACAATCTGATGGTTGGTCAAGATATAGTAGGGGGCTACTTCGTAGAATTTCATACTCTGGAGGCCAGCTGGTTCGTTCTCCAACGCATCCAGTACCCCTGTTTTAATGGCGTTGTACACCTCCATGTAATCCATCGGGGTTGCTTTCAACCCTGTGGCGCTAAAAGCCTTCTGATGGAGGGGAGACCCCTGTACCCGCATCTGGATGTTAGGAAAATCATTGATCGTGTAGGCAGGTTTCTTGCTGATAATGCTTCTGCTTCCGCCGCCACCATACCCAATGAAGCGGACACCCTTCTTGATCATATTGTCTTCGATGGGCTGGAATACCTTTAGATTAAGACACTTTTCCCAGTGAGGAACACTCTTGAAGAGGAAGGGAGCGTCGATGATGGGCGCTGTTTTATCCCAGGTGGCGATCCAGGCAGGGGAAATGATATAAAAGTCTACCGCCGTCCCTTGGATCATGAATTCGATGGAATCCTTTTCCGTGCCTAACGAACCGGAATGATGGAGATCCACTTCGAGAGGACCCTTGTAGTACTCTTTCAGCTTATCTCGGAAGAAGACGATGGTCTGCCAGAACACGTGACCTTCCGGTAGCATAGTGCCACCCACTAATTTGACCGCTTTAACTTCCTGCTTGGGAGCTGGAGCTTCTTTAGAACCTCCTGCCCAAACGGGCAGTACCAATAGTGCCATGCAGAGTGTCACCAGGGTGAATTTCAATGCTCTTTTCATACCCTTTTTCCTCCTCTCAGATTTTAGATCGATTTAATAAAAACTCTAACATGGACGGAATCCTTTGTCAAATAAAAACTGTTTTATGAACTTGCTTGATGAGCTACTGTGTATTCTTTCAGTACAGCAGGATCTATCTCGATCCCTATACCTGGTGCGTTGGGTATCTTGAGTTTCCCCGCGTTCAGGAGAAAGGGTTCGCGGGCAAGAGAATCTCGCAAGGGATTGGGATTCCTATCGTATTCGATTACGGGTTCATTTTCCAGAGGGACTGGCAGAGCGGTGTATGGAAAGGGGGGAAGGGTAGCTATCACCTGTAGGGATGCGGCTAACGCAACTGCGGAACCCCAAACATGGGGAATCACGGGAATATGGAAGGCGGAAGCCATCCCTTGGATGATACGAAACTCAGAGATCCCTCCACTGGCGCAGAGATCGGGTTGAGCTATGTCGAGGCATCCACGGGTGAACAGTTCTCTGAACCCGAACCGAGTAAACTCGCACTCTCCCCCTGCGATGGGAATACTACTCTCGGAACGGAGGAGCCTGTAGCCCTCGTAGTCTTCCGGAGGGATCGGTTCCTCGAACCAAAGAATCCCCCCTATTTGCTCCATCTCCCGACAGAGCCTTCTAGCGGTGCCTACGTTATAGGCATGGTTGGCATCCACGAGAATCTTGATCGACGGTCCTACCGCTTCTCGGATGGCTTTCAGGCGGGCGAGGTCATCATCGATTGATAAAAGTCCTATCTTTGCTTTCAGAATGGTAAATCCCTGCTTCACGTATCCTGTTGCTTCCTCTACTAGGGCGGGTAAATTCTTCTTGTAATCGTAGACGTCTTCCCCTCTGTAGTAATGGCCTGTGGCATAGGCTAGAACTTCTTCCCGGAACCTGCCGCCTAGAAGGTTCGAAATCGAAAGGCCGGTTTTTTTCCCAATGATGTCCCAAAGGGCAATATCTACTCCACTCAACGCATCAATGTATGGTCCCTTCTGCCCAAAATCTCTGGTAAGCCCATACATTCGCTCCCAAAGAACGGCCCGATCCAAAGGATTTTGGCCTAGAAGAAGGGGCGATAGTACATGGTGTATGCAGGCTGCAGGAGGCTCGGGCGGCCCATACTGACCGCCTTCACCCCATCCAACGATTCCCGTATCGGTTTCAATCCGGACTAGCAGGCTGTTCCGTTCCGGGAAAGCTGTCTGAGAAGAGTAGAATCTCTGTTTTCCTAAGGGAACTCGTAGTATGTAGGTTTCGATACGGGAAATTTTCATTTCACTTCCTCGATAGAATTATTTAATAAATTACTTCACCGCCCATACGGCTTTCACGATGTCTTCTCCCCCTACTTCTTTCGCGTATTCCAGTAGCACAGGGACAGCCCGTTTTTGCATTTCCGTCGTGTCAAAGGGGAAGGTCTTTATCCATCCTTTACTTTCCATTTCCTTCAGTGCGTCCGCATCGGCTTTCGTTTCCGTTCGTCTATGGAACGCGGCTGCTTCTTTACCGGCTTTCAGGATGGCATCCTGCAGATCCTTGGGAAGCTTCTGGAAGGTCTTTTCGCTGAAGAACAAGGGTCGCACGGTGATCACATGGCGGGTAAGAATGATGTTAGGCGCGACTTCATAGAATTTCATTGACATGAGGGAGGCTGATTCGTTTTCTAATCCGTCCACCACTCCCGTTTTAATGGCATTGTACACTTCTAGATAATCCATCGGTACCGGACGCATACCCGCAGCATTGAAAATCTTCGACTGAATAGGGGCTGCCATCACGCGAAGAAGGATGGTTGAGGCATCCTGCATATTGGCAATGGGTTTGCGAAGGATCAGGTTCCGGGTTCCCCCACCTCCATACCCTAAGATCCGGAGTCCTTTCTTCAACAGGTCCTGTTCGATGGGTTTGAAGGCTTCACCCGAGGAAAGCACCTTTTCCCAGTGATCAATGTCCCGATAGAGGAAGGGGGGATCCAGCAAGGAAACCCGCTTGTCCCATGTGGCTGCCCAGGATGGGGCGGCAATGGCGAAATCCACCGATACCCCTTGGATCATGAACTCCACATAATCCTTCTCTGTGCCCACAGCCCCTGAGTGATGTAGATCGATTTCCAATGGACCCTTGTAGTATTCTTTTACTTTGTCCCGGAAGAACACAAGAGTTTTCCAGAATACATAGGTATCGGGAAGCTGGGTGGCTCCCACGAGTTTGATGGGCTTTGCCTCTACTTTGGGAGCTGTGGCACCTTCCTTAGCGCCACTCCCAAAGGCTATGCCTACGATGCCTATTAGAAGCATCAGTGCTACCCATGCGATTACGCATGTTTTTTTCATTTGAACCTCCTCCAATTCCGTGTATAATTAAATCGGTCTAATTGGAGGATACGGGGAGTTACGAGATCTGTCAATGAAAAAGGTGAAGTTGAATGAAATCGCTAGGGCGGCAGGGGTTTCGCGTTCCACTGTTTCCCTAGCCCTGCGGGGAAGCCCTTTGATCGCCAAGCCTACGGCAGAAAGGGTGCGGGAAGCAGCCCAACAATTGGGATATGTATACAACCGTACAGCTGCGGCTCTACGAAACCGGAAGACTCATACAATCGGATTGGTAGAGGCGAACTTTAAAAACCCTTTTTTTGCTGCCATGTCCGAATCGGTGGAACGAGAGATCGAGCTGCGGGACAAAGCGCTTCTATTCGTGGATTCTGCCGAGTCCTTAGAACGACAGCAAAAAGCTATACAACTCATGCTAGAACATGGTGTGGATGGGATTCTCCTGTGCCCAGTAAAACATACTACTCCAGAGCATCTAGAAATTCTTAAAAAAGCGGGAGTCCCGTTCGTACTTTTCAGTAGATACATTCCAAGATTCGATGCAGACTATGTGGGAGCGGCCAATGTGGAAGGTGCTTACCAAGCGGTTCGCAGAATGATTCAGTTGGGACATAGGAAAATTGTCTTCGTGGGAGGAGAACCGTTTACCTCCCCCTGGCTGGATCGGGTCAAAGGGTTCAAGAAAGCAATGCAGGAAGCCGGGATAGAGCTATCGACTCATTGGTATTTTTGCTCTGAGGTTTCGGTAGCTGGGGGTGCTTCCAAAGTGGATGAAGTATTGCAGATACAATCCACCCCTACCGCAGCTCTCTGCTACAGCGATACAGTAGCCTTTGGGTTCATGCTTGGATTAGAAAGGCGAGGAATCCGTCCGGGAAGGGATTTTGCGGTGGTAGGATTCGACGATCTTCCCGAGTCGAAGCTCTGGAGGCCACCATTGGCAACCTTGGCTTGCCCGCCCTCACGGGTTGGAAGTATGGCCACACGAATGCTTATCGAACGCCTCGATGGAGATGAAGGACCTCCAAGGAGGGTGGAGATTCAGAGTATACTGGTTCATCGGGAATCCCTCTGTCCTGTTATGGAACACGGGAGTGGCATTACTCGAATAGATGAGTAGAATTACTATAGGGGGAGGTGTGGCGGTGAGCGAGGGATTACCAGATAGCATCCGAGAGAAATTAAAGTTGTTGAAAGCAAAGTATGTACAAAGTCTTCCCGAACGGATCGAAGCATTGGCAGTTGCTTTGCAGAATGTGGAAAAGAGGGGCGAATTCCATCGCGAAACATTCTTCAATGCTCAAAACGAAGCTCACAAACTGGTGGGGAGTGGGCAGACCTTTGGATTCACCGGCATTTCCACTACAGCCCGAGGAATAGAAGTTCTAATAGAAAAAAGCATTCAAGAACAACGAGCTCTCTCGGCGGAAGAAAGGAAACAAGTAGAAGCGTTGTTCCGGGAACTTGCCCTTCTTTCGGAGCGGACGCAGATCGAAATCGGGGTAGCTATCCCTACAGGGGTTCAAAAAGGATATACCATGATACAAAATGGAAAATCAATTCTATTGTGGAAAAGCGAGGCTCTCTATATAGAAGATCTAAAGGAGCAGATTGGGTTTTTTGGGTTTCCAGTGGAAATTGTAGAATCCATCGAGGACATAAAGGAGCACCTCGATAGAAATCTCTCCGTGGTATTGGTAGTTGGAATCGATCTAATAATGGATTCACGAATATTAGAGCAAATTTCTTTTCTGAAGAGTGGATCCGATTCTGAAAAATTGAAGATTCTATACCTCTCAGAAATGGATGATTTCAAAACCCGATTGTTGGCAGTGCGTCACGGGGGGGACAGTTTTCTTTCATCCCCCTTTGATATTCCCCGTTTGATCGAAAAGCTTGACTCTCTATTCAATGGGACGAATCAAGACCCCTATCATGTAATGATCATTGACGATGATCCAGAGCAGATTTCCTATTATGCGATGGTTCTCCAGCAGGCGGGGATGGTAACATCGGTGGTGACGGACCCCACCAACGTGATGAAAGTATTGGTAGAGGAGAAACCCGAGTTGATCCTGATGGACATGTACATGCCCAATTGTAAAGGGGAAGAGTTGGCAGCATTGATTCGTCAACAGGAAGCCTTTGTGGGAATCCCTATTGTATACTTCTCGGTTGAAAAGGATCGGGAAAAACAGATTGCTGCAATCCGAGATGGAGGAGGGGATGATTTCATTTCCAAACCCATCAAACCTGAACACCTTGTAACAATGGTGAAGACGCGAGCGGCTCGCATCAGGCAACTACGATATTTCATGGAACGGGATTCTCTCACAGGACTTCTCAATCATACCCAATTACACATTCGATTGGTGAGTGAATTGGATCGGGCTAGAAGGTTGGGAACCCAAGTCGTGTATGCCATGATCGATTTGGATCATTTCAAGAAGATCAATGACGAGTTTGGGCATCTGTTGGGAGACCATGTGTTGAAAACCCTCTCTAGACTATTTGTGGAACGGTTGCGGAAGACAGATTCCCTCGGCCGATATGGTGGAGAAGAGTTTGGGATCGTGCTTTTCAACACAAACCTGGAAAATGGAATGAAGGTTTTGAATGAGTTACGGGAAAGTTTTTCTCGTATCCGTCATCGGGGAGAGGGAAAGGATTTCTATGTTACTTTCTCCTGTGGGGTAGCCGACTTTCCCCGGTTTCCGACTGCGGAAGCCTTGGTGGAAGCGGCAGACAAGGCGTTGTATTTGGCAAAGAACCAAGGGAGGAATTGCGTTATTCCGGCTCCCTGAGCGATTCCCTTTTTAATTTTACCCATTTTTCCTCTTCGATGACCCATTCGATTCCCCTCCACCAAGCACCGCGGGGATCTACACTAGTGATACGCAAAACCTGAATCCGAACGACCCTCACTGGAACACGAGGCAGCTCTGGAAGGGATGGGAGGCTAGATAAGGGATCTATCGCCGAGAGATAGAATCCTCCTAAGTAGGGAAAGGCCTCTAATCCCAAAGAATCTAATTCGTCAGGAGGGTTGGATGCTTTACATAGTGGGGTTGGGCCTCCTATTAGGATGTTGCCTATTCGAAAAACACTAGAAAGCACAAAGGGGCTCCATTCGTTCGGGAGACAATTCCTTTCCCATTCTCGATGGGCTTTCTCGAAGGACTTGTGGCAAGCGATCGGTAGCACAGGGGGAAGAGCATAGGAAGAGGGGTGGTGGCACAGCTGGAAACAAGCCCTTTGTACTTCCATTAACTTTGCCTCTTGGGTGGGAGAAAGAGCGATGCAGACGAAGAATAGGTTCTCCATACGTACCACAGTGTAAATAGGATTACAAAAATCGGCAATTATGATAAAATACATCTATGATGCAAAAGGTAGAAAAGTGGTCCACGCGGGTAGCAGAGATCCTTTCCCAATGGCCATCCATAGAGACCGTCACTTTGGGAGAACCCGTGGGCAAGGATCTGTACGACCCCCATTTTTTTATAAGCATAGATGCCTACTATGCAGGTTCATTACCCGCTCCCGAAGAACGGTTTGAATCCTTCAGTTTTGGAGGGGGGTTTGATTTTTCTCCCTTTGGTACCAAGGATCGTTTTCTGGTGGAAGATGTTCCTGTACGAATTGAGTACATAAAGAAAGAGGTCGTTACCTCACGGATCGAAGGGAAAGAAGGGTTGTACAGTTTTCTCCGAGAGAATGGGACTTATCCCTTCTATAGGATCCTTCATTCCCGTGTATTGTTCTCTCGTTCCCCATGGTACGAACAGATCCGTTCCCAATTGGAGTGTATGCCAGCTTCCTTTTTTAGTAGTCTGCGGGCCTTTTTTCTTTCCCGATTGGAGCACCATCTGAACGACCTAGAAGCTGCCTCTATTCGGGGAGATACCCTCCTTTTCCTTGTGGCATCGGGGAATTTTGTTAGAGCCCTCTGCTCCATGGTATTTGCCGTCAACAAGTCTTTCGAACCCTCCCTTCGAATCTTACAACAGGAAGTATGGAATCTTCCCATCCTACCCGAATCCTTTCATGCTCGATTGGAAAATTTTCTGAGAATAGATCCTGAACTCTCCATGCAGAGGAAAGCTGAAATTGCAAGCCTTCTGGTGAAAAGCTTGCTTCATCTGGTTTGAAGGGTATAAGGGGATCCATGCGGTGCTTCTGGATATTGTCCTTCTGGATTCTATGGTTCTTTTTCGGTTGTTCCAAGGATGTGCCAGTGGAAGGTTTCCCCTTCTTCGATCAGGAAGGGAAAGGAATCTCGTTATTCGTCTCCGCCCCTGGAATTAAAGAAGGGACGTTTCTATTAGGAAAAGACCAGACACGAGAAGTCAAGTTTGTTCCTCATCTTAAAGTAGAGGCCGGATCGAACAGAGTACGTTTGAAGATTGCTAAATCAAGGGGACGGATATGGATCGAATTCTTCGGTTCGAACCAACGGTACTCCCTGGAATTACCAACCCTTCTAGCAGGGGGAGGGTATTTTACTTTTGAGCTTCCCCCTTCTAGGTACGAAGGCTTTCGAATCTGGGGAAAAGAAGGGAATGAGTCTCGGGAGGTGGTATTCCAGGAAGGTCGAGTGGGGAATTTCTCTTTTAATACCCGATTCGAAGAGGGTCGGTTTGTCGAAATCGCATCCTCTGTCATTCCAAACAACTTAGACAAAAATACCGTAGTTTTCAAGCTAACCTCTGGGAGTGATCCTTCTCCCCTGAAGGGAGTGCGTTTCCAGTTGATAAATAAGGAGCCTCTCTCCCTTTCTCTGATCCGTGCCACTTTCTTCGGTTCTGGAAAGGAGAAGAGAACCATTATCCTACGAACGAGACCCATCGCGGAGGATGTGTTCGTATATGATAGATGGTTGGGATTTACTCCCGTGCGGGTCCAGATGGAAGGAATAGAGAGACGAATTGGTTTAACGGTTAGTTTATTCACAATGGCCAAAGCTTCCCATGAAGGAGGGGTTTCAAACCGCGAGTCTACTTCCTCGATTCTCCCTCCAGCTAAAGCTCTTTATCCATTACCGGCTGATTTGGAAACCCTCCTATCCTTTCCACAAGACGCCTGGCGCACCAAAGACTTGGAGGTGTTCCGGTGGTCCCTCTTTCCCGAAATTCTCATTTTCGATACGAAGGACTACACCCTTCAGAAAGAATTGTTCCATCGTCTAGCTTTTTACCTGGAGAAGAAAGGGTACCGGGGTAAACTTCAGCCGGATCAAAAAATATGGGATCTGCATGGATGGAATGCTCATAATTATAGAGGAGAAGGGTTAGCTGCTTTTTTCAACGAAGCGGAAAAAACGAAATTCCCTCTGAATTCAAAAGAATTGTGGTTAGCCGATTACTTGGTAACCTATGGCGTATTGGTACGGCTCAACGACAAGTATGCTCCCGGAAGGGGAGGGATCTTGAGTGTTTCCAGAGAATCCTCCGATACTCACCGTCGACTTCTTCTAACCCACGAAGCCTTCCATGGAGTGTACTATGTGTCGAAGCCCTTTCAAGAATTGGTAGCTTCCCTCTGGAAAGGACTTTCTCCGGATGAACGGAAATACTGGTTGTACGTTCTGTCCTGGATGCAGTACGATACCTCCGACACGTATTTAGTGGTGAACGAATTTCAAGCTTACCTTCTCCAGCAATCTCAAAATATGGTAGATCGTTATTTCAAGGAGATAATGGTTCAAAGAGTTTTAGAAAAGAATCCAGAGATGGAAGGGTTTTTTAAGGAAGTGTTCGAAAAGCACCCAGATATGTTTTTGAAGCCTTCCCTCCGGTTACAGGAATTTTTAATAAAAGAGTTTGGGATCAGTTCTACCTCCCTCACCACTATACGACCTTAACCTACGCAGCTTTTCAAGTGTGCTATTTTACAATAGTCTTTCTTAATCCTTGTATTTTTAATCTACCCAAACATCCTTACTCCTCTTTACCTTGCTAGGGGAAACCAGTACATTTATTTCGAACAACCATAATTCTAAAGCAGGAGGACGGGAATGCAAGAATCCATCCATGCGTACATGAAAGTAGGTCTCATTCATTTCATGGCGTATCCCAATACAATGAAGGGAGAAGGACCCATTCTGGAAACGGTGAAAAAGATCGCCTTGGATGATTATTTCGACGTAATCGAAGTGACATGGATCAAGGACCCAGAAGTGAGAAAACAGGTAAAAAAGATGCTGGACACTGCACACATGACGGTTGCCTATGGCGGACAGCCCCGATTGCTCACCACGGGATTGAATATCAACGATCTGAATGAAGAGGGCCGAAAGAAAGCCATTGCTACTTTAAAAGAAGGTATCGATGAAGCGTACGAGCTAGGGGCAGCAGGGTTTGCCTTTCTAAGCGGTAAGTATGAAGAAGCCCGAAAGGAAGAAGCCTTCAAAGCCCTCGTCGCGTCCACAAAGGAACTCTGTGCGTATGCCAAGTCCAAAGGAAATTTGAGGGTAGTGCTTGAAGTATTCGATTTCGATATTGATAAAAAGAGTCTTATTGGCCCAGCAAAGTTGGCAAAGAAGTACGCCGAAGAAGTACGGAAGGAGTACGATAACTTTGGTCTTATGGTAGACCTGAGTCACCTGCCGCTGGTTCGGGAATCTGCAAAAGAGGCAATCTATCCTATCAAGGATTACCTCGTTCATGCCCACATGGGGAACTGTGTGGTGAAGAGCAAGGACCTTCCCGCCTATGGGGATCAACATCCGCGTTTTGGGTTCCCGGGTGGCGAAAACGACGTGGATCAGTTAGTGGAATACCTTCGGGTGTTGAAAGAGATTGGGTTCCTCAACAAACAGAATCCCCCCATCGTGAGTTTCGAAGTGAAACCTGTGGGAGATGAGGATCCGGATCTAGTAGTCGCCAATGTGAAGCGAGTGTTGAACCGTGCTTGGACTCTGGTTTAAGACTTGTCATAATATATAGAAAGAATGGCAGAGGAACGGACTCTGATCCAAAAAGAACATACCGTATATGAAGTTCTCACACGGTACCCAGAATTAAAACCAGTATTACAAAGTTTGAGCCCCAAGTTCAAGAAGTTGGACAACCCGGTTGCTTTCAATACTCTGGCACGGATTACCACTCTTGAACGGGCTGCAAAAATCGGCGGAGTATACCTACGAGAGATGCTTTATCGGTTGAATGAAGCGTTGGGAAGGGGTGCCGAATATCTAGCTACGGAAAAAGCTGCCATTCAGGATTCGCTTCGTTCGGGAAAAGCCCTCAAGAAGGTGGTGGAACTGGTGGGTAAACGATCCAATGAAGTGCCCCCTACCACCTCCCCTCCTTCTTGGATAGAAAGAGCTAGAAGGTTCCCCACGATGGATCTGAGGAAACTGGCTGAGGATCCTTTCGATCGAGTGATGAAGATAGCAGAAGGGACAACAGAGGGGGAAGGGTTCATTCTTGTCCAATCCTTTGAACCCCTTCCTCTGCTTGCGCACCTTTCCCAGAAAGGATTCCTATATCATACCGAGCGAATAGGGGCAGGGGAGTACAGGATCTATTTGATCAAAGGGAACTAGAAAAAAAGGATGTTGAATACATAAAGGAGGCAAATGCATGGGAACCACCTCCGAGTCAGAGAATTCCATAAAAGAGGGGTTGAAGGCTTTACTCAAAAGAATCCAGAGTGGTACCTCTCAGGAAGAACTGGAAAGGGCCCGAGCAGAGTTCAAAGGCCTCCTATCCAAAGCAACCCCTCTTATGATAGCGCAAGCCGAGCAGGAATTGATTGCCGAAGGGTTCACGCAACAGGACCTTGTTTCGGCTTGCGATGTGCATCTGGAATTGTTCCGAAATACCATCGAGCAGAATGAGCTCAGCGTTCCAGAAGGGCACCCTATCGCCAGGTTTCAGGAGGATCATCGGATCATTTTAACCTTGATGGATGAGTTGCGTACGGTAAGCAGGGAATTGAAGAAGAAGGGAAGTTACGAGAACGCGTCAAGGGAATTAGAACGGTTGGCCGATTTGATCGAAAAGCTCCTGGAGGCGGAAAATCACAACGTAAGGCAAGAGAACACCTTGTTCCCCCTGTTGGAGAGGCATGGTTTGGAGCAGCCTCCTGCCATCATGTGGATGGAACATACGGAAATGAAGGAACAGAAGAAGAAGTTGAAGAAGCTTCTGGAGCAAAGGAATGAGATGGACTTCTCTACCTTTGCGGATCTGTTCTTACAGAATAGTATTCTTCTTCAAGAGCAGTTTGCCAATCATACCCTGAAGGAAAAGAACATCCTGTATCAGGCTGCATTGGAGGTGCTTACAGAGGAAGAATGGAAGGATATCAAAGAGGAGTGCGATGCCTTAGGGTATTTTAAGGTATGACAATATCCTAGCAATGAAAAGGAGTATGTATGAATCTGAAAAACCTACCCATTGAAACGATAGAAGCTTTGTTGGATGCCCTCAACGTAGATATCTCCTTTGTCGATCATGAGGATCGAGTCGCCTACTTTAACACTCCGAGGGAAGGGAGAATCTTTCCTAGAACCAAGATGGATCTAGGTCGGAAGGTGCAGAACTGTCATCCTCCCCAGAGTTTGGATAAAGTAAACGCGATATTGAACGGATTCAAAACTGGCACCCTCGATAAGGCCCCGTTCTGGATCCAACATAAAGGAAGGTTCATCAAAATCGATTACTTTCCGGTGAGAGATAAGGATGGTAAGTATCTGGGGACCGTGGAGGTAACCCAAGATATAACAGAAGCCAGATCCCTCGAAGGGGAAAAACGACTTCTTTGACAAGGGGGAAGGGATCCCTCTAGACGATTCTGAAAAGGCTATTTTAAGGAGTTGATATGGCCAAACAAAATAAGGATGAAACTGAAAAGAAAAAAAACGAAGAAGGTTGTTGGGAAAAGGGGACCTGTGAGGAGCCAGATCTATTTGGCCCTCTATTCAAAATGCCGAACAAGGGACAATTCAAATTTTCCCTTTGGTATTTCCTGTTAACCCTGTTCATATTACTCATGATCAATAGCCTATTCGTACCTACTCCCGACTCTCTCGTGGGATTTAGTGATTTCAAAAAGAAAATCGAACAAGGGGAAATCGTATCTGTGCAGTTGGGAGACAATTTCTACTATGGATATACGGCTAAACCTACAGAGGCCAAAGGGACGCAGAAGGTGTACCGAACTGTTCCCGTGAATGATCCGACTTTCATCCCCTTGATGGATTCAAAGGGAGTATCCTACACGAAGATTTCCGAAAAAGGGAATGCTTTTATCAATTTCCTTCTTACCTGGGCTGTCCCCTTCCTCATGTTCTTCTTTATCTGGAGGATCTTGTTCCAAAGGATGGGGAACCTTGGTTCCAACGTATTAGCGCTAGGAAGGAACCGTGCGGCCATCGTAGCGGAAGGTACCACAGGGGTATCCTTCAACGACGTAGCGGGATGCGAAGAAGCTAAAGAAGAATTGAAGGAAGTGGTGGATTTTCTGAAGAATCCAGTCAAATACACGAGTATCGGAGGGAAAATCCCCAAGGGGGTTCTCCTGGTAGGGCCCCCAGGAACCGGGAAAACCCTACTAGCAAAAGCGGTGGCAGGGGAAGCGGGAGTTCCCTTCTTCCGAATCTCCGGTTCGGACTTCGTGGAGATGTTCGTGGGAGTAGGGGCGGCCCGAGTACGGGACCTGTTCCGTCAGGCTCGAGAAAAGGCACCCTGTATCATATTTATAGATGAGTTAGATGCCATCGGAAAAAGCCGAATGAATGTCCTAGGGGGCAACGACGAACGGGAGCAAACGTTGAACCAGCTATTGGTGGAGATGGATGGGTTCGATTCCAAAACCGGGGTCATCATCCTTGCGGCCACGAACAGACCCGAAATCCTGGATCCAGCCTTGCTTCGGGCAGGTAG
>CAKZQO010000201.1 GCA_937140905.1 uncultured Spirochaeta sp.
CGGTTTGGGTGAGGAGTTCCAGGTCTATGATGTGTTGGATGACGTTACAATACTCATGGTAGGCGAATTTCTCCCCAACGAAAGCCCCAAACCCATCGATCGTTGAATCGCACAACCCAATGTTATGGATGGACTGTGTGTTCACGATGTTTAGCATGGGGCTTTCCACCACCTTTACCAATAGGGGATTCGACGGATCGTTGAACCCTTTGCCAAAGGCTTTCTCTGTCTTGGCTATGGGTTCCTTTAAGACCTCCCAGACCTTGTTCGTCGTCCTAGGCAAGGATCGTACTGTGGCATTGGGAAGGATGAAACCCGGGGAGGTTGGGATATTGAGGGTAGCCAATTCTACGATCCGCCTTCCACGATTTCCGATTGCTTCGATAGCCTCTGGGCTGTCATCGTATTGGCCGTTACAGAAAAAATAATATTCTGCCATAAATAACCTCAGAACAGATCCAGAACGCGGTTTACCGCGCCCCGAAGGAATACTTCGAATCTTGGACTCGCGCCCTCATACAGGTACTTCTGCAATTTGGAAACATCCTTGATGTTATCCCCCACCACACTGATCATGATGGGAGTACCGTGCTTCACTTTCCCCCACTTGAAAAGCGCGTTGATATCGTTGATCCGTTCGTTTTCGTACCAGATCAACACATCTAGGTCAGGATACTTTGCCTTGTAACTTTCGATGATCCGCTTCCAGGCTTCCACGTTTCCGTTGTGGAAGAGCTCATTGGTGACTAGTACCCCATACTTGGGGGTCATGCGTTTCTTTACCGCGAGACCCTTGGGAGCTTCCACGGCAGAAGGAGCCTTGGTAACCCGTTCTTCGGCAGGAGCTACTTCCTTTCTCTTTGGCGAAGCATATTCTGCACGTGTGGGAACCTTGCCTCCATCTAAGAGAGTGATAGCATCCATTACTGCCATATCCAACACCGTGCCATCCACCGAATCGGTTCCCACTGGCCCCGCATATACTACCACCAATTCATCCTTGATGAGCGGAAGAGCTTGTTCCCAATGCTCGGCCTTTTTCGGGTTGATAAGGAATGTTCCTGCCTGCGGAGAGGCATACATGAAGACTAGTTGGATCCTGTCCCATGGGCGAAACGCTGTGATGAGATCCTTTGCATCCTCCCAGCCCTTCTGAATATTGTGGGATTTAAACACGTAGGAGAACTTATCGATCAGAAGAGCACTGAGGATCGTCTTTACCTGTTCCCTTCGTAATTCTCCGTTCTCCAACGACTCATTCAGTAGATCCGCCAGGTTTGCTCCCTCTTGGATCTCTCCCACATACCGATTTACCAGTTTAAAATGGCGCAAAGCCGTGTTAAAACCGGCTTTGCGCGCGAGAAAATTCAGTTCGTTTTCCATAGGTTAGAGCTCTTGTAACTCGTCAGACCCACCTCTCTTTTTGGGAGGTGTTACATCCGCTTTACCCTTCACCTCTTCTGAGGATTCCCCGCCCGTTGCATACTTAGGGGTTTCCTTCGGAAGGGTTTTCACAATGGGTTCGTCGATTTCAGAGGTGAAGTGCTGGGTAATATCTTCCCGGACGGTAGATCGCCGTCGCTTGAAGGTAGCAAAGGCAGCATCCTGGAACCCTTTGGAGATTCCATGGAGGAATTCGTTCAGCACGTTGGCCATCTGCATCAGCGTGTATTTCTTCCGCTTGATGCTGGTGATATTGATATCGAGAAGGAGTCCGGGCTGGATATGGTAAGGATTGATCAAGTAATCGAAGGCTTCGAACTCTTTCTCAAGGAAATCCACCCTCTGATCTAGGATAACCCGCGTCTGGGGATTCTGGTACCCGTAGATAATTTTGATCTTTTCCCTACACTTGGCTAGCATTTTCTTGTACAGGTTCTTCTCGTACAGGTAGGTTCGGTTCAATCGTTCTACGTCTGTTTCCTCCGCCTTGATCAGGGTGATTTCGTTCCACACTTTCTCGATCTCTTCGTAGAGTGGTTCAGTAGTTTCCTTCTTCGCCTTGGCTCTCCGGATCTTACCCGCGACCTTACGGCTAAGGTCTTCAAAATCGTTCACTTTGAAGCTGGACTTGCTGCTTTGATAGATCGCCTCTACTACGTCCCATAGATGCTGGATTTCATTCTTGAAGGATTCCATCTGTTTGTCGTATGCGGCTTGTTCCTTCTGGAGTTGCTCGGCATCGTAATACTTCAGGCGGATCACATACCGTTCGTCCGGAAGGTTCGCTTCATTCACATCCTCGTACTCGCGGATGATCAGTTCTCGTGCATTCTTCAAGTTTTCAATGTACTGGTAGCCCATTTTGCTGGTATCAAGGATGGAGGTAAGGGAGTTTACCGCGGTGTTGAATCCTCGGTTCCGGATATTTTCCAGATCCACAATCTTCTTCAAATTTTCCCGGATATTGAGAGGATCGAACTCTTTTGGATCGATCTCTGCCCGAAGTCCTTCGATTTTATCCATCAGGTTCTTGGCAAGGAAGGTGTACCGTTTGGATTTTTCGTTCTCCACATCGTCATCCGTATAGTTGGGAACTCGTTTCATCTTTTCGAAGAGGAGCTCGGTGTCCTGCAATTCTTCTTTACCCTCATCTACCAACTGTTCCTGGAGAGCTTCCACTTCTTTTTCAATGAAGTTGATGATGGTGCGGGAAATTTGATCCTTAATGATGTACTCTACCGTTGCCTGATATTGGAAGATTGGGCTAATAAGTTCGGAATCGAGGATATTTACCGATAGTTTTACGTCGGTGACGGTTTTGGGCTTGGTAAGGTTATCTTTGAAAGCGCACTTGACTACCGAATAGGCATTCTCGCCCCGAATGAAGGCGCCTACGTCCGTCTTTTGCCGCAGTAACGAGTTCGTTTCGTTTTCCAGGTCGTTCAAACCTCTCTGAATATGACCATGGAGGTGTCCGTACATGTTAACGATGGATTTTTCGATTTCACCCGTGTTGAACTTGTCCGCTCCGGCAATCTGATCCAACATCTCGGCGATTTCTTTGGGCGAGTACCGAGCAAGGGTCTTGCTCTCCTCCTTGTCGATGAAGTTTCGGATCTTCTTCACCATCTCGTCTTCTGCGGTGACGATGTACCGGTTGAACATGTTCTGGTAGTTCTGGTTGAAGTAGTTGTAAAGCTTCTCTTTCAATCCCCCCATCACATCCAACTTTTCCAATACTTCCTTGGGGAGTTTTGTCTGGATGACGTTCAGAATGTTCTCTGTCTCTTCCCGGATTACTTGTTCGAATTCCTCTTTTTGCCTTCGGCCTTCCTGGGCTAAACTGTTCCTGGACCCTACAGCCGATGGTTTAGTAGGATGAAATACATTCGGGCTCCTGGATATATCTGACATATACAACTCCTCCCTAAAAAATTTCTGGGGCAATCCCCGAGTTTCCTAATACAGTATAGTACATCTACAAAGAAAAACAATACAGTACCTTAATAAACCGCTATCTATATACCACCTCCTTTTTCTTTCTTTCTAAGAACTCTACAAAAGCTTTGCAATGGGACTCCTTTTGGAGTCTTCCAATGATTCCTTCCAGTTCAGACTTTTTATCTTGCGGAACCTTGGATTCTAACCTAGGGCCTAGATAGGATTTCAAGATCCCAAGACCTTTTGCTACTTCCTGCTCGATGTACCGGGTCGTAATGCCCCAGAGTGTATCCCCTCGTTTCACTAAATAGACCGAGGAATCGGGTAGTTTGAATTGGTTACCGGGATAGATCCAGTTAGGATCTGGTCGCAAATCTTTCGGTGAATCCAATCTCCTATACCCATTCGCATCTGCAATCTCGTTTACCAGGTAGAATACATCCAATACCGTGATGGGAATATCCCCAAGAGGAGGGATGTTCGCGGTGTAGGTAGAAGGGAGGGTGTCTCCTTCCTTCTGTCCTTTCGCATCTTTCTGTGCCTCGGTACCCTGTAGTCGTGCATCCCCTTGATCCTTGCCCACTTGCGCTTCCCTCTGTGCCTTTACATCTTTCTGTCCCTCGGACGACTCTCCTGCTTTTGAGGGAACTTCCGGTTTCGCGATTGGTCCCTCAGCCGTTACAGTCGAGTACGCGTTAGACGTACTATCAGGGGATAGGGATCGTTCGTCATGCGTTTTGGCAGGTTGCCCGCTTCTTCCTAGCCCTGAAGGGAAAAGATCGAACTGCCATAGGGCTACGATCAAACCAGTAAGGAATAAGCCTCCCAAAAGGTAGATACTCCAACTTCGTTTGGATAAACCGGTCAAAATAGATGCTCTTCCTTTGGAAGCTGTACCGATCGGTTCAATACCCGAACCCGAAGAAGGCATCGAAAGAGGGCTTCCTTTGAATGGAAGGTCCGAAGGAGTTGCAAGTGGACCAGTAGACTTCGATAGCTTTTGAGCCTCGGTGGAGGGTTGGATCGATTGTGGTTGAGAGATTTGACGGTTTGGTAGTTGCGATTCCGAGATCTGCTGCGCCGCTTGTTGGGTTGTAGTTGCTTTCTTTACCCTCTTGGGTGGTACCTGATGGAGTCGTTCGAGGAACCTCAATAGGCGTTCCCGTTCTTGTACATAGAGTGCCTCCCCCTCGAGGGAGGTTCGCAACTTTTCAATATTTTCGATCGATTTATTGGCCTGAAGGAGCTTTAGAGGAGTGAGGCGCCCTTCGATTTGATAGAGGAGATATACTCCATTCGAAAGAACCCAAAAATCCCCAACGAGGGGAATACACCCTTCTCGATCTTCAGGAAGCTGATACTGAATAGAATGCTTGACCTTCTTGCGCAAGCGTTCCCACCCATTCCCCCTGCTTGCAGCCGAGGGATCGATGATCCTAAAGAGAGTCTCCAAATTCCAGATCACGTAGGGAAAGACAACTTTTGTTTCATTCAGAGGAAGCTCCTGGGTAAACAGAGGTTCCAAGGACTCAAAATCGAAAGAACGGGGTGAACCCTTTCTCCATTGTTCATGGAGACGATTCAACGCTGAAACAACCATTCTCCACCAATCCTGTTCCTGTACCTGCCCTACTTCTGCACAATTCTTGGCGAGGTTAATTCCATACAATAAAAGAAGGGTTTCAGAAGAGGGAAGGGATGAACAATGGAACCGATAGGGCAGGTTCCCAACGATTCTAGTACCTACGGGTAACCCCTTGTTTTCCAACGCTTTCTGCAGACTCACTTTTCCTTGGGAAAGAGTGGAAGAAAGAGAGAAGGAAATTCCAAGGGAAGCAGGGAACTCTACAAATCCTTCATTTTCACAGAACCTGAATCCCTGAAGATGGATGCATCCTGAGGGATCTGGTTCAACGGCAAAGAGGGAAGTATCCATTCCGGAAAAAAGATTTATGGTGCTCCTGAGTTGTTCGATCCGGTGGGATGCTACCCGAAGTTCCTTCTTTATCGCCACCGAGCGTTTTAGTTTTTGTAGAATTCCTTCCTCGAACTGTTCTTCGATGCACCATTGAAGCATGTCTGGATCGATTCCTGCTCGGGAGAGGGCCCAAAGAAAGTCTTTTGGGACGTGCACGACTCCCAATCGACCTTCATGGAAGAAATAAATTTGCTGCCCGAGGAGAATAAACCCTGGGTTTTGGAATACCCGGGACAAGTATCGCAGAGGGTTGTCTTTGACAAAGGAACTGACTCGTTCGGCAATGTGAACGAAGTGAAGATCCTCCACCTCTCGCTGCCGAAGATTGAACAATTCATCCCCATTGTGGTGAACGTGGAGATTGCCACTCTTGAAAAAAAAGACGATAGATTTTCCTTTTTGGGGAGGAGACTCCACTGTTTCGTACTCGTACTCAGCTACCGGCAGATTTTTTTCGTTGAGGAATTGCTTAAGCCTTTCGATCCGGACAGGATCCCCTACGAAGCGGGTTTCCCCGTTGAGGGGCAATTCCACGTTCTCATGCTCTAGAAAGGGGTTCCCTGTGTAGTTGTCCGTTACGAGAACTGTGGATACATATTTCTTGACCTCTTCCGGCAACTTGGGACTGTTGCCGATACGTAGAAAAGGGCGATACTCTGTATGGGAACTCCCCAGATAGATGAGGTAACATTCACGATCGATATGGAAAACCCGTTCAGCCGGATTTTCTATCATGTGGTATAGTATACTGCATTTTTCCTCTTTGGTCATGGGGAGACTGTTAATTTTCCGGGAGAAATACTACAATGCTTCTATGATTCGCTGCGAAAATTCCTACAGAAAAATCATTCCCATTGCCAGTGGCAAGGGAGGTGTAGGGAAAACCGTACTGGCCGCCAATCTAGGAATTGCCCTGGGAAAAGCGGGCTTCCGAACGATTCTAGTGGATCTAGATCTCGGGGGCTCAAACCTCCATTCTGTACTGGGAATCAAGAATAAGTTTCCTGGCATCGGAAACTTTATCTCTGGGAAGGCTTTGTCCTTCAAAGAGATCATCCTTCGCACCGAATACCCAAACCTCTTCTTTATTCCAGGGGATGTCCTGGTACCAGGTACGGCCGATATCAACTATATCCAGCGAAAGCGCATCTTGGACAATCTCCTGAAATTGGAAACAGATTACATCCTTCTCGATCTAGGCTCAGGGACCCATGCAAGCACCCTGGATTTTTTCTTGAGTTCCAATGCAGGGCTCCTGGTTGCCGTTCCTCAGGTGCCTTCCATTCTAAACACTTACAGCTTTCTGAAGAATGCTCTTTTCCGATTACTCACTCGGATCTTCGCCAAGCAAAAAGAAATCGCAGAATACCTAAAATCCCTTCAGAAAGAAACGCAACCCAACTCCATTCCCAGTGCGGGAAAGATCCTGCAGGAAATCGAGCGGATGGATCCCGAAGCTTGCTCCACTGCCAGACAGATCCTGCAGGCCTTCAAGCCTCACCTGATCGTAAATATGGCTAAGCATCCCGATGATTTGGCTATCGTGGAAAGTTTAAGAAACCTTGTGCAAAAGAATTTGGAAATCCCCTTTGGGTGTCTAGGGATCGTGTTCCGGGACGATCAAGTTCATGAATCGATAGAACAGATGCGCCCCCTTCTCCAATTAGCTCCCGAATGCCTTGTATCTAAGCAAATTAGCCGGATGGCGGAAAAGATCCTCCAATCGAAGAACTTTCCCGATTTACCTTTGGATCTCTCCCAATATAAGGATTCCTTCGAACTAGCAGAGATCGAAGCCCATTATGACCTTGCAGAAACCACCAGCGCCGAAAGTGCGAAGAAACAGGAAGAGGCATTGACCCCCGAAGAGTTCCTCACCGTACTCACCGCTCAACAGAAGAAAATCAACGAACTCCAGGGTACCATCCGAATGCTTACCCTAAGGGGAAGGCAGGAGACATAATCCGATTGCCGATATACTCTCTTATTTTGTCCAGAGCTTCGCTGGATACTCCCCCGCAGCAATCAATTGGTTGATCCTTTCTTTCACAATGGGTTTGTCGGCCTGGTACGTAATTCCAAACCAGGGCGAGGTTGAAGGAAGAACCTTCACCCGGATCTCCTTCCGTTGCACCAGTTTCCCTACTACTCTGGGAATATAACACTCTGCCTTTGGGTTTTTTCCCTCCGTGGCCAGGAAATCGAGAAATTCCCGCTCGATCAACGGGAAAAGGGCTGGAGTGAAACCAAACATGTTCATGGACGCAAATTCTTTTCCCGTGAACCTTCCGGGTTGGGAAGGTTCGATACTTTCGATTTTTCCGTCTTGCTTTATGATCTTCACGTACTCCTCTACCGAAAGGAGGTAACCATCCGAATCCACAGAACAGATACCCCGACTCACGCTGCCATGCTCCGAAAGGGTGTTTTCCAGTCGGTACCCTACCAAGGCAAAATCCTTCGAATCTTCCGATAATTGGGAAAGGTAGGATTGAAGGATTTCGTACGCGTTCCTTCCATAAAAGTCATCTGCAT
>CAKZQO010000202.1 GCA_937140905.1 uncultured Spirochaeta sp.
GAGGTAACGGTGAGCCGGTGTATCTGAAGCAGAAATGCAAGTGCAACGCGTAGAAAGAGGCGAATCCGAAGGAGGAAAACCGGTACCAGAACCATACTTCCCGTTCGTCGAGTGCGCCGAAGGTCAAACCCGCGCAAACCAGAAACCAGGCGAGGGAAAGGGTCATGAGGAGGAACAGCCTCCGTTCTGTTTTTCCTCCCAAACCCTGCCAGGCCGCGAGTCCCAAGAATAGGCATCCCATTCCCACTACTGTAGCTAATACAACGTACACACTCATTCTTCATTATAAAATATCACGGTCGAAACGAAAAGAAGAGGCAATGGCAGAAACGTGTTCAGCAGGGAAACACGGGAAGTTTTTCCAGGTAAATCAGGTCTTCGCCGGTATATCCCGCCTCTTCCAGGAGCACCGCCGCTTTGGCAATCACCTTGCAACCAGTCTTTGTGAGCAACGCCTCAAGCCCTTTGATGGAACCTCCGGTGGACACCACGTCGTCCACGATACACACGTTCCGGCCCCGGATCCGTTCCACGTCTGGCCCATCCAGCACAAGGAGTTGTTCGCCTGTGGTAGTGATGGACTTTACCTTCTCCACCACAGGGTTCTTCATGTAAGCCTTGAGTGACTTTCGGGCCACGATGTAGTTCACCTGCAGGAGTTCCGCCAGGCAGTGGGTTAGAGGAATGGCCTTAGCTTCCGGACAGACGAGAACGTCGATCTCGTAGCGGGGTAGGGCGGGATGCTCGTACAGGGCTTTCGCGGTACGTTCGATCAGCTCTGTGTCCCCTAGCATGACGAAACTAGCGATGGCTAGATGTTCGCTCACCTTAATGATGGGAAGGCGCCGCCTAAGGCCGGCCACGGTGAGGGTGTAGAACTCCGGTAACGTACCGCTCATGGATACCTCCTAATTACCACTCTCGAGGGCGCTTTTCCAATGAAAGGGTAAGTTTATAACCCAAAAATCAGCTTCACGATGATGCCCGCGATCATTCCGAAGAAGGGATTGTACTTAGCCGTGATCACCACGGTGGCTCCGATCACCATCCCCTGTGGCCCGAACCCAAAGGGGCCTTTGAACGCGCCCGCTTCGGCGATAGCGGAGGCGATGTTGGTGGAAAAGGTGACGAAGGCCCCTAGAACGAACAGGAATCCGGTGATGCTGGACTTGTGCACGAATTGGCCGATCACGGGAAGGAGCTTCAAGAGCAGGATCACCGCCATGATCCCCATCATCAGTACCGAAGACAAAAGGGGGTTGGGAGCAGTCGCGGTTCCGGAGATGATGGACTCCACGGGCCCTCCTCCCAGAAGGGTGGAACCCATGTCGGCGAGGGAAGAGTAGATGGACAGGTGATCGATGTTCGTGTCTACCCCCGCGATACTACCGGTAATTTTCCCGAAAGAGATGTTGGCCCCGATGTTTAAACAAGCGATGGAAAGTGCGCCGAGCACGATGTTCCGGTTCTTCCAGAATTTCCATTCGATGTTCCCGAAGTGGAACCGCTCATGGTCCCGATCGATGTGGGGAATGTCCACGGAGAGGTTGTATTTCTGCCGGAACACGGGCATGTATCGTAAGGCGATGTACACCGCAGTGGAAGCGGCCACCGATATGATGATCGTTTTCGCCAGATCCTTCGTGAGGAACCACACCACGAGTCCCACTACGAGGGACACGGATCCGCTATAGTATTCGGACTTTAATAGTTCGATGGATACGTTGGCTAGCATAATCCCGACCCCCGCCATCATGGAGAACATGATTACCTTACCGATGAAGGCCACGATCATCTCATTCCAGCCTAAGAGGGAAGGAATCAACAGGATGAAGGCGCCCCAAAACACGAGGGAGAGTCTTTCGCGGATGGTGGTACCCATAGTCCCTGCAAGGGTGATGGTTTCGGCCTGGAAACTGATGGTAGCGACGGATTTGAACGCGAGGGAGCCGATGATCCCGATGATAAAGGCTACCGCCGTGGGGAAAGCGGCGAATCCGAAGTTCAGGGCCAAAAGCCCCTGAGGGATCCCGTTGATTACCACTGCCAATGCGGTCAGAAGGTTGGCGATAAAATCATTCATGTGTGTTCCTTGGGTCGGTTAGGATGAAATCGGCCGAAAGCCGATAAGATTATGTACCATGTTTTTTGGGGATCGCGCAAGGTGGCATCGTTGAAGGCCGATACACGATAGTTCTCGCGTTTTTTTTCGATATAACGAAAAAAAATGTCTATTTTGTATTGCTTTTTCGGTATAACGAAATTATACTTACCCTTCGTATGGTACAGCGTGAGTTATACATGCGAAAAGTTCGTCCCTTTATGAATACCCCAGTGGTAAAAGTGTTTACAGGTATTCGCCGCTGCGGAAAATCGGTGATGATGGAACTTGTCCGGGAAGAATTGAAGCGTCAGGGGATTCCAGACCAACGGATCCTATGGGTAAACTTTGAATCAAGTTTCGACCCGCGGATCCGAAGCATGGATGCTCTTCGATCGACAATACAGGAGTTACAGCGGGTGGTAGGGAACAATCGCGTATACCTATTTTTCGATGAGGTTCAAGAACTCGAAGGGTGGGAGGTTTTAGTTAACTCCCTTTTAATCGACATGAACGCTGACATCTATATCACAGGATCAAACGCCCGACTTTTATCGGGAGAATTGGCAACCTATTTAGCGGGACGTTACGTGGAAATACGTATGTATCCCTTCTCTTTTTCGGAGGTATGCTCTTTACTATCCCAGAAGGGAACAGATATGCCTATTCCGGAAGCCTTCCGGCTATATGTACTCCGTGGAGGATTCCCTTTCTTGTACAACTATCCCTTCTCACATTCCGACGCGTGTCAATATTTGGGCGATCTATTCGATTCTGTGATCTTAAAAGACATCGCTCAACGGAATCAGGTCCGTGATATGGGGCTTCTTCGGCAACTCATCCTATATTTCATTGCAAATGCATGTACTCCATTCTCCGCGACTTCGATCATCAACTATCTTAAAAGCCAGCACAGGAGTATTTCAACGGAGACTTTGTACAATTATATCGAATATTGTCGCAACGCTTTCTTATTGCTTTTAGTACAACGAGAAGACCTAGTGGGCAAAGCACTCTTAGCTACGCAGGAGAAGGTTTACTTAGTAGATCATGGGATTCGGGAAGCCCTCTATGGAAACAACCAGCGAGACATCCATCAGGTATTGGAAAATATCGTGTATCTGGAACTCCTCCGTCGCGGGTATGAAGTGACGGTGGGGAAACTACGGAACCTAGAGATTGATTTTTGCGCGCGAAAGGGAGCAGAAACTCTTTATGTTCAAGTATGCTATTTACTGGCGAGCCCAGAAACCTTCGAGCGAGAATTTGGCGCCCTTGAAGCCATTCCTGATAACTATGAAAAGCTAGTGCTATCCTTGGATGAAATAGACCTGAGCCGGAAGGGGATCCGGCACAGGAATATTCGAGAGTTTCTGCTGGAGCAAGAAATTCCGTCTACTTAAATTTAAGCTAATACTCCTTAATAATACAATCTATATCCTTTTCAAGGAGCTACCGCTAAACTCGGCAGGAACGTGGTGAACCAGGGGATGTAGGTACAGAGGAACAGAACCGCCAGCATGGCGGGCCACAGCACCAGCATCGCCTTACTGATTCGTTCCACCGTGGTCTTTCCCACCATGCACCCTACGAATAAGCCAGCTCCCACGGGCGGTGTGGTAAGCCCGATCCCTAAGTTCAACAGCAGAACGATCCCGAAGGTCACGGGGTTCATCCCTGCCGCTTGAACCACGGGAAGCAGGACAGGAGTAGCAATGACGATGAGAGGAGACAGGTCCATCAGGGTACCGAGGAACAGGAGGAGAAGGTTCACCAGGAATAGGATAATGATCGGGTTTGAAGAGATGCCCAGGAAGATCTTCATCACCTTCGCGGGAATCTGGAGGTAAGTCATCATCCAGCCAAAGGCGGAAGCGCAGCCGATCAAGAACAGCACTACGGCCGTGGTGCGAACTGAGTCGATGAATACCTGAATAAAATCCTTCCACGTAAGTTCCCGGTACACAACGAATCCCAGAAAGATGGCGTACAGCACGGCCACGGCGGAAGCTTCGGTAGCGGTAAAGATTCCTGCCGCGATTCCCACCACTATGATCACCGCGGCAAGCATGCTTAAAAGACCGTCCACGATGATGCGAATACTTTTACTCAACGGTGGGATCTTTTCCCTTGGGTAACCGCGTTTCAGAGCGAGGATGAAACAGGTGATGGAGAGGAACACTCCCAGCATAACCCC
>CAKZQO010000203.1 GCA_937140905.1 uncultured Spirochaeta sp.
TGGGCTCCATCAGGCTATCGAAGCAAAGGAGAACATTCGTGTAGCGGAACGGAACCGGACCCTTGCCACCATTACCTTCCAGAACTTCTTCCGGATGTACAAGAAGATCGCAGGGATGACAGGAACGGCGGATACCGAAGCAAAGGAGTTCAATAAGATCTACAACCTCGATGTGGTAGTCATTCCCACTAACCGCCCCGTTATTCGTATCGATGAGGATGATCTGATTTACCTGAACGAAGCGGACAAGTACGAAGCAATCTGTAACGAGATAGAAGAGGTTCATCGCAAAGGACAGCCGATTCTGGTGGGCACCATCTCCATTGAGAAATCCGAACGCCTATCCAAGATGCTTCTAAAACGGGGAATCCAGCATGAAGTATTGAACGCCAAAAACCATGCTCGGGAAGCGCTGATCATAGCCGAAGCAGGAGCCAAGGGAGCGGTTACCATCGCCACTAACATGGCCGGTAGAGGTACGGATATCAAACTAGGAGGGAATCCCGAGTTCCGCGCTCGGAAGAAAGCCGGTACTACCGCTACCGAGGAAGAGTATAAGACCGTCTATCGGAAAGAGTTTGCCCTATGGCTCGAACAGTATGAAGAAGTGAAACGGTTGGGGGGACTCTATGTATTAGGGACTGAAAGACACGAGTCTCGAAGGATCGACAATCAGCTCCGAGGACGTTCCGGACGACAGGGAGATCCAGGAAAATCCCGCTTCTTCCTTTCCATGGACGATGATCTGATGCGGTTGTTTGGAGGGGGGAAAGGAAACCTAAAAGCCCTTCTGGAGAAAGTAGGGATGCGTCCCGGCGAGCCTCTCAATCATCCCCTTCTGAACCGCTCCATAGAACGGGCACAGATGAAAGTGGAGGAGCGTAACTTTGAAATTAGAAAACATTTACTAGAGTTTGACGATGTACTGAACGAACAGCGGAAGTTCATCTATGCCCGAAGGGACGAGATCCTTCAGGATCCTGCGTTGATTGAACGGGTGATGGCTACAGCGGAGGAACTTCTCGATGAAATCCTCCTACCCTACACCAAGACCCGTGGGGAAGATGCTTCAGTGCTAGCCGATGTGCTAAAGAAATTGAAAATCACGTTCCAATACGTTCCTAGTAAAGCACCGGATGATCTCATTGGAACTAGCCCAGAAGAGTTTAAGACTTATATCCTACAAGAACTTCGCCAGGATCTATACTCCAAAGCCGAGCTGGTGGGTCCAGAAACCTTCAACCTAATCATTCGATTCGAATATCTCAAGGCGATCGACGCGAAATGGCAGGATCATTTAGAGAACTTGGAAGCCCTCCGGGAGGCAGTATATCTTCGCTCCTACGGTCAGAAAAATCCATTACTGGAATACAAGCTGGAAGGATTCGAAATCTTCGATCAACTCCTATACGACATACGCACCACGATCGCCAAGAAGCTATTCCAAATCAGGATCGAAAAAACAAGAGAACGACCTGTACATCCATCAAAGGTTCCTGCGGGTACGGCCACCCACCACGCAGTGAATGCCTTCGAAGGAAGCACAGAGGGAGCAAGTCATGTCCAGATTCGACGGACCATGCCCAAGGTAGGGCGAAACGACCCTTGCCCTTGTGGAAGCGGGAAGAAATACAAGTACTGTCATGGAAGATTTCAGTAACTTTAGGATTTCTTACATTGGCAGGGATTTCTCAACTGAGGGATGTGGGGCCGCATGGGCGCGAGCCACGGAATAGGCATTGATAAAGGCAACTAAGGCAAAGAGTATAATGATAAAAATCGCAACTTTCCTCATAACTCCTCCCAGAATAAAGGCATTTTAACGAAAAAACTGCATCGGGTCTACAGGATTTCCATTTTTAAACACAGAAAAGTGAAGGTGCGAGCCAGTGGAGTATCCTGTTGACCCCATTTCCCCAATTACTTCTCCCTGAGCAACCGTCTTCCCTGGAGCAACTAGGACGGTTTGGAGGTGGGCATAAAAGGTTTGGAATCCTCCATCATGGGTTAGAATCACATACCTTCCATAACTAGGATGGACTCCAATTTTTGCAGTCTTTCCTGCCATCGCCGCATGTATAGGGGTTCCTGGATCATTGGCGATATCCAAACCATTATGGAATCTTCGTACTCCCGTGAACGGATCGGCTCGTATCCCAAAGGTAGAGGTAATCCTTCCCATGGTAGGGAAGAGAAACAGATCTCCTAGGATCCGTTTCAGTTCCATCTCTGGCAATCTAGCCCCTGGAATGAAGAGCTTCATCCCGGGATGGATGATGGAAGATCCCAAGTCGTTCGTGTCTACCAGGTATCGAACGTTGGTATTGTATAGAGCACTGATTTTAGAGAGGGAGTCACCCCGATTCACCTTGTACAGGATCCCATCCTTGTTGGGAATGATCAGTTCTGTGCCCGAAGGTATCTTCCTGGCATCGGTAATCTCGTTCATGCTGATAAGAGTGTCCAGACGAATCCCGTGTTTCTTGGCCACTTCTTGAAGGGTTTCTCCTGGTTTCAATTTGTAGGTGCGTAAGGAGAGCTCCGGGAATTGTTCGACCTTTGGTGGCTGATAAGGGGTCTCTTTTTCCTGTGATTCGAAAAAGGTGGAAATCAGAATCTGTTCCAGTTCCGATTCCACAGGCAGTTCGATTCCTCCCCCCTTGGCCCATAGAGCGTAGGAAGAAACCCCACTCTCCATCAATCCCAGGGTGAGAGCAATTCCCAACCCTATCCACACAAACGGAATTCGAAAGGCTGTCCTTTGCACGGTTATCTTGAACCTATGGGAAAGAACAGCGATCTTTACCTTATTACGAAGAGCAACTCTTCTTTTCACATCCTGGTTGATCGATTCTAACATCATATACCTTATTCCCTTATCGACAGGATTAAAACGAGCGATTATAGTAGAAAATAAACTTTGGGAAGCAGAGGAGATCGTATTGGAAACGGTAAAAGGAACCCTAGCGGCGATTTCCCTATTCTTCTGTCTACGCCTTTTTATCCTTGAACCTTGTTTGGTGGAAGGTAGCTCGATGGAACCCAGTATTCCTTCTCGAGGGATCGTATTGATCAATAAACTTGCCTATGGCTTTCGGATACCCGGCTCCCCAAGGTACCTTTTCCAATGGGCACAGCCCCAACAGGAGGATATCCTTCTCTTGAAGGATCCTTTTACCGATACTCTTTCCATAAAACGTTGCACCCGAACTACCCCCTATGGGGTTTTTGTTCAAGGGGATAATGATCCTTTCTCAGTGGACTCTCGTCTGTACGGATCCGTACCGATGGAACACATATGGGGGAAGGTGATTCTCACGATTCCTGGAAGAGGGAAATGACAGAAAACCTTCGAAATCGACGGTTTCGAATCGTTGTGATCGCACTAGGAATCTTTTCCCTTATCATCCTCTTTCAATTCGGTTTTATCATGCTAGGCGGAGATGGGATTGGAATCGACTCACAGATCAATCTACCACCTGTGGAACGGGGACCCATTCTGGACCGGAATGGAAGAATTTTAGCCATACAGACAAAGCTCAATTCAGTCAGCGCATGGGTGCCGAATGTAACGCAACCAGTAGAAACTAGTAAGATCCTGGGGGAAATCCTCAACATCCCGGAAGAACAGATCTTGGAAAAGCTAAAAAACAATACAGGTTTTCTATTCATCAAACGAAAGATTTCTCCAACCGAAAACAGCAGAATACTGGCACATCTAACCGAGGGTAGATTGGAAGGAATTTCTCTAGTCCCCGAGTTCGGAAGAAACTATCCCGCAAAAAGCATAGCTTCCCATGTGATTGGATATGTGGGGGTAGACAACATCGGCTTGGATGGATTGGAATATACCTTCAATCAAGAACTCACCCCTCCCGTGATTGGCAACTCACAGGAGATGGTGTATGGGAACCAACTGTTCCTTACCATCGATCTTCCTCTTCAACAAACAATTGAAAAAATTGCAGAGGATACGTATGCAGAGCAAAAAGCCTCCTCTGTGATGATTATCGTAGCTGAAGCGAAAACAGGGGACATCCTCGCCTACGCATCCCTTCCCAATTATGACCCCAATATTCTCTCATCTTTGAATCCTGCCACGATGAAAAATAAACCTATATCTCTTCTCTATGAACCAGGTTCGGTATTCAAAGTATTCACGATGGCTTCGCTCCTCGAACTAGGTATTCTCAGAGAGGATGATACTTTTTTTTGTAATGGGTACTATGAAAAATTGGCACCGGATGGGAAACCTGTCCGAATCAACTGTCTAGGCAGACACGGGAATGTGACAGTCCGGGACATTCTGAAATACTCCTGCAATGCAGGAGCCGCATACGCATCTGATAAAGCCAGTAGTGAATCTTTCTACCGAATGTTGAAACTGTTTGGGTTTGGGGAAGCAACGGGGATCCCCCTAAATGGCGAAGAAACGGGTACCTTGAGACCTCCTCGCAACTGGTCCATCCGTTCCAGGCCTACCATAGCCATTGGTCAGGAAGTAGCGGTAACTGCCATCCAGATGGTAAAGGCCGCGACAGCCCTGGCGAACGATGGGGTGCTTCTCCAACCCCATATCGTGAAGAAACTCCTCACACCAGATGGGAAACTGATCAAAGAATACCCTCGTGAACCCATCCATCAGGTGATCTCCCCCTATACGGCTCGGCAGATTCTCCAATACATGGCTTCGGTAACAGAGACAGGTGGTACAGCCACTCGAGCTCAAATTCCTGGAGTTCGGGTTTCTGCAAAAACAGGCACCGCTCAGATGATTGATCCACAAACAGGGAAGTATAGTGATACCGCCTTTATAGCCTCCTGTCTTGCCTTATTCCCTACAGAGTCTCCCCAGGTCATCGTCTATGTAGTAGTGGAAAGCCCAAGGGGTGATAGTTACTTCG
>CAKZQO010000204.1 GCA_937140905.1 uncultured Spirochaeta sp.
TTTCCGTTACCGGAGTTGATCTTACAGAGGATTTCATTCGAGCAGCGGAAGAATCGGCAACTTCCGAGGGACTTTCGGTTACGTTCGTCGTACAAGACATACGAGAATTTTATCCCCCCCATCCTTACGAGGTAATTCTCAATCTGTATACGTCTTTCGGATACTTCGAATCGGAAGAGGAAGACTTGCGTTTCCTAAAACGGATGAAGGATTGCCTTATTCCCGGAGGCGTTTTACTAATCGAAACCAAAGGGAAGGAAATTGCTGCCAGAGATTTTAAAGAATCAGAATGGTATGAAGAAGACGGGATGTACGTGTTGGCCCATTACGAGATCGAGAAGGATTGGACTCTTCTTAAAAATCGCTGGATCCTAATCACCGAAGATAGCCGATGCGACTATACATTTTCCCAGCGATTGTACTCCGCTCGGGAAGGGAAAGGTCTCCTTCAAAAAGCCGGATTTTCCGAGGTAACCGTATTTGGGAATCTCCAAAAGGCCCCTTACGACTCAAAAGCAGAGACTCTCATTCTTTTAGCCAGAACCCCACGATGAAAAGAAAGTATTTACGGGAAGAGTTCTTTCTTGCTCGAGAGGATAGCGGGAACCCATAACTCCATGCGAGTGATTCCAGGTTCTGTAATGAGGGCGAAGGTACTACCTTTCAAACGGTGTTTCAAAATAAAAAAAAGAAATAGTAGACCTAGTCCTGCTCCTTCCTCTGCATCATGCGAATCTAGTAAAAGTTCGGTTAGAGTTTGGATATGACCACTGCGAGACTCTTTATCTAGAATGCGAAGGCGTTCGTAGTAATGCAGGGTGGAGTTATTTTCTACACCAACCCTAAGACCCTCAGGTTGTTTCTGGATTCTCACTTTTACCCAGAAGGAAGAATCTACTTTACCGTACTCAGATTTGTTGTCGAATGTGGGAAAGGATTTTAAAAGAGATCGGAACTCCTCCATTCCCTGTCTATAATCTTCCATATTGTCAATATTTAACCTTCTCCTTTTGAAGAACTCACGCTTCAAATTTGCTTTGAATCCATTGGACACTAGTTCATGAATACAGAAGAATAATTCTCCCTTATACTGCTCGAATCCCACTGAGTTTAATAGTATAAGGAGTTGTTTTTCCAGGAGATCTCTATAAGAAGGTAGAAAGGGCACTTTGAAGACAATCTCTTTTCCTGCAAGAAAAAGTCGCAGGGGGGATGGTTTCATACTCCTCCCTTGTTAGATTCGATCCAGAAAGCGCAGGAGCCCTTCCAAGATCGTTAATGGATGGGGAGGACAACCTGGGATAAAGAGGTCTACGGGTATTAGAGAGCTTACTCCGTTCTTCTGTTCAGGATGATCTTTATAAGGTCCCCCAGAAATGGCACAACTGCCAACTGCGATCACAACTTTCGGAGAAGGAACTGCCTGGTAAGTTTTTTCAAGGGCAACTTTCATGTTTTCCGTAACAGGGCCTGTTACCAGGATTCCGTCCGCGTGTCTAGGGGAAGCCACGAACTGAATCCCGAACCTTCCCATATCCCAAGCAATGGTACTAAGAACATTGCAATCCGCTTCACAAGCGTTGCATCCTCCGGCAGATACTTGTCGTAACCTGAAGGATCGACGAAACTTCCTTGAAATGTTTGTCCAGAGTGTGGAACCGACGATGCTTTTATCTAGGGTTTCGCTTCCTTCCCTCTGTCGGATCACGAGACTTTCCCTGTCTCTCGTGGCTAATTGAAAGTCCTTACTAAAACGAATCGTGCCGTTTGGACAAGCTTCTACGCAAGCCCCGCAAAAAAGACACCTCCCCATATCGAGATGTAAAAACTCTTTTTTTTGTATTGCGCCTATCGGGCAGGAGGATACACAGAGCAAACAGTCCATCGGACAAGGCGTAGAAGCGATCAGGGGTTTTCCTAAAAATCGATCCGAAAGAGGAGGAGGATTCCCTTTGGGATACTGAAGGGTCCTGTACTTTTGCTTTGCTCTCGCTTTTAGGATAGATAGAAGGGGTGTGGTAATCATCCGGGATTCCTCCTTTCTCTTATAGGTCGTGCCCGCAGTAAGAAAGATTGAAACTCTTATTACATAGGGGGAAATCCGAGATTTCTCCTCCTCTCATAGCGTAGGCCAATCCAAACCAATTGTGGAAAGAAGGATCAAAGACTCGGTACCAGGCGAATTTTCCCTCGCTATCCGTAGCTGCCACATGAAAGATTTCCCCTCTCCACCCTTCGGTAACGCCAATGCCTAGTGACTCGGGAGATAAGAATGACTCTGTTCTGATTCCATCATTAAAATGGGGTGGGGGTTCTTTATCAGAGATTTCTTCGGGAATCGTCTCCGTAATTCGATGGAGAAATTGGAAGGATTCTTGGATCTCGAGCCAACGGACATAGGCTCGCCCATAACAGTCTCCCGTGGGATATATCCCAACAGGAGGACATTGATTTAAGAAATACCCCCAAGGAAGATCCTTCCGGGCATCGATGGGTATTCCTGAGGCACGGGCAGCGACTCCTACCAGTCCTAGCTCTATCGCTATATGGGTAGGCACGATCCCTGTTCCTTCCAGTCTTGCTCGAACCGTGGGGGTTTCGAAGAAGAGTTCGACGGCAGAAACAGTGTCGTTTTCGATCTCTCGTAATCTGTGCCGAAGAGTATCCAGTCGTTCCCTTTCGAGGTTGTACCGGACGCCACCCGGTCGAACCAGATTCCTCCCGAACCGGTTTCCACAGATCAGGGCTGTGACGTTCAACACATCTCCTCGAATCCGACCACAGTAGCTCTGAGTAGGTAGAAATCCAATATCCCCCGAAAGAGCACCGATATCTCCTATGTGATTGGCCAGTCGTTCCAGTTCCAGGGAAATGGCTCGGATCCATTCGGCCTGAAGAGAGGGCTTACGACCGGAAAGGCTTTCGACCAACAAAGAGTAGGCTGTTGCATGTCCAATGGTCGTATCCCCCGCAAGGGTTTCCGCATAGTGGATGCTCCGTTCGTTTGGTCCTCCGGTAAGAGCCCGTTCCACCCCCCGATGCTGATATCCCAGGGCGATTTCTAAATGGTACACTTTTTCCCCATGACACTGGAACCTGAAATGACCCGGTTCGATCACCCCTGCGTGTACAGGTCCTACAGCCACCTCATGGACTTCTTCCCCATTTACCCTGAAAAAATCCACTTTTCCGGCTTCACCTTGGTAGAACCGAACTGGTTTCAACCAGGGATGCCCCTGGGGTATCATACCGAGACGTTCCGATAGATCCCGTTCGAACCAGTGGAGAGAGGGTAGATCCAGCGTGAGGGAGGGATAGGTTTTTTCTACAGTACTGCACAGGATTTCTACTCTTTGGGTAGAAGGATACAGGATCGCTCCAAACATCGAATACTCGTTATCGAAAGGAACTGCCCAGAGGCCTAAAATCCTGTTTCCCGTACTTACCGCATCTTTCAGAACAGTTTTAAAGTGGGGAAACTCTAAATTGGGAATTGCCTTCAATGCGATAGATTCTCCATTCCGCATCAGACGCCTCCCCATACCGAGAATACCGCTGAGAGGAAATTGAGAAGAATTGGGGGTACGTATAGACCCATGATCAAGGGGATGCTCGCCAACAGTAGGGGAGGTACCCACATCCAGAGAGGTTCCTTATTGAAGAACCATCTCTCTGGTTTTTCTATGTTTGGAGCACTCCTCGAGAAGGTCATGGGGATTATGTACCTAGCTAGGGACGCGAACACGATGAATAGGGCGATTAAATAGACGATGATCAACATCCACCGTTCACTGTTGATCAAACCTTTTAAGATGATCCACTCACTCACGAAAAGTCCGAAAGGCGGGGAACCTGCAATAGCGAAGAATCCTACCACCCAAAGAAAGGCAGTTTTTGGGGCTTTGTATATCATGCCTCCTACTGAATCGATTTTTTTTGTTTGATAGAAGGCTAGTATATTTCCTGCAACGAGGAAGAGGAACGCCTTAATTAACGAGTGGTTTATCAGATGGAGCAATGCCCCTGTTCCAGCAAGACCTCCTACACCGATACCCAAAGCGAGAATCCCCATATGTTCCACGCTCGAATAGGCAAACATGCGTTTGAAATCCGTTTGACGAATTAAAAATAGGGCAGCTAGTACTAAAGAAACAACTCCAAAAAGAACGAGAATGTTTCCTCCCCATTCTTCCAACCCCGAAAGTCGGAGTATTCCATAGGCTCGTAGGATTCCCAGAAACGCGCAATTCAATAGAGATCCGGACAGAAGGGCAGAGACCATGGAAGGAGCTTCACTATGAGCGTCG
Source organism: uncultured Spirochaeta sp. (assembly GCA_937140905.1). Classification (GTDB taxonomy): domain Bacteria; phylum Spirochaetota; class Spirochaetia; order DTKZ01; family DTKZ01; genus DTKZ01. The sequence goes on from CAKZQO010000204.1 coordinate 4,308, forward strand.
GGGAGCCAGAAATGCATAGGGGCCAATCCCATCTTTGTCCCGTATCCTACCAGCAGAAGAATGAAGGCAACCTTTAACCATCGTGGATCGAAACGATTCGCGTTGCTCATGAGATCGGGAATATAGAGACCCGCGATGGAATCCCCTCCTGCATAGGAAAGAAAGATATTCCCCATTAATGCCAGAGCGATTCCAACCGAACAGATCAATAGGTACTTCCATGTGGCTTCAAGACTCCGATGGTCCTTGTGGAAATAGATAAGGGGGGCACTCGCAAGGGTAGTCGCTTCCACAGCCACCCATAGAAGACCCATATCGGCACTGACACCGACCAGGCTCATGGCGGCTAGGAAAAAGAACATGCATCCGATGGTAAGGGAACTTCGTTCCATGTGGTGTTTCAGGTATCCGATGGAGTAGAAAGTCACCATAAGGAAGAGGAAACTTGTCACTGTTAGGATCAGCACTCCCAGGGGATCCAGAAACACGAGGGAATTTCCTTCCGTTGGACTAATCCAAATCCAAATGGTTAAAACGAAATGAAGGATCCCGCCGAGTAAAAAGAGTATCAGTACGATTCGTCGATTTCGAAGGATGAAAGAAAACAAACCGAATAGGAAAGGTACGATAACAAGAATCCAAGCCATTCCAGCGCCTCTCAATGTTTTAACGTGGACAGTTTATCCGTATCGATATGGTCGAACTCTCGATTGATATGGTAGATGGCGATTCCCATGATAAATACCCCTACCCACACATCCAGTAGAACCCCCAGTTCTACCAGGAAAGGATGGTCTATCGCTAGAGATGCTCCAAAAGCATATACTCCATTTTCCATCGTCAAGTATCCAATCACCTGCGTAATGGCCTTTTTGCGGCTTACGATGAGGAACAGGCCGTTGAACACCGTAAATAGAGCCAAAACGGGGATGAAAAATAATCCTTCAGGAAGGGAAGATCGTAGGGACGAAGTGATCCAGAAGCTTAGGGAAAGGAGGAACAATCCGATCAGGAGAGAAAGTGTGGGGCCTACGAAGGGTTCTACTTCTCGGATTACTCCCGCCTGTTGCATGGAACGGTTTAAAAGACGGGGTAGAAAGACCCCTTTTATCGTAACGGTGATCAGGGTAATTAGGAGTAGTGTGAATTGGAAACGTTCCCAATGCAGCAACAGGGGAAGAATTCCAATCACCCAACCCTGTATAGCTACCGAAACGATCATGACCGGAATTCGGCTGGTGTTTAGTAAACGAATATTGGAAAGGAGGATAATCACTATTACAAGATTCAGTAGGGTATGTTCCATTTTTGTCTTCCTATTTCCTTCATCCAATTGTCCACAGAAGGGCCAACCCGGATAACACTGTGGCTAGGGACAACGCATGGGAAACCCGAATCATCCGAACCCTAGCCAAGATGGATTCTATAATTCCTATAATGACTGCCAGTAATCCCATGGAACCAAGAAAAACGAACAAATCCAGAAAATAGTTCCCCCATCGCCAAGGTATACTGATCCCTACCCAGAGAGAACCCAGGATCCAGAGTTTCAAGGCGGAAGAATAGAGAATTCCGGCAAGGTCGGGTCCACTATGATCTAACACCATCACTTCGTGAATCATGGTGAGTTCCAAATGGGTATTGGGATCATCGAAGGGGATTCGAGCGTTTTCTGCCAATAGAACGATGAATAAGGATACTGAGATGAAGTAAAGCACAACCGTTTTTTCCGCTCTGATAGAAAAGGGGTCGGAGAGAAGTTCTTTAAGGGAGTATCCTTCGAGACTGAATGAGAGGACAAGGAAGCTCAATAGCAGTGCAGGCTCTGCTAAAAAGGAGAAAAACACTTCCCGGCTAGCCCCCATTCCTTCAAAGGAAGACCCGGTGTCCAGTGCAGAACTCACTAGACTGAATCGCAGAACTGCTAAAAGAGCAAAGAGGACGAAAAAGTCTCCTGGAAAGGAGATCCATCCAGAGTACCCGGGAAGGGGAAGAATGCAGAGGGCTGTTCCTGTCGTGGCCAAGGCGATCCACGGGGACAGGCGAAACACGATGGTAGTGGAAGAGCTGTATACCACTCCTTTCTGGAGTAGTTTTACCATGTCATAATAGAATTGCAGGAGGGGTTGTCCCTTGCGGCCTGCAAAAAAGGCTTTGGTTTTTACGATGATTCCCAGAAGAAAAGGGGATAGGACAAGGGCGAGAAGAAGGCTCATGGAATTCCTCCCAGGAACATCACTAGGAGGATGATGAGGGTAAGAGCAATATAGAGAATGTACACCTGGTTTCTCCCTTCCTGTAGACCATGGATTCGGGTAGCAATTTTCGTGATGGTTCGGAAAAGGGGCTCGTACACGATTCGTACGATAACATCATACATGGTATAGGCATAGGATGCAGTTCTAGGGAATATGTTCCCTTCCCAAGAGAAGAACTCTGTGGGATGTAACAATCTTCGAAAAAGACGGAGTATGGGTTGAGAAAAGGAGGAAGCGGTATACTGCATTCGTGAAGAGGGTAGGATATATCCACAATCCCAAGTGGGGGAGGTTCCTATTGAACGACGTTTTAGGATCCAATTCCAAATCCTAGAAAGAAGGAAGGCAAGACTCAAGAAAATTAGCCCCAGAACTCCTAATGGAAAGAGGGTTTGTCGTAGGATCCTTACAGTATCTAAGGCAGTATGATAATCAATGCCTGGTAAAGTGGACACTACTGCTCCAAACACAAGAGGGGCTATCCCAATGCTGCCCATTCCCAGAACTAGGTTGAGTCCTCCTAAGATGTACAGAGGAATAATCCATGTCCCCCCTTCTACCACACGAACCTTTATTTCTTTTCGGGGTTCGCCGAGGAAGACAACCCCGAATAACCGGGTGAAACAGGCCACACTACCTGCGCCTATGAATCCCAAAGCAATCAGGACGACAAATGACATGAGAATATCTAGGATGGTTCTACCTTGTAATGAAAGGGATAGGACGGCGAGAAATAGGGTGAATTCCCCCACAAATCCATTCAGGGGAGGCAATCCTGAAATGCCAAATGACGAAAGGCCGAAGAGAGCTCCCGTTTTAGGGAGTTTCTTCCACAATCCACCCAGCTCCTCGATATTTCGCGTGTGAGTGGCGTGAAGCACAGTACCTGCACTGAGAAAGAGGGAAGATTTGAGGAGACCGTGGTTAATCACATGGAACAATGCCGAAGTGAACCCTAGAAGGGCCACGATCCCCAAGGACCTACTCATACCATACAGCCCAATTCCCAGACCCATTCCAATGATCCCTATATTTTCGATGCTGGAATAGGCCAGGATCTCTTTCAAGTCCTTTTTCCCTAGCGCATGAAGGATTCCCAGAACCCCCGTTACAGAACCTAAACCGATACAAAGAATTCCCCATGATAGGGGGATTCCTCCTTCCGACCAAGAGATCACACGAATCAATCCATAGATGCCGGTCTTTATCATTACCCCACTCATCAGGGCGGAAACCGGCGATGGAGCTGCAGGGTGGGCTTCTGGAAGCCAAACATGGAGAGGCATAAAACCCGCTTTTGTGCCAAATCCTATACAGGCTAGAATGAAGATGGGTGTTGCGACTGTTGCTGGGTATTGAAACGCGTTGAAGTCACAGACTTCGAGATCCGACCCGAGGATGCCGAAGAGGAGTAAAAGGAAAGCAGTTCCTCCATGCGTGGCAATCAAGTATACCCATCCCGCTTTTCGGACTTCTTCTTTATTATACTCATGGAAAACAAGGAAAAAGGATGCAATGGACATGCCTTCCCACGCTAGAAGGAAGAGCATACCATTGTAGGCAGTGAATACTAGAGAGATTCCTCCGAATAGGCCAAAATAGAAGAGCCAATATCTCTCCAAGGCCCTATGGTTCTGTTCTGAAGAGAAGTAACCATAACTATAGAGGGCGCACAGCCCACCGACGACACTCAATACCAATAGGAACATCGCAGAGAGAAGGTCTATATGGAGGTAGATGGCCCCAAAGGGGACATTCCATGGTAGATAGAACTCTTCTGGTTTACCTCCTATCAAGACCCATAAGGCTCCCCCCAGTGTGAAAAGAGAAGACAGTAAAACGGTCACTGTTCCGATTAGATGGGTTACATTCTTGTTTCGTAGAAACCATAAGAATAGACTTCCGCTTCCCAGGAGAGCCCAGGAACAAAAAAGGAGAAGAATCCCCAATGACAGCCTCCCACTCTTATTTCATGCGTTAGGGGTTTTCTGATATTACTTGAAAAAAGCCTCTCATGTCAAGGGGATCGTTTTTCTACAAGAATCCCTTTGATTACTTGGTAAAAAAAGGTGTACAAAGCAGCAAACAGGTAGAAAATCCCTGCAAGGATGAATAGTAAAGGAAAACCAAAACTCATGGAAAGGAGTTGGGCTAAAGGAGAAGCGATTACTGAGGCAAATCCATTGGATGCCCAGGCCAGAGGAACGAAGGATTGCCCATGTCGCTGTACCATTCGCAATCCGATGGGGAAAAAGACTCCCATCCAGTATCCGGGAAGGGAAACCATGGCCAATGCAATCCCATACCTAACGGGAGCGGGTGTTTGGGCAATGGGAAACATGAGATAAGGAACAACCGTTTCATACAGGAGCAGGATCAATAGAATCCTGAAAGCAGCTTTAAGGATTACAATCTCTAGACGGCTTCCTACCTTTCCAATCCTCAAACTTCCCATACCAGCCGAAAATAACAAACCGGTAAAAACGATCACCACTGTCAAGAAAGGGTCACCCACGATTCGTCTGAAGAAAGCAAGCCAACTGATTTCCAGGAATAAGAAGGCGAATCCTATGCTGAGAAAATAAACTACCGCATAGAGCCTCCCTCCGGTTGGAGTGCTTCGAGCCCCACCGAAATAAACCGTAAACATAAGAAGGGGTAAGGCGATGATCCCAATACAAATTCCTGTAATGACAACGATTAGATACCCCAATTCGGCTTTTCGTATCCCCTCCCTTCCTAATTGGGAAAGAATTTGACCAAGCCCTTTCCAAGAGAAAAAATTATGGAAATAGGGCCGTTGATCCGTTACAGGAGATATATCGTATACCCATTGATCGATCAACGCTTTTGGATCTTTTTCTAGGATAGTCTTTGCTCCCCAGTGGTAGTACGAATAGGGTTGGCCTGAAGGACTCGATACTTTGTTCCGATAGGGAAGATGCTCCTCTATCTGAATACCAGGGTAGTATTCCGGATCCATCCCGAGACCAGGTAATAGATCTAGGAAGCGTTGTTTCCGTTGAGCAGTAATAGGTACCAGACCAATCATTAGGAGAAATGCTAGATAATTTCTGGCCAGAAGCACATAGTTTTCAGGATCCTTCACACCGCGTTGTTGGAGAGCCTCTTTTGTAAGGGTAAGGAGACGAAAAGCGTCTCGTGGAGGGGACTGTAATCCGCGACTGACCGAAAGGATTCCATCCTCGGTAAGGATAGAGAGGGTTTCCCGTATTCCCTCTACCGTAAGAAGGTAATTTTCTCTAGGAGCTAGAAGCCCAGAAGAGGCCGTTGGTAAGCTTTCAGTAGAGGCAATATGGACAAGATCGAACCTCTTGTCCTGCATCTTCGCCTGTTCCAGGAACAATCTCGGTTCTTCCGACACGATTTCTATGAATTCATCCCCCAGAGTGAATCCACTATTTTGTTGTACCTGCTCCTGCAGGATCTCCGCCATCGTAGGGTCACTAACGACGATTGTTATGGAAGCTGCATTGAACCGACTAGCAAGGATTAGATTCACACCACCTGTTTCATCCAGAATAAGAACTTTGGGGTGATCTACCAGTCTATAGGGGATGGATTGGGGGGTACTGTCTAGAATTTCAGCTTCTTTTAAGGAAGTAACTTTGAAAATGGTTCCTTCGAGTTCTCCGTCTTTCAGGAGGAAAATTTGAGGGGGAGGAGGGGAAGAAGCTTGAAGACCGATAAAAGGTGCATAATGAAAAGTGGGAGCTTCGAAGGCGTGGTATGTCCCCCTAGGACTCCGTTTTTCCAATACTTTTGTTGCCAATCCTTCCTCTTGAAGGGTTGTAAGAGTATAGAGAGGTTTATAGATCGCTGGCTTAGGTTCCCATGGCAGAAAGGCTAGAACAAGTACTACTAAAAGTGAAGAAGCCCAAAACCGTTGAACTAAATCGCCATCTCTAGAGGAAACAGTCAGAATCCAACTAAGGCCTCCAAGAATTCCGAACAAACTCATCGCTTGAAATAGGATGTGGGAAGGAATCCAGTGGAGTAAGAGAAGCGGGGCCAAACCACCTATACCGCCTGCAATAAGATTTATCCCATAGAGAAGGGGGGCATCTTGGGTAAAGAGTTCTAGTATGGAAGCGGAAACAAAACCACCAAAGAAAAAAATAAGGAATAGTATAAATATGTATATGAATATATAGAATAACTGTATTGGATCGAATACAAAATATAAAAAGTCTATGGGAAGAGATTCGATCAAAGGGAGGGATACAGCGGTTAATAGGGTAAAAAGGGATAGTCCACCGCCGATCCAAAGCTCTGGGCGACGAGATACGGTTCGGTGAAGGATGGTACGGATGGTTCCGCTAGCACCAATTCCTAGAAGTGCGATCCCTATCACGAAAAAAGCTATATGATGATGCTTGGTTTCCGAAAAAAAACGCATGAGGACTACCTGCTCGGCGATGAGGCTGAACCCAATGCAGAACATAGTGATCATGGAGGCAAGTTTTCTGATGAATAGTAATAAAGAAAATCCAAATCCTTGAATGGAATACACTGTACGTTCTCCCTACTGACTGGACTCTGCTTTTCGTACAAAAGGAACAAAGCGTACTGGAAGCAGCTGATTGGTGCGGAAAGTACCATCTTGCATTTTTTCAACCAGTGTCAACATCTGCACCTCGTAAGGCCCCCCAAGGGGGATGATCAGCTTGCCACCCGCCTTGAGTTGACTCAGAAGCGGGGGAGGCACATGCCCAGCTGCAGCCGTAACGATGATAGCATCGAAGGGACTCTCTTCTTCCCATCCAAAGTATCCATCCCCCTGTCTAGTTTTCACGAACCTGTATCCGGCTTCGTTGAGGGTTTTTCTTGCTCTATCTGCTAACTCAGGAATGATTTCGATGGTATACACATGGGGAGTGATTTCGGCAAGAATAGCTGCCTGGTATCCGCTTCCCGTCCCTATCTCAAGGACTTTTTCGGTTCCTTTGAGTTGCAAGGCCTCGGTCATATATGCCACGATATAAGGTTGGGAGATGGTCTGACCATATCCTATAGGTAGGGGCGTATCGTCGTAGGCTCTTTCTTCCAAACTTTTAGGGACGAAGCGATGGCGAGGCACTTTTCGCAGAGCGGATAGAACGATAGGATCTCGAACTCCCCGTGCTTCGATCTGGGTTACTACCATCCGTTCACGATCTCGAGTGAACACTTCCTCCCCATCAAGGGTTTTCGGAGTTTCTTTTTTGCCCCAGCCAAAAAGGAGGCCAGAGAGTAGTATCCAAAGAGAGAGAAGGAGTGCAAACCGAAGTTGGGGTACACGATAGAACAGGCAGACAGTCCTTTTCATTCCCTATCCTTCTTCAGACCCTATCACCGGGTCGGTAGAAATGTTCGCCCTCTACATGATGGAGAACCTGTTTCCAAGCATCCGGAAGAGCGAAGGCGGCTATAGATTCCCCACACACGATGGCAACGGAACCGGGACGATAAATCTCCAGAAGCTTGCACTCCAACCACCCTGCCACTCCCTTGGGCACCAGAGCATCCACCACGGTTCCTTTGGAATAGAGGATGTCCCATTGGGCAAACTTGTCTAGGGATCTTCCCGAGACACTCCCCGTCTGCAGAACTAGGCTTTTTTGTTTGTAAGTAGGCAAGGCAGCGATAAACTCCTTCTGTTGTACTATATTCTCAAAGGTAGCATGTCCAGGATCGCAGACGAAAAGGAGCCTGGTAACTGGTTCGTAATCGAGAGGACAGGTCCAGGCAATGGGAGCTAAATCATAGCGACCATGTTTGCTTTTTGTACAGATCCAAAGGAGTCCGCCTCCATTGAGAAGGGAGTAGGCTTTTTCAAGGGGAACGGGGTTGTATCGTAATTCTTCCATGTAAGCCTCCAATACTAATAATAGTGTCTATTATACAACAAGTTGCGAGAGAATTTCCCGGTGAGATTTAGGATCCGGAACATGGAATGCCTTATAGGTATAAAAAAACCCCGCCTACAGCGGGGTTTTCGCGTGAACTCACTGGTCAACTAGAACTTTCTCCCCCGGAGAGACTCGAACTCCCGACCCGGTGGTTAACAGCCACCTGCTCTACCGGCTGAGCTACAGGGGAACGTCTTTTGACAGGAAAAAATCTATCGAAAAACGCGCTTTTCGTCAAGACTAGGAGCACCTGCAGAGGAAAGAAAAATGTATTACACTGAAGATATGAAAAAAGGTTACCTTCATCAGTTAATTCAAATTCTTTTGGATGCCATCCATAAGTTGGATGGGGATATCGACCCGCTGGACCTGGAACGAATGGCTGTGTTGGTGCACCGAGTGATGTTCCATAAAACGAGGATGTTTCATAGCATGGAGCACGTGTTCGGTTTTCTCGATTCTTCTGACCCCATCGTTGCGTTGGCAGCAGTGTTCCATGACCTTGTCTACCTTCAGGTGGATGAAGGACTCCCTCTACCCCTCGAAGACTTGCTTAATCCGTACCTACAAATCGAAGGAACAAAAGTCACGTTTCTGCCGCCTTCTTTGGAATCGAAGGAGTTCCAACTCTGTTGCTCCCTCTTCGGAAGGGACTCTTCCAGTCCGCTTACTCCTCCCAGTGGAATGAACGAGTTCCTCAGTGGCTTCTCCTTCTGTTTAATCCTGAAGGGGAAATTGCCTCCCCTGCATTTAGGGTCGGTTCTCCTCTGCATTGAGGCTACCATACCGTTTAGAGGAGTAGACTCGGAAGGTCGTACGGTAGGGGAAGTGTTAGAGGCACGGGCTAGGGCTGCATTTCCCGAGGTTTCCCAAGGGACGATCAAGCAGATGGTCCATCGAGCCATTGAATTTGCCAATCGGGATGTACAGGATTTCTCCAATTCGGATACCGGTGCCTTTCTCAGTAACACCTGGAAACTGCTTCCGGAAACAAACTTTACTCTTCGAAATCGGGGATCTTTCAGTATACAGGAGTATCGAAGGGCATTATACGGCATGCTGAATTTCTTTCGATCCCTCGATCCAGAACGCATTTTTCATTCCTATAGAGGGAAACCTTCGGAAGAAGAATTAAGGGACCTTCGAGAGATTGCACGGACGAACTTGACTCTTTCCATACAGTATCTCCGGGCTAAACTTTTGGCAGTTTCGATTTTGGAAGCCTTGGCCATACTCTCTGGCGGAGACGCTCCCATGGCCCTTTTCATGGGAGACTTGAACGCCTCCCAAACCGATTCCGAATGCTTGATTCGATTTCTTCCCACCCTACCATTCCCTCCCTGGCTCCAAGAAGAGCATCCCGTGGTTCGACTTTTACGGGATGGAAGGCTGGAAGAATCTTCTTTCGACCTCCGGAACTCTCCTTTTGCATTGTGGCTGTACAAAGGATTGCGACCTGAGGAATGGGGGCGGCTGGCAGTGGGCATGGAACGATTCTTCAGAGGTGAACTTACTGCCGAAGCTTTCCTTTCTCTGTTTCCAGGTTCCTTGAACGGACAAGCGAGAGGACCCTTGGCGGATATTGTCAACGCATCGATCCGAATGGCACCTACCCGAGCGGGGTTCTTACAGCCTCTCCTGCAAAAAGGAGTTCACTCCACATAGATCTCTTCTCCGCAATGGGAACAACGACCCTTTCGTCCTCCCACTACACGGGTAAAATACCCTATCCGACGAATCACTTCCTTCCCACAAGAAGGGCATACGGTTACGTTGCCTCCCCCCGTGTTTCCCGCATAAACAAAAGCGAGATGCTTGCGAGCTCGTTCCATAAGAGGGTGTAGGTCCTCTTCCCGTGTGGGCCGGACCGAATACTTGTACCTAGGATAGTAACAAGTAAGGTGGTAGGGGATCTTTCGGTTCAGGGAAGCAAGGAATCGGGCAGCTTCTTCGATATCATTAGGATTGTTGTTTACGCCGGGAATCACCAAAGTAGTCACCTCTAAGTGTATCCGTCCGGAAGCCTTACGGATGAACTCCAGCACGGGATGTAGAGTGCCCTGCGCTTCCTTTCGGTAAAACTCTTCGTTCCAGGCTTTTAAGTCTATGTTGGCAGCGTCTATCCAGGGCAATAGCTCCTCAGTTGGTTCGGGATTCAAATACCCATTTGAAACGAGAACATTCTTTAATCCTGCCTCCCGAGCAACCTTTGCCGTATCCATTATGTATTCGAAATGCACCAAGGGTTCCGAATAGGTATAGGCAATTCCAAAGGAGTTTGACCGCAGAGCTTCCTGTACCAACACGGAAGGAGATATACGGTGCGCGGATTCCTCTGTGTGCTGGGAAATAGTGTAATTCTGGCAAAAGGGACACCGAAAATTACACCCATAGAAGCCTACAGAAAAGATTGAAGATCCGGGATGGAAATGGTACAGAGGTTTTTTTTCAATGGGGTCTACCGCTACAGAACTCAGTACTCCGTAGAAAGGGAGAACCATCTTGCCCCCTTCGTTTTTACGAACTCGGCAGATTCCTGTTTTTCCTTCCGTGAGGGTACATGTATGAGGGCAAAGTACACATCTTACCGCAGCGTCCTGTTTTTCTACGAACCTAGGATTAGGTTGATTCGTCATACTACAAAAAAGGCTTGGAAACGCAGTCCTAGAGCCCCTTTTTTGATCCACAGGTTCACCATTTTGATGGTTTCTCCTTTCTGAGTAACGATGGAGGGGAGTTCTTCCACATAGAGAATGTCCGTAACTTTAAATTCGAAGAACACCGCTTCGGGAGTAAAAGGGGACTGAAGTAAGATGATCTTATTGTGGTCGTAGGGATGTTTTCTGGGAGTTCCCGAGAATAGGACACCTTCTTCCCGATATCGTTTGGAAGAGTCGAACTTGATGACTTCAAGGATAGGTAATTCTTCTAAATACTTTGTTTGAGGCATACCATTGTTAAATTTACCCTAGATCGTCAGATAGTCAACTAGAACCGTTCTTCCAGTTCTGGAGGCATTTTTAAAAAGCGGAGAACCAACTGCTCCCGATTTTCCAGTAGTTCCAGATCGATGGTATGAAGAGCACTACCAATCCGGAGAGAGCAAGCGGGTAGGAATAGGGGAGGGGACAGATCTAGAGTTTTTTCCCTCTTGGATGGATCAAACCATAGAGTGTCTTTGCCTATGCGGGTGATCTTTCCCTCTATCAGATTGAGACTTTCGGGATGAAGGAACAGAAGTTCGATCCGATCGTGCGGACTGGGTTCGAAGTATGGCTCCTTTGAAGTTTGGACACTTTTTTCCCCTTCTACCTTGGCTTTAGGATGTATTACCTTGAGGAGGACTTCAATCTCCGACTTGTCCGCAAGATCCTCATGAAAAATTCCCCGAACACCCAGCGCTTCTGCTTTGGATCTCTCCTCCTCCTCGAAGGATTCGCCGATCAATAGAATCACAGGAACGGGTTTCTTTATGGTTCCCTGTAAAAACGCGATAAACACCTTCCAATGGCGAGGAAAATCGACTGCAGAAAGGGCTATTGTATCTGGATCCGTTTCATCTAGGTTGTCCATTGCCTTGATGGGATCCCGGTACCAAATCACCTCTGCATCGTATTCGGAAAGGGCGATTACCAATCGATTTTTTACTTTTTCTCTTTCGCAGATTAGGAGTACTTTCATGGATCTCCTGATTCATTCGGTGCCAAGGTTCCGGGTCTCATAGTTGTAGATCAACCAAATATCGTTTTTCCGATAGAGGTAATAAGTATACCGTTTGACCTCCTTGAAACCTTTCTGAGCAAACTTCTGAATGACTTCCACTACCGCTTCTCGGGGGGTATAGGTAGTTTTAAGGATTTCGAACTCACTGGGAATCATGAGGATATCCTCATCCACGATTGCTTCGGTAAGTTGTTGACGGAACCTTTTCAACGTTTCGATTCTTTCCGCTTCCGAAAGGTACTTGTATCTTCTCGCCCCTTCGGGGCTTCTTTGATAGAGACTTTCCAGATCAATATAGAGAAAGAATTTGTTCCATTCACTCTTCTGCCGAGCGGTCAGCACATACTTTACTACTTCATCGGGAGGGAGGGCGGCCTGTTTTAAAAACTCACCTACCTGAAGATCTATCTGCTCTTTCACCGCTTCCAATCCGGCTACCGAAGGTCTCACTACCAGGGTAAGAATATTGGATGCTACCGTTTCGGTTCTTGGATTCCCGTATAACCGAGGATAGAACAGAGCCTGAATCGTGTAAGTGCCCGGTTCGCTGATTTGAACGAACTCCCTCAGGTTAACTCGAAAAGAGTATTCCTCTTCTGGTTCTAGGGAAATGTCCCGGAACAGAACAGGTAGATTTGAGTTACGTTGGGCAATGAACTTTTGAGCTTGAGGAAGAAGTTGATTTTTTAGGTTTCTCACTTCGAAGGTTACACTGAAAGCTCGATTCTCTGAGATCCTAAACAGGTAAGGGTTGGGAGATTGGTTGGTTAGGGTAACCTTCAATTCGATATCGCTTTCCGGGTAGTAGACCTTCTTGTCATAATACCGGATAGTGCATACAATCTCCGCCGTTAGGCCTCCCATTCCTAGTAGGAGGAAGAGAAGGATTAGTAGGATTTTTTCCAACAGTTTCGCATGCATGGTCTTTTTAATTGTCGGCAACCCCTATGATAACATTATTCTTAACTGCTTTCTCTAGAAAGCTCAATGCCTTTGAACCTTTCCGCACCCTTCTCCAACAGTTACGGACTGAAACCTTTCCTCAGGTACTGTATGGCCCGCAGGGAAGTTTTTTTGCGCTTATTCTGCGGGAAACTGTTTTAGCCCTTGGAAGAACTCACCTTGTAGTGCTACCAACTGAACAAGAAGCGATAACCCTAGTGGAAGATCTGGAACGCTTTGGCGTGCCTACCCGGTTATTTCCTTCCTGGGGAACCGTCCCCTATAAAGAAGTGGGGGTGAATGCTCCTGTTTTCGGTCAGAGAGTAAAGGTTTTAGTAGACCTTCCTTCCCTAACGAAAGGGGTTCTCGTAACTTCCCTCCGGGCTTTTCTGCAACCTTTACCTGAACGATCGTATCTGGAAGGAAAACTGATTTCCATACGTAAGGGGCAACGAATTGACCCCCAAAGTTTAGCCGACCTTCTTGCTTCCTACGGATACCTTCGGGTTCCCAAGGTATCCATCCATGGAGAGTTCGCCGTCCGGGGGGAAGTGATCGATGTGTACTTACCTGGTCATGAAGAAGCGTATCGAATCCTCCTGGAGTTTGATCGGGTTTCAGAGATCCGTACCTTTTCTCCGGAGACACAAGCGTCTCTACAGGTAAGGCAAGAAGTAATCCTACATCCCGGACGGGAAATCTTGTGGAGCATCGATCGGCTGGAGGTGTTACAAAAAAATCTCCAAAAGTTGCCCGAGATGGAGGATAAGGGAGAAAGGATCATCCAATCTCTACAGGAAAGTATCCCGTGGGAAGGGGAGGAATTGTTCTATCCTTTAGCGTTCGATACCCCCGCTAGCCTATTGGATTTTTTACCCGAGGAAAGCGTTCTCTGGCTCTCTGAGTATGAACGATTACAGACCGGCTGGGAGACCCTTAAAAAGGAGTACGATGGGCTGTACCGAAAGACTCGGATGTATCGCCCCGTCCCTAGACCAGATCGGTTGCTGTTCGAATTCCCTGCCCTTGAGCAATCCGTTCAGAGGAAGATTCTAGTAACCTTATTAAAGCCGGAAGATACCGTAAAACACATCTCCCTTCGGAACGATCCTCCCCGGTCCTTCTTTGGGAATGTAACCTTTTTCAAGGAAGAAGTCTCCAATCTTATAACTACCGGGTACACAGTGTACCTGTTTGCCGATACGGAAGCTCAAGCAGAACGGTTGGGCCATATCCTGAAAGGGCTGGCGGTAACGATCCTTCCAACGGGCATTTCTTCCGGCTTCTCTGTCGGAGGGTTGAAACTCCTGGTGGTTCACGAGAACGAACTCTTTGGAAGAAGAAAGCGAGTCCCCAAATCGGTAAAGGCGGCCATTGGTCAGGTCATCGATACCTTCATCGAACTATCCCCTGGGGATTACGTAGTTCACGTGAATTATGGCATCGGCAAGTTTCTCGGAATCCAGCGAATGAAGGCTGGAGGAACCGAGAGGGACTATATCCATTTAGAGTATGCGAACGAGGAGTATATCTACATTCCCATCGAACAGGTAAACCTCGTTCAGAAATACATCGGAAACCTAGGAAATGAACCGAGGTTGGACAAGATAGGGGGAAAAGGATGGGAAAGTCGTAAGAATCGGGTGCGAAAATCGGTAGAGGACATAGCCAAAGGGCTTCTGGAATTGTACTCTAAGCGGAAAACCATCCAGGGGTATGCGTTTCCAAAGGACACGGAATGGCAGGTGGAGTTCGAGGCTTCCTTCCCTTATGAGGAAACTATAGACCAGCTCCGGTGCATCGAAGAAGTGAAAGCCGATATGGAAAAACCCTTCCCAATGGATCGTCTAGTCTGTGGGGATGTAGGGTATGGAAAGACAGAGATCGCGATTCGGGCGGCCTTCAAAGCAGTACTGGGAGGAAAACAGGTAGCAGTACTAGCCCCTACTACCATCTTGGCAGAACAACATTACGAGAACTTCCAGGATAGGATGCGAAACTACCCCATCTCCATACGAATGCTATCCCGGTTCGTCGAGAAGTCAGAACAGCGGAAGACCCTCAAATTGTTGCAGGAAGGTAAGGTGGATATTCTCATTGGTACCCATCGGATCCTCCAGAAGGATGTGGTGTTTCGGGATCTAGGTCTTCTGGTGATAGATGAAGAACAACGATTTGGGGTGAAAGACAAGGAACGGTTGAAACAACTGAAAACCAACGTGGACTGCCTTACCCTCACCGCTACTCCGATTCCCAGAACTCTCCACATGTCCCTCATGAAGATCCGGGACATGTCCATTCTGAAAACCCCTCCTCACGATCGGATGCCCATTGAAACTCATATCGGCGAGTTCTCCGAAGAGGCTGTCGCGGAAGCCATCCGTAGGGAGATGGAACGGGGAGGACAGGTGTTCTACCTCCATAACCGGGTGGAGACTCTGGATGAGGTGCAACGGTTCCTGGAACGATTGGTACCCGAAGCTCTAATTGGCGTGGTCCATGGTCAGATGCCTGCGGAAGAATTGGAGGATGTGATGCATCGATTTGTCCATGGAGGGTTCCATGTGCTGGTTTCCACTACCATCATCGAAAACGGAATCGATATCCCAAACGTGAATACCATCATCATCGATCGGGCTGACATGTATGGGATCTCCCAGCTGTACCAACTCCGGGGAAGGGTAGGGCGATCTAACCGGCTAGCCTACGCCTATCTGTTCTACCCCGCAGATCGGGTGCTGTCGGAATTAGCCATGAAACGGCTTCAGATCATATCGGATCATACGGAGCTAGGTTCCGGCTTTAAGGTTGCTTTGAAGGATCTGGAGGTCCGGGGAGCGGGAAATCTCCTAGGCAAGGAGCAGAGTGGAGATATCGGAAGCGTAGGATTCGACTTGTATCTTCGCTTGCTGGACGAAGCGATCCGGGAACTGGAAGGGAAAGGAGAAGAAGCGCCTCCCGAACCCTTCCTTGACCTGGAATACACCGGCTACATTCCAGACGCTTATATTTCGGAAGCTGAACAGAAGATGGAAGTATACAAGAAGATCGCTGCGGTTGGATCGGAGGAAGAACTGGAGTCCATCACCTACGAGTTGATGGATCGGTTTGGTCCCCTTCCAGAAGAGGTGCAGAGCTTGCTCTGTTTAGCGGAAATTCGGATCCTATGCAGGAAACTCTACATTTCTTCCATGAGGGAACGAGGAGGAGTTTTAGAGGTAGAATTTTCAAAAGTTGCAAGAGTTTCTGTAGAGAGAATCTTGAAGTTGATCAAGGAGAGTCGTGGTCGAGTCCGGTTGGACCCTAAGCGTCCCCATGTACTGCTGATCGAGACTCACCTGATAGGTTTAAAGGAAAAAAGCGAGTTCATCCGGGATCGGTTGTCCGTGCTTCTGTAGGAGGGAACCATGCATTATATCCGAAGCTATGTTCTCCGACAGGGTAAGATCACGAAGGCCCAGGCAAAGGCGTACGCGGAATGGAAGGATACCTACTGCATCCCATATGAGAAGGGAAAGTTCCTAGATTTTCCCACCCTGTTTCCGGAAAAGGAACAGGTAGTGTTGGAAATTGGTTTCGGCATGGGGGAGGCGACAGCCGAGTTGGCTGAAAAGCTACCCAGAGTGGGATTCCTGGGCATTGAGGTACATACGCCAGGGGTAGGGAGGCTTCTTTGGGAAATCCGGCGCAGGGAACTCTCCAACGTACGAATCATACAGGCCGATGCCCTTTTCGTCTTGCAGGACATGATCCTTCCGGAATCCCTCGATGGAGTGCATATCTTTTTCCCCGATCCATGGCCCAAGAAGCGACATCATAAGCGTAGACTGGTTACGAAAGAGTTCTTAACCCTCGTGGCTTCGCGGATGAAAGAAGAAGCTTACCTTTATATCGTAACCGATTGGGAAGATTATGCGTTCTGGATCCTCGATAAAGTTTCCCAATGTCCCTTGTTGAAAAATCCCCATGATGCCTTTTCGCCCCCCATCCCCTGGAGACCGAAAACCGCATTCGAGCAGAAGGGGATACGGGCGGGACGAAAAATTCATGAGATCTATGTAAAGAAACAGACCCTCCCTATATCGTCTATAAATCTGTAAATTTTCTCATTACCCCCTTTACATACCGGTTAAAATAGTATAATTATGTAAACAATATTCTATATTTATGCAAAGAGGTGTTTAATGGAGAAGATTGTAGAAGGGTTTTTAGACTCCTATGCGCCTATCGTGGAAACTCGAAACAAGATCGATCCAGCCTTATACACCAAGTACAATGTAAAACGGGGTCTACGGAATGAGGATGGAACCGGTGTCCTCGTGGGTTTGACGGAGATTGGGAACGTTCATGGGTACATCCTGGACGAAGGGGAAAAAGTTCCCGTACCCGGGAAACTGTACTACCGAGGGTACGATGTGGAGGACCTGGTCGCGGGATGTTACAGGGAAAACCGGTTTGGATTCGAAGAGGTGAGTTTTCTCCTTATCTTTGGAAAACTTCCCAACCAGAAGGAATTGGCCGATTTTCAGAAAGTGTTGGGGGAGCTTCGAACCCTTCCCAATGGGTTTTTCGAGGATATGATCCTGAAAGCTCCCAGTCCGGATATTATGAATAAGTTGGCCCGCAGCGTTCTCGCCTCCTATAGTTATGACCCCAATCCCGAGGATCCTTCCCTTCGAAACATCCTAAGACAGTCCATCGAGTTGATCGCTCGATTCGCCACAATGGTGGCTTATGCCTATCAAGTACGACAGCACTACTACTTTGGAGAAAGTCTCTACCTTCACGCCCCTCATAAGGAACTATCCACTGCCGAAAACCTTCTTCTCCTGATCCGTCCCGATTCTAAATACACTCGGTTAGAGGCAGAAATACTGGATCTCGCCTTGATCCTCCATGCGGAACACGGGGGAGGAAACAACTCCACCTTCACCATCCGGGTAGTGTCCTCTGCCGCAACAGATACCTATTCCGCCGTTGCTGCCGCTATCGGGTCCCTCAAAGGAGCAAAGCATGGAGGGGCGAACAATCGGGTGATGGCCATGATGGAGGACATTGAGAAACACGTGAAGGATTGGAAGGATGATGAAGAGGTCCTTTCCTACTTGAAGAAAATACTCCGAAAAGAGGCGGGGGATAAAAGTGGCCTAATCTATGGAATGGGTCATGCTGTCTATACCCTTTCCGATCCCCGCGCGGTGCTTCTAAAGGAAAAGGCGAAGGTTCTAGCCCAAGAAATGGGGTACACAGAGGAGTTTAACCTGTATGAACGTATCGAACGGTTAGTTCCCCGGGCATTCAAGGAAGAAAAGAACTCCGACAAGCCCATTGCCCCAAACGTGGATTTCTTCTCTGGATTCGTCTATAAGATGTTGAACATTCCAGGAGCCCTCTATACTCCTATCTTCGCCATTGCGCGTATCTTACGACTCTTTTCGATTGCGCAGTACTACACTCCCTTCAAGGTACGATACTGTTATTTTTTCTTTCCCACATCACATAAGACACTTTACAGATA
>CAKZQO010000205.1 GCA_937140905.1 uncultured Spirochaeta sp.
TAGGGCGAGATTCAGCATACCCAAGCAGAAGAACACCACCGGAGTGGTAGGATCGAAGGCCAAAAGCACCGGAATCAGGAGGAAGAAGGTCACTAGTAGAATGGCCAACGGATTACGACGGGCAGCAGACGAGTTCACGCCTCTCCTCCCGGACTAACTGTCCTTCTTTCAGGGTATACACGGTATGAGCCGTTACTTCCGCGAAGACTCTATCGTGGGTAACGAACAGCACTCCTGCCCCCCCTTCCGTGAGGGACCGGAGATCCTTCTGGAGAAGGTTCTTCGCCTGCTCATCCAGCCCATACGTAGGCTCATCCAGCAGGTACAGAGGCCGCCTAACCCCGAAGGCTACCGCTAGATTCAGTCGCCGCTTTTCCCCTTCACTGAGCCGAAAGGGATGAGCATCTAGACGGTGAGATAGGCCAAATCGTTCTGCTATCCGTTCGTAAAACATCTCAGACCCTGCCCCTGCCATGGCAAGATCTTTCTGAACAGTGGAGAGTTCTTCCCGAACCGTCTCGGCCAGAAACATATGTTCGGGATTCTGGGGAATCAACATGAAGAGGGAATAGAAGGTTTGTTTCGAAAGGGTAGTGATATCCTGCCCCTGGATGAACACTTTGCCTTTTTCCACGGGAATCCGGCCGGAAATCTTCGCCAACAAGGTAGTTTTTCCCGCTCCACTGGGGCCTAGCAGAGCCACGATCTCTCCCGCGCCCACGGTCAGATGGAGATCATGGAACAATTCCGTGCTCGATTGGGTGTTCCGCTCGAAACCCGACCCATTTCTACCTCTTGTGATCCACCGGTGCGAGAGCCCTTCCACCCATAGAACCGGATACCTTGTAGTCTCGCCTACCAGATCCGTTCCCCCCGTATTGGCTCCTAGTTTTATTGGGCCTTTCGGAACACTAGGGGTATTCCCCTCCCTTCCCCAAACCTCTGGTATCTCCCCCTCGAAGCCACCTAACTCCATCCGATCCGGAGTAAAATCGGATTCCAGAAGACCGCCATCTTCCTGCACCCGATACGCTTTTTGACATACCCGAGAAGCTGCTTCCAACCTGTGCTCCACCACCAGGATTGCGGTCTCAGGCGGGAGTAGATCGAGGGCCTGGAAGAATCTCTGGGAGGACTCCTCGTCCAGGTACGAGGTGGGTTCATCGAGGAACAGCACCTCCGGTTCCATGGCAAGGGCGGCTGCGAGGGATACCCGTTGACATTCCCCCCCGGAAAGGCTCAAAGGGTGACGATCCGAAAGGTGGGCTATCCCCAACGCTTCCAGGGTTTCCTTCACTCGTCGCCGGATCCATGCGGGGTCCTTGCCCTGGTTTTCCAGGGCAAAGGCTACCTCCTCTTCCACGGTAGGAGTTACCACCTGGGCTTCGGGATTCTGTAACACCACTCCCCGCCTGCGGTAAAGAATCTCCCGCTCACCCGAAAGCTCCCCTGCCACATACTCGGGCGCTAACCCCGCGAGAATTAACAGGAGGGTAGATTTCCCACTCCCGGACCGTCCCCGGAGAAGGATCCGATCCCCTCTTCTAACGGTCAGATCCACTCCCCGGAGGATGGGGGCTTTCGCCCCCCGATACCGGAAGCCCACCTGGTTCAACCGAATGAGGGGATTCATCTTACCACATCTTCACCCGAAAGCAGGTTGGCGGTCGCACCCGTCTTCTGGATCCCTCTACCGATTTGGTAGGCTAGCCAACCCGCCCAGAAGGCCCCGCCCACTACGATACTTACCAACTGTATGGGCCATACCCAGGGTTGGAGGGTCCAGTACTGACTGTAGAAGAAGTCCAACACATAGGAAAACACTCCCGCCACGCTTCCCGCGAGGATCATAGTCTTAAGGTCCCACCGTTTGTATTGCGTAGCGGCAAACACCAGCTCAGAACCTACCCCCTGCACCAACCCCCAGATGGCCGCCGTGATTCCCCACTGGGTAATGAACCCTTCAAGGATGGCGGCAAGGAGTTCTCCCAACAGTGCCGATCCCCGTCTACGGATCAGATAGGGTACCAGCGTTCCCCCGATAAACCATGTCCCTGCAAATAGATAATCCAGACCTATCGCTTTCAGGGGAGCGGTAAAGGAATTGAGGAACGTCCAGCCCCAGAAGAGAATCCCGATCGCGATGGACAGGATCACCAGCACTACGATTTCGTTGAGTTTCCAGGAATGATTCCCAGCCATACAACCTCCTCCCGGCAGTTCCGGGTTCCAAGAGTAGTATTCGGCTGTGGGGATGAGAAGTCGTCGGATCCCTTCGCCGGCATTACCCGGATCAGGTTCAACGGGTGTAATCTCAGGCTCCTAACAGGAACCACCCCACGCGACAACAAAAATATACTGCCTCTGCTTTCAAAGGGTCAAGGGAAGCTTGTGTTTTTAAATTGAGAATAGTACGAAAGTACTAGTTTACAAAAATCGTTCATTAAATCTGTAATATAATAATTAAACATTGTAACGTTTAGGAGGGTAATGCGATGAGTAAGTTTAAAGTATTATGTTTACAATGTTCCTTAATTTTAATCATGTTTTTGAATTTAAGAATAGATACTGCTTGTCAGTCAATTAATGGCAAAAAACATCGTTTTATTCAATTAGCTGAGTTTGAAGTCCCCGAAGCGAATCAAGGGATAGGTGTAGATAATAATTATTTCTATGCGATAGATAATACAAAAATTGCAAAATATGACAAGAAAACAGGTAAAAAAATTTCAGTTTGGGAGGGCCCGAAGGTCACATTCAAAAAACTCCCTACTGGTGAACAACGTCTTGAGAAAGGAGGGCCTATTATTCATCTAGACAGCGCTGTTGTAACTGATGGGTTATTATATTGTGCGCATTCAAATTATCCAATTTGGCCGATGACTAGCTCGGTTGAAATATGGGATCCCATATCAATGAAACACATTAAAAGCCATAGTTTCGGAATCTTGTTAGGATCTTTTACGTGGTTGGATAGATATAACGGGTATTGGTGGGGAGCCTTTGCTAATTATGACCAACCGTATGGAGAGGGTGGTGGGTTATACGGAAATAAAAGAAATACCACGATTGTAAAAATGAATAACGAATGGCAGATTCTCGAAAGCTGGGTGTTACCAGATGAATTGCTTGAAAAATTTGAAAAAATGAGTAATTCAGGAGGATCCTGGGGACCAGATGGATTCTTATACTTATCAGGGCATGATCCGGCAGAAGTATATCGATGTAAACTGCCAGAAGCCGGTTCAATAATAGAAGTGCTAGAAACAATTCCGTTGAATATCAGAGGTCAAGGAATCGCATGGGACAGAAATGAACCCGGAATTATTTATGGAATTATAAGAGCAAACCAACAAGAAAAATCGATGGGGAAAACCCATAGGGTTACCGTAAGCAAACTAATCGAAATTAAAGACTAATTGATATATCGAATTGAAATGCACACAACACGGGGCTGTCCCTAGCGGGAAAGCCCCGTTTGATTTCCTAGATAGTCATCCAGTTTTCTACAACTAAATTGGGGAAACGCTGGAAATGTCTCCAATTACCTGTGATTAGTTTGGAAGCTTTTACGTATGCAGTTGCTGCAATGAAGATGTCTGCGTCTGGTAGCAGGATGTTTTCCTGATAGAGCCGAGCTTTTAACTGTCCAAACTTTTTCAATATTCCCACCTCACTGTGGATGATAGGAATCGTAAGAAGAAACTCTTCGATCAAATCACAATTTTTCTTTGGATTCGAAGATCTTTCAGCACCATAATACAACTCGGCTACTGTTAGAAAGGATATGGCAAGTTCGTCATCGCACTGTTCGATACGGTGGATCAGTTTTTCATTCTTCCGAAGAATCTCGACGCATACATCCGTATCCAATAATATCATAGGGTGGTTTCCCGGCCTAAGGTTCGATTCGCGTAGATGTCCTTAATGATTTCTTCGGTCGTACGCTCATCTTCCCAAACCGCGGAAAGGTTACGCCAAAACCGAGCTTGCGAGGATGGATGTATCCGAACACCCCTTGAGACCTTTTCCATCAATTCCCCCTCTAGCCCCC
This sequence comes from uncultured Spirochaeta sp., assembly GCA_937140905.1. Taxonomy (GTDB): domain Bacteria; phylum Spirochaetota; class Spirochaetia; order DTKZ01; family DTKZ01; genus DTKZ01. Next base: position 4,055 of record CAKZQO010000205.1, read on the forward strand.
GTTCAATGATTACAAGAAACTCGTTATTCATGCTTCGTTTTTCTATCTCTGAAAGTTTTTTTATTTTTCTGAATACATACTCCGGTATGTTTCGTATGGTAATACTTGCCATAGTTATATTTTAGTTATATAATAGTTCTAAGTCAATTTCTGAACAGACCAACTAGGAGGGTTCCTCCATAGGATAGGCTCCATACCCCAAAGATCTGCAGGATGGATTTCATGTTCCTGCTTTTCGTGGAGTGAGAATATCCGAGCTTGCGCATCTGGTAAAACCGGTACAGGGCGAACAGGGCTGAAAAAGGAAACACATATATTCCGATTCGCGGAAGAATTTCTACCCAGGAAAGGACAATCCCACCTAGATAGGCAAGAAAAGCCAAGACGACCGCGAGAATTTCTCCGGCGTTCTTCCCAAATAGAACCGCAAAGGTCTTCCTTCCCGCTAGCTTGTCCCCTTCGATATCGCAGGCATTGTTCACCGCCAGGATGGCTGCCACGGCAAAAAGGGATGGGAAAGCGGCAAGAATCGCCAGGGTCCAAGGCCTCCACTGGGGGCCCATAGAGTCTATCCTTCCTGCCACCTGAACCCCAAAGGAAATCAAGAACAATCCAAACCCTAGGAAGCCCCCCGCGAATAACTCTCCCACCGGTGTATGGGAGATCGGCATAGGACCCGCGTTATAGAAGAATCCCACGGCCATGGAGAGGGCGCCTAGGGGAAGGATCCAGAAACCCACTTGGAACGAAAGGACAAGCCCCCCCATCATTGCAGCGATGTACAACCAAAAGGCTGTCCAGAACGCGTACGCAGGAGGCAGTCCGCCATGGATCAACACCTTATCCGGTTCCCGGTTGATCCGAGGATCGTCTGTTCCTCGAAGGTAATCGAAGTACGTGTTCCAAGCGGTAGTCCCCATGTCCACACAGAGGGTAGCCAGGAACATAGTGATAGCCCTACCTACAAAGATTTCTGCACCAGACTTGCCTGCTCGGAACGAGTCAGAACCGAGTCCCTGACCCGACAAATACCTCACGGCAAATAGGGTCCCCAGGAGGAAGGAGGACACACTTACCACCTTTGTCCGGATTTCCACGATGGATAAAAAGTGTTTTACCTTATTGCATCGCATCTTTTTTAACCTTAAGATCTGTCCACGCGACGTGTAGACAGTCTTACCCTTCTTTAGGTATAGTACAGTTCATGCCGATTTTTGAATATACCTGTTCTCACTGCGGGCTTCGATTCGAAACCCTTGTTTTAGGCAACACCGAGGCACGATGCCCCACTTGTGGATCGACCAAACTTAAAAAGCAGTTCAGCACCTTTGCCGTCCATAACGCTCCTTCACGATCCACTCATGCGGAACGACCCTGTTGCAGTTCTTCCTGCGGCAACGGGTTCGAGCAGGGGGCTTGTGGTAGTGGAATGTGCTGCGGAGGTTGATCGTCAAGAACCGGTCTCGTTTTAAACAACTCTGTAAACAGTTCGAGCTCGTCTTTTTTACGATCTTCCTTTTTTCCCCTACAGCGGGGCACTCCCAGAGCGGTCCCTCATGGGAGAATGTATCTCCCGCCACAGGCCTATATCCATCGATCCAACCAAATGAGAATTCTCTCCTTCGCTCCTCCATCGGTGCCTACTATAATGGCAGATTGGAAGATAGTATCGAGATTCTTCAAGAGGCCCTTGAACTAGAAAAAAATACTGATAGTGTAAAGTCGCCGGCAATTTCCGGAGAACTCTTCCGGTTGTACCAGGAAATAGGGCCTCTAGGGCCCTTTCTGAACAGCGCATCTACCTCGACGCTATCCCCCCTCCATTCTGAGCCACTACAGGGTCTCCATCGATACCAGTCTGCCCTCAAGACAATCGGGACTTTTCTTCTCCACACCTATAAAGAGGACCCAGACCTAAAAAGAGACCTGTTCATCGCGGCGGTACTGGCAGGAGATCCTGCTACGGCCCGATCGTTACTCCCCCTCTCAATCCCTTCCGCTGAATCCTTTCTATATGAAGGACTTCTTGCCCTGGAAGAAGGATCCTTCGACGCGGCTATTTCTTGCTTTCGGTCGGCGATTTCGATGGAAGACGCTCGACCAGCTCCCTGGTACTTTTTGGGGAAAGCTTTTGTGGCCATGGGGAAAATGGTGGAAGCTGAAGCGGCCTTTCGTTCTGCCTTGAAAAAGGACGGGAGTTTTCTTCCCGCTCTGATCGCGCAGAGTGAAACAGCGCTAGTCCAGGGAAAATTCCAGGAAGGATACGCACTCCTTTCCCGGCTTGTCCAAATCCTTCCTCGCCAAAAAGAGTTTCGGGACCGTCTCAACCTTCTACAGGAACAACACCCCGAACTATCGGCAAAGGTTTCCGAGGCAGCCCGTCAAAAACTCCTCCGAAAAGAACCAGCCCGAATCCTTCCCTTCGCTGGCGAAGTTTCGAAGATTCCCACCATTCGAGTCGCTCTAGCTCAACATCTCTCATCCCTCTCTTTCAAGATCTCTTCCCCCTACATAGCGAAATGGGTAGGGTCAAATGGACAAGAGGAAACGAAAACTCTATCACCGGGAATCTACCGACTCTTCTTGAAGGAACCACAGATTCCTTTAGATCCAGAAATCCAGCCCCTTGTTTTGCCAATCGTGGCTGCCCTTTCATCGGATAGAGAGCCACCAGCTGATGTAGCATCCAATATGGCATCCAATGAACAATCTAAATCAAGGCCTTCCGGCGCGTTCCTTTATCCTACCGAAGCGAACTCCACTGTGCTCTTTTTCGATTTGGTAACCGAGGCGGGAAGTTTCATCGCGTCGATTTCGGATCGTTCCTACCGGGGATCCTTCCAGGTAGTGCCTTTCGAGGAGGGATTCCAACTTATCAACCAGGTGAACCTGGAAGAGTACCTCTACTCGGTTCTCCCGTCCGAAATTCCTGCATCCTGGCCCCTGGAAGCCCTCAAAGCCCAGGCCATAGCCGCTCGATCCTACAGCCTCGCCATGATGGCTCGATCGAAGGATAAACCCTTTGACGTGTACGGAAGCACCCGATCAGCCAGCTACCGGGGCGTGGAAAGCGAACATCCCCGAACCACCGAAGCAGTGGATGCTACTCGAGGAACCTACCTCAGCACGGCACAGGGTCCTTTGGCCGCTTACTACCACGCGAACAATGGGGGGTACGGGGAGGGAACCGAGGCTGTATGGGGTTACACAGACACTTTGCCCCCTGTGCCCGACCGCCTGACCGCGGAACGGAAGGAATACCTTTCCCTCGTGCAGCTGACCGATTGGCTTCGGAGCGCTCCTCCCGCCTTCGCTTCCCTACCTGGCTTCCATTTCCCCGAAGCTTACCGTTGGGAGCGGTGGGTTACGCCAGAGGAAATCCTCTCCCGGTTAGGGCGGGAAACCCCTCCCGGAAGGATTACCGCCATCCTCACTCGGGGACGGGGAATCTCAGGTAGGGTGAAAGAGATAGAAATCCAAACCGAAGAAGGATCCATTCGGTTAAAAGGAGATCGGGTACGGATCGTTCTGGGAGGCCTTCGTAGTACACTATTCACCTTACGGGTGAAGGTGGGGAAGGATGGGTATCCCGAATACTTCATCTTCAATGGCGGGGGCTGGGGGCATGGCGTAGGGTTAGACCAGAGCGGGGCCGCTGGAATGGCAACGGTGGGATACACCGCTGAAGAGATCTTAGCACATTACTATCCCAATACTCAACTAACAAACTACCTCACCGCCCATTACACGGACTAGGTACATTCTTTTTTTATACCGCTTGTTCTCTATTGTAGATCACCGGTGTTTTGTATTTCCACTTCTGCCAGGAAGAATCATTCCTCAACAATTCCAGGATAAAATGTGCAACGTTGATCCTACTAGTCCTCCCTGAATCAAAGATGGGACTTCTAAGCCTGGAACTGGACACCCGATACGCACTGACTATACTGTCATCGATTAAGGAATCTGGACGCACCGCAACCCATTCTACCTTGTCGGATTTCTGAATGGTATAAATCAGATAATCAACGGACAAAACATTGTCTTTATGGGGCGGCAGGAGAATCTTTAAAAGCGAAAAAATAACTTTTTCACCAATCGATTCCCTCTCGTCTTGTTCGAAGTTCGTATAAGCTGTCGTGCTCATTAGGACGAATTTCTTAGGGATGGGAAAAGACGCCAACGCTTCGGTCACTTTCCTTACCGCATTCCAAACGAGTTTCCTCGGTTTCCCAAATATCCCTTTGAGGTTTATCCTATGCCCTAAACAGCATACCACTGAGTCGCAATCCTTCAATAACTCACGGAGTTCCTGGACCGTCAAGGCGTTTATCTCGCCTCTAATAATCTCTAAGTTCTCGTCATCCATGAGTTCTCTTTCAAGAACTGCGCTCCCTCGTACAATCACTTTCGCGTGAACCTTCTGCTCCAATAATTGTTTAACTACCCATCGGCCCGTTGCGCCGCTAGCACCTAACACTGCAACTTTCATTACTTCCTCCTTTTGCAAAACAAGCTCTCATCTATGCACAGAGCCCCTTCGAAGTCAATGGAGTATAAAACAAAAAAATCTCTTTATGGTGGACTTCTATGTATTTTATATATATTTTTAATTATATATTAGGAGGTTCTAATGAACCGCAGTTTGCTACTGTTGGTAGTCTGGATCTTTTCCACTTCCTTATACTCGCAAGTCAAAACCTATGAAACCCTCACCTGGCAGGATATCGAATCACAGATTTACCGACACGAAACAGTTCAACAAGCCCTGATCGTAAAGAATGTGAAAGCTGCCCAGTATGCGACGGAAGCAGGCTGGAAAGGGTTGAAGATCAACGTGAATCCCTCTCTTCAATACAGCGACCCCGAAGGAACGTTGGCTTATACCCAGTCTGCGGTGGGAGCCGAGCTAAGCTTTCCCTTGGGGATTACCCAGGAAGAAAAAGAGAAGAAAATCCAGGCCTTTGAAGCTCTTGATCTAAGCGATAAAGAACTTCGGGCTTCCTATGGTCAAGCGTACTTGGAATTGTTCTCCCTATTCACGTCGGCTTTTCTAGCCCAAGAATCAGTGACCGTTGCCGAAGCGGAATTGGAACTCTACCGCTTGAAGGCTTCCGTGACCCGCCAAAAGGTCTCTCAGGGATTAGCGCCGGTTTCGGATCAAACCGACGCAGAATCCGAGTTTCAGGCGGCCGCTGAAAAATTGATCCAAACCCGTTTGGATCTTCGATTGGCTTGGCTCAACCTCGCCTATGCCGCCAATCTCCCCATCTCCCGTATGGGAATGATGGGAGGGCAATCCAGTTCAGGGGATCCCGTTGGTTCGGTACCACGATTCGAGGGATTGGATGTATCGGCGTTCCTGAAGGAAGTACCCCAGCCGGGTAGGCTCATGACAGCGGCGAAATCCAACAGCCCCATTATTCTCGCTCAACAACAGAAGCTGGAAAAGGCGAAACGGGCGATCACCTATCAAGCCACGACGAATTTCGATTTTCTCCCGAAATTCACCTACGCCACTCCCGATAACTCTGTCTCTTTAGGGTTCAACACTCAAAGCGGATCGGTTACCCTTGGCTCATCCTGGACCCTCTACAAAAACGAGAAACTCTCCAGTGGCGGATCCCAACCGCCCGACCATTCCTTCACGATCTTTCTGGGGATCAGCGCTTCCCTTTCGGGCGAGGGGGAAAAAGAAAAGCAGGCCCTCCAGGAGGCGGCCTTGCTGGAAGAGAAACGATTGCTCTCCCTTCAGCAGAGCTTGGACCTCTTAATTCGCAGCAAGTACGCCTCCTATCTGAAAGCAAGAGACAGCGTGGCCGAAGCGGAACGGATGGTTGAAGCGGCTAAATCGGATTCGGAAGTACTTCAAACCAGGAGTAGGATCGGGCAGATCAGTCCCGAAGACGAGGCCGCGCACCGGGTACTTATGGAACGAACCACTTTCAATTTGAAAAAAGCTCGATTGAATCTCGCTCAAGCGTACCTATCGATGATTCAAACCGCCAACGCGTGGGATTTAATCGGTCGACCCTTGGAAAACAAACAATAAAGAGAGGGCACTTAACAATGAAAAAGGTCATTACGCTGGTGATTTTAATCTTGGTGGCGGGGGCTGGAGCTTGGTGGTTTCTGACAAACAAATCGACTGGAAACCCTAGCGTGGCTACCACAATCTCGGGACCTACCACAGTGGAAGCCAAAAAAGGTACCGTGTCAGTGGTGGTGGAAGGGGCCGCCACGGTAGAACCCTACCTTCAAATTACCCTTCGATCCTCCAGTACTTCGATCCTAACCTGGATCGCCCGAAGCGGGGATTCCCTATCCAAAGGAAGCCCCGTGGCGATTCTGGATGACGCGATCCTTCGCAACAACGTGGCTCAAACCGAAGTACTGTTGGAGCAAGCCGAAGTGGAGGCTCAAAAGGCAACTATCGTAGCGGAACGGGCGGCAAAGGATCTGAAAGATAAAAAGATCCTTCTCGACAACCGCGCTCTTAGTCCCGATCAGTACTCAGCCGCGGAAGAGGCATTGAAGAACGCGGAACTGGCATTGGCGGCGGCGAACCTGAAAGTGAAACAGGTACGGCTCTCCCTGGAGAAGGCCCGTAAGGATCTGGAGGACGCGAAGATTCGGGCGCCCTTTAACGGAACGGTTCTGAAAACCTTCGTTTCCCCCGGAGATCTAGTGACGGCGAACTCCCAAATTGCCCTATTCGGTGACCTTTCACGGGTCCGGTTCGTCGCGGAAGTAGATGAAGCGGATATCGGGAAAATTACCATTGGGCAAACCTTTACCGTCAGTGGGGATTCCATTGGCGAAGAACCTCTCCGTTCCAAAGTGGACAGCATCAGCCCCATTGCCGAGGTAGTGAACAATATCTCGATTTTCCAGGTATCCGCCATTTTTCCGAACCCGGAAAGGAAACTTCGACCCGGCATGAGCGCCGATTTTTCGATTCTGATCAAATCCGACAGAGGGTTGGTAGTTCCTTCCAAAGCCATATCCACGATTCGAGGGAGGAGTTATGTTGACGTGTGGGAAAACAATGAAGTAGTGCGAAAACGGGTAGAGAAGGGCGCGGACGATGGGGTGAATGCCATAATTCTTCAGGGAATCGAGGAGGGAGCCAAAGTGGTGGTTCAGGGATCGAAGCCAGCGGGTAGCCCCGCGCAACCAACCGCTTCAGCTCCGTCCACGGGAGAAAAATCCGTACTTCCCATTACCATACCCGGAGCGGGAGGATCCAAATGATCACGGTGAAGAATCTATCCCGTCACTACCAGATGGGACCCACGATCGTGAAAGCCCTGGATGACGTATCGTTCACCATCGAAGGAGGAGAGTTCGTCGCTATCGTAGGCCCTAGCGGTTCCGGGAAGTCCACCCTGATGAATATTTTAGGGTGTCTCGATTCCCCGACGCTGGGTAGTTACGTCCTTGCCGGCGAGGAAGTTTCCCATCTAAAGCCAAACCAACTCGCCGAGATTCGAAACCGCCGCATCGGGTTCGTGTTCCAGAGTTTCAACCTGTTGCCTCGAGAGACAGCGTTGGAGAACGTGGAATTACCCCTTATCTACCAGGGAGTTCCGTTAAAGGAACGAAAAAAAATCGCTCTTGCCATGTTGGAAAGAGTCGGATTGGAAGGACGAGAAAAGCACATCCCATCCGAGCTTTCAGGAGGACAACGGCAACGGGTGGCGATTGCCAGGGCCTTAGCGGCGAGTCCCTCGATCCTATTAGCGGACGAACCTACCGGAGCCTTGGATACGAAAACGGGAGTCGAAATCATGGAGCTGTTCCACGCTCTGCACAAGGAGGGTTCCACTATCATTCTAGTCACCCATGATCCGGGGATCGCCAGACAAGCGGAGCGGGTCATCCAGATACAGGACGGAAGGATCCTGAAAGACTTGCCTTCGAAGGAGTGGGCGGCATGAAAGCGGGCGCTTTAGTAGAAAACATCCGAATGTCGGTTCGCAGCATCGCTTCCAATAAAGTGCGCTCTTTTTTGACTGCTCTTGGGGTGATGATCGGAACCGGAGCCGTGATTGCCATGCTCGCCCTAGGGGCAGGAGCGCAGAAATCAGTCGAAGGAAGTCTTCAAGCGTTGGGTTCAAACCTCTTGATCGTTTACTCCGGGCAACCCAGAGGGGGAGCGCTAATCCGACGGAGCACTACCAATATCATTCCCACGATCACGGACGCGGACATCGAAGCAATCCGTCGATTGATTCCCAATCTGATTACCTCTCTAGCCCCTGAGTCTAGCGCGAACGGTCAAGCCAAGTTCGGCTCCACGAACGTGAACGTCACCATTGTGGGAACGGGTGTGGACTATCCGTTGATCCGTAATGTGCGCCCCGTAACAGGATCCTTTTTCACCCCTGCTGATCTAGACGGGAAAAAGACTGTGGTCGTGTTAGGAGCGCAGGTGTATCAGGATCTATTTCAAAACGCGGGCGATCCGTTGGGACAAAAAGTTCGTCTCAATGGACTGAGTTACCGAGTCATAGGAGTCCTGGAACGTAAAGGAAACTCCACTACCGATTCTTCCGTGTTTGTTCCCATTACCACTTATAAACGATACGTTTCGGGCGCGGACAAATACGCGTTAGTTAACGTTCAAGCCGCCTCCGTCGAGGTGATGCGAGAGGCCCAGTCCGCGATAGAAAAGGAACTGTTGAGGCTCCATCGCTTGCCCACCATGGATTCGGCTGACTTTTACATCGCCAACCAACTCGACCTATTGAATACCTTACAGGGAGTAGCGGGCACGTTTACCCTTCTGCTCGGAGGGATCGCCGCCATCAGCCTGATCGTGGGGGGAATTGGGATCATGAACATCATGCTCGTTTCCGTCACGGAGCGCACCCGGGAAATTGGGATTCGGATGGCCTTGGGAGCGAAGACCGGAGACATCATCGCCCAATTCATGACAGAGGCAATTATCCTTTCGGTGGGGGGAGGCCTGATCGGGATTGGGATTGGATACGGCACTTCCTGGGCCTTCTCAAAGTTCGGAGGGATAGCCAGTGAAGTGAATTTACTGGCGGTAATACTATCCTTTGGCTTTTCAGTCCTCATTGGGCTGTTCTTTGGAGGATATCCGGCCTATCACGCCTCGCGGTTAGACCCGATTCAAGCCTTACGATATGAGTAAAAATATTCAATGATAAGGAGCACAGTATGAAAAAAATGATTATGATCTTGGCGTCGATCTTATTGGCTGTAATGACAACCTTCGCTCAGACTACTCAGGATCCAGCTGTCCAGGCAGTTAGGGAAAAATTGGAGGTGGTGTACGACCTGGGAAGAGTATTTGGGTACATCCATACGATGGATAAAGAACAGAAAAAGCTCGCGTTAAACTCTTCTCAGGTAAAGGCTCTCCTTGTCATCGCGGAAAAGATCTTGAAAACGACCCGTTTCGAACCAAAAGAAGCGGAAACTCTCCTGAAAGAGATCGAAGATAAGATTTTGCGTCCGGACCAATTGACCTTCGTGGATAGTCTGGCCATTGCGCAGGCGTCGCAAAGAACTCCTGGTTCTGGAACAGGATCTACAGGCGGAGTGAGCCCCGTGCAGAGCTACATGAACGGTGGTCCGTTCAATCCGATGTTGGACACAACGAGAAAGATCGGACAAGATTTCAAGGCTGCGTACGATTATCTAAAGAGCAAGAAGTAGAAATTAAGACTCCTTCGAGTAAGCGGGTGGTAGATGGTTGGCTTCGACTACTCGCTTTAGCTTGCACTTCACCATTCGTGGGTCTTGCGAGTATACTTAGCCGATGAATCTGTACTTCTGCGGCTTGATCGGCTCCGGTAAAACCACCATTGGGAAACGGATCGCCGAGCTATTCTCCCTGCCCTTCTACGATATCGATCAGGAGATCGACCGTAGGGCGGGATGCTCCTTTCACGAATTGGTGCGCGAACAGGGGTGGGTCCCCTATCGAGAAATCGAGTACTCCATCTGCAAAGATCTCGCGCGGATGGCCCGCTCTGGTTCCGCCATCGTCAGCATGGCGGGTGGGACTGTGCGGTACGAGTGGAACCGGGACATACTAAAAGGAACGGGCCCTGTGATCCTTTTAGAAGCTTCCATCCCCGAACTCGCTCGTCGGGTGGAAAAAGCCAATCGCCCTCGGGTCAACCCTACCGCCACATCTCAAGAAGAAGACCTTCGTCTTCTATGGGAAAAACATGGTCACAAGTACCTATCTGTCGCGGATCTACGATACCAAACAGAAGGCAAACAAATCGAGCAGATCGTCGTGGAGATCAGCCAACTGATTTTAAAGGATCCTCTCTTCGAGGAATTCCGCCGCGCTTTGTAGAGGTTCCCTGTTGGAGAGGCTCCCTATAGATGGTTCCCCTCTTTTTCCGTGCAGACGAGTTCCAGTTTCCGATCCAGTACTAGACAAGCCGCTCCCAAGGCGCCTACGGTTTCCCCTAGAACTCCTTGTACAATACGGGTAGCGGAGAAAGGGTGTTCCATCGCCCATCTTGCCGCTTCTTCCCGAATGAGGCGAACTAGGGGATCTCCCGTCTGACCCACGGGCCCCCCGATGATTACCATATCTGGATTGAAGCTAGTGATGATGTTCGCTACCGCGATTCCCAAGAATCCTGCCGCTTGTTCCACACACCGAAGGGAAAGAGGGTCTCCCTTGGCCGCCTCTCTGCAGATAAGCTCTCCAGACAATTCGCCTCCTTCCCCCTCCATCATTTCCCTTAGAGACGAAGCTTCTCCTCTCCGCAGGGCCTCCTGAGCCATTCGGACAAGGGCGGATCCTGAAGCTACTGCCTGTAGGCACCCTTTTTTTCCACATCCGCACCGGTCTCCTCCCGGATCCACGATCATGTGTCCGATCTCTCCGGCCGAATAGTTTGCCCCGTGAATTAGGATACCATCCGAGATAAACGCCGCACTAATCCCTGTGCCAATTCCGATGTACACCAGATTGTGGACCTTCCTTCCTACTCCAAACCGGGACTCTGCCAAGCCACCAGCCCGATGCCGATTGAGAACGAAAGTCTTCAACCCCAACTCTTCCTCTAAGTACTTTTTTACCTCCACCTGTCTCCAGCCAAAATCGTCCGCCCGTAGGATCACTCCCTTCTCACAATCCACCAACCCTGGTGTTCCCACTCCAATAGCGGGCAGCATGGGCCCCGGCAGATCCTTCATAATCATTTGTATGGTTTCCTTTAATCCCAGAAGGAAAGAATCCGCATCCTCCTTTTTTACGGGAGTTTCCAAGATTTTGAGAAGTCTACCTTCTAAGTCCGTTACCACCGCTACCCATTTCTTGGAATGGAACTCTGCGCCAATGGCATACCATCGTTTCGTCGTGAGACTTAGATGGATACCCGGTCGACCTCTCCCTTTGGCTTTCGATTGTTGTTCCGTTACGAATCCCACTGATATGAGTTTCGATACGATGGTGGAGATGGTAGTCCTACTCAATCCCAATCTTCTAGCTACCTGCGCTCGGGAAAGACCGTTTTCCAGCTCGATCGTCCTTAGGACATTCCGCGTGTTCACCCGTTCCAGATCGTCCGTCTTTACCCACTTAGTCATACTTGTACGATACCACGTTCCCAGATCTTTCGCAACTTTATTTTGTGCAATTACTTGACAAATGGGGTTTCTGTGGTATCCTGACTCTATGGGAATCATGGGCAACACGAAAGATGTCCGGATACGGGAGGTATCCCTCTACTTCTTACCCATCAAGACCCGAGTACCCCTGAAATTCGGGCCAGAAACCACCTATGAGGTTACCTGCGCCCGGGTACGAATGGTTGTGGAAACACGGAACGGAAAAACCGCGGAAGGATGGGGGGAAACTCCGTTGAGCGTAGCTTGGGTGTGGCCTTCGGAGGCACCCTATCAGGCTCGGGAGGCGAAATTGAAGGAATTCACTCAAATCCTTCTGGCCGCTTTCCGGAGGTTCGAACAATGGGGACATCCGATGGAGCTGGGGCACGTGTTTCTGGAGGAGATACTCCCAGCCATCCATCGCGTGTATAATGCCGAAGGCCCTGCGCGGGGAGAGAAACCGAAAAAGAAATCCGGTACCAGCGATCCGTTAGGGCCCCTTCCCTGGTTAGCCGCCCTGGTATGTTCCAGTCCCTTCGATCTAGCGTTGCACGATGCGTACGGTACTGTCCACCAGGTTCCCACCTACAGCACGTACACGAAAGAGTACATGAACCAAGACCTTGCCTCGTTCTATAATCCGGGGGAAGACGCACAGAACGAATTCAGGCATTTCAGGGGCAAATATCCAGCAGACTACTTCCGGACCCCTCCGGAAAGAGTACTGAAGGCCTGGCACCTTGTGGGGGGAAAAGACCCCCTAGACGAGCGGGACCTGACGGGCAGTGAACCTCAGGATGGATACCCTCTCCTACTGTCCGACTGGATCCGCACCGACGGATTAACTGCCTTGAAAATCAAACTCACGGGGGTAGATCCCCAATGGGATTACCGGCGAATCGTCACTGTGGGTCGCATCGCCCTCGCCCAGAACGTGGATTGGCTTACCGCTGACTTTAACTGCACCGTACAGGATCCTTCCTATGTGACCGAGATCCTGGACCGACTCCTATACGAGTATCCACGGATCTACGCCTCTATCCTCTATATCGAACAGCCTTTCCCCTATGATTTGGAAGCCCATCCTCTGGATGTTCATTCCGTAAGCGCCCGCAAACCCCTTTTCATGGACGAAAGCGCTCATGACTGGAGATACCTTCGGATGGGGCGAGTACTGGGCTGGACAGGAGTAGCGTTGAAAACCTGCAAGACCCAGACAGGCGCCCTGTTGAGTCTTTGCTGGGCAAAAGCCCATGGGATGACCCTCATGGTACAGGATCTAACTAATCCCATGCTGGCCCAGATCCCCCATGTGCTGTTAGCTTCCCACGCGGGGACTATCCTCGGCGTGGAATCCAACTCCATGCAGTTTTACCCCGACGCATCCAAGTTCGAAGCAGTCGTGCATCCGGGCCTATACCGTAGAACCCATGGATGCCTGGATTTGAGCACTCTGGGTGGCAGTGGGTTCGGATATCGGGTGGCGGAGATAGGTCGACCCTTACCCCCGGAGGAAAGGGAAATCCAACTGATCCAAGAGGCGCGGCCATGAAACTGCTTCTCCGTAGAGTAGGTTACTTCTTCCTGTTCCTTCTCTTCTGGCAAGTCGCGGTGATGGTACTGGGGATCAAAGAGTTTATCATTCCCTCTCCCTTGAAAACCCTGTCCCATATTTTTCAGCCAACCCTCGCGGCTAAGTACCAGTGGCCCCTACATATCCAAGCTACTTTAATGGAGATCCTGTTGAGTTTCCTCATCACCGCCATTTCAGGGAACCTCGTTGCCCTTCTGATCAGCTGGTCCCGTGCTCTTAAAACCCTTATTACCCCCATCATCGTATTCTTTAACTCTTTACCAAAGATCGCGCTAGCCCCCCTGTTCCTCCTGTGGTTCGGATATGGACTCCTACCCAACACCCTGATCGCCGTACTGGTGGCCTTCTTTCCCATCGTAATCAATACCTCCACAGGATTGGAACAGGTGGATGAAGACCTTTTAAACCTGGTCCGATACCTGGGAGCCACTAAGGGGCAGATCTATGTAAAAATAAAGATCCCCAACGCCCTTCCCTATATTTTTTCGGGCTTCAAGATCAGCGCAACCATGTGCGTGGTGGGATCCATCGTGGGCGAGTTCATCGCCTCGGACAAAGGGCTGGGGTACCTGTTGAAGGACGCGCAGGCTTTTATCGACACCCCTACCATGTTTGCCTGCTTGCTCCTCATTTCTCTTCTGGGAATCCTCTTTTTCGGAGCCTTATCACTATTGGAAGCTAGGGTTCTCTACTGGATGCCCCAGACCACGGGCGGAGGAAAAGGATGAACCATGTACTGAAATCCACAGATAGCCTTACCCCCCCTTCCCGACTCAATGCTCTCATTCGATGGGTAACGCGAAGCATACAGAAAAACCTGAACTCAATCTTTGTGGTGCTGGGATTCTTCCTTCTGTGGGAAGCGGCCGTGTGGGTCTTCCGGATACCCCCGTTCATCCTGCCTGCCCCTTCCACTGCCCTGTCCCATCTTTTGTTCCCCAGAGCGGAGGCGAACTATCGCTGGAGTTACCATATCTCTTCCACTGTGCTCGCCATTAGCCTCAGCTTTGTGGCTACTTCAACTGTTGGGATCCTCATCGCCATCGCGTTAGCTTGGTCGAAACGGTTGAAGGAAATCATCCTCCCCGCCTTTGTATTTATCAACAGTCTTCCTATCATTGCCATTGCTCCCATCATCCTTCTCTGGATGGGGTATGGGGTGTTCACCAACATGGTGATCGCTTTCCTAGTGGGGTTTTTCCCCGTGGTGATCAATACAATTACCGGATTGGAGGCGGTGGACGAGGATTTACTCGACCTGGTGAGGTACCTACACGCTTCCAAACTACAGGTGTTCCTGAAAATTCGCATTCCCAATGCCCTGCCCTACATCTTCTCTGGTTTGAAGATCTGCTCTACCATGAGTATCGTGGGAGCCATTGTGGGAGAGTTCATCGCTTCCGACCGGGGACTGGGCTACATCATCATCAACGCCCAGTACTCGATGAATACCCCCCCGATCTTCTCTTCCCTGATCCTCATTTCCCTGGCGGGAGCTTTGCTCTTTACCCTCGTGTCCTTACTGGAACGTATCCTTATGCCATGGACAGCCTTTGAGGCTGAACCATAAATTTTCGAAAATGGAGGGAACCTATGCGTAAGAACACACAAAAAACGATCTGCACAATGATACTACTTTTCTTAGGATTTGCCCTACTCTTTGGAGGTGGGGCAAAGGAAGCTTCGCCAAAAGCTCCAACAAAAGAAGCTCCGAAAGCTCTGGAAAAGGTGGATTTCCAGCTGAACTGGAAAATCACGGGAGACCATGCGCCCTACTACGTAGCGCTGGAGAAAGGGTGGTACAAGGAAGAGGGCCTCGACGTGAACGTGATCCTTGGCCAAGGTTCGGGGTATACCGTGCAGGTGATCGATACCAAGAAAGCGGATATCGGGATCTCCGACGCCCCAGTTCCCATCACCAACCGGGCCAAAGGGGCGAAGGTGAAAATTATTGGAATCATCTTCGACAAACACCCCAACTGCATGTATTTCTGGAAGAGCTCTGGAATAACCAAACCGCAGGACATCGTGGGAAAGACCGTGGCCGTTCCCGCCACCGATGGGCATAAGGTCATGTGGCCCGCATTTGCCAAACAGATTGGCGTGGATCCCTCAAGCGTGAAGTTCGTGAACATCGAACCCGCCGCCAAGGTATCCGCCCTAGCCTCCAAGAACGCGGACGTGGTGTTCGAACTCTACACGGGGAAGCCCTTTATGGAAAAAGCGATACCTCCGGATCAACTGGGATACTTCGTATGGTCTGACTATGGGTTCAATGCCTACGCTCACTCCTACATTACCCACGATGATACCATCAAAACCCGGCCAGAGATGCTGCGAAAGTTCCTAAAGGCAACCTACCGGGCCTGGGACTATACCCTGAAGAATCCTGCCGAGGCCATCGACATTCTGGGAAAGTACCATCCTATCAACAAGGAGGATTACCTGGCCAACCTGAAGGTCGTTATGGACTTCTTTAAAACAGATCGATATAAGAACAATGGAATTGGGTACATCGATCCCGCCCGAATGCGGGAAACGGTGGAACTGGTGGCTAGGTACATGAACGTGCAGATGAACTTCCCGCCGGAGGACGTGTACGACGCGTCTTTCCTGCCCTCGCCTCCCTTTAAGTACAATTGGTAGGGTGAGAGGGACGGAAAACGAGCAATTCTATCATTAGAAAGGAGGACTCCTGTGCACGGCAACACTCCCCTGCTTTCAATCCGCGAACTAAAAAAGGTGTACAAGACCCGGGAGGGAGAACTGGAAGCCCTAGGGAGCGTCACCTTCGACATCTATCCGCAGGAGTTCGTGAGTATCGTCGGACCCTCTGGTTGCGGAAAGACTACCTTACTCAAGATCATCGCGGGACTCCTGCCCAAAACATCCGGCGAGATCTTCGTGGACAAAAAGCAGTTCGATCCTTCGCGGGAAGTAGGATTCGTGTTCCAGAAACCCCTCCTTCTGCCCTGGCGAAAAGTGATCGACAATGTCCTCCTCCCCATCGAAATCTTGAAGTTGGACAAACGAAATTATATTGAGAAAGCCAGAGCCCTACTGGAACTAGTAGGGCTCTCTGGATTCGAAAACAACTACCCCAACGAATTATCCGGGGGTATGCAGCAACGGGTTTCCATTGCCCGAGCCCTGATCCACGATCCAAAATTGATCCTGATGGACGAGCCATTCGGAGCCCTCGACGCCCTTACCCGGGAACGGATGAACCTCGAACTCCTTCGGATCTGGAGCGAATCCCAGAAAACGATCCTTTTCGTCACCCATGGAATCCAGGAAGCGATCTTTCTTTCCGATCGAGTGATCATCCTCTCCGCACGACCTTCCCGGATGATCAAAGCGTTGGACATCGAACTACCCCGCCCACGCACGATGGAAGTTCGCAGTTCGGCGGAATTCGGCGTCTATTCACTGGAAGTCTACCGGTGCCTCGAACTTACGTGATAGTTAAGGAGGCGCGATATGGGCGAACGGGAAAAAGAACCTCACACCGGCCGGTCATGGGGAGTAGCCATTCGAGGGGCCGGTCAGGTAGCCTACCAGTACGCTTCCGCTATCGCCGAGGATCCCTACTTCACCTTGGTAGGAGTTTCTAGCCGCACCGTGGAAAGCGCGGAGCGGCTAGCGAAACAGTATGGATACCCTCCCTCGGCGAGCAGATTCGGCTCCGAGTCCGTAACTTCTATAAAACCCTTAAAAGTGTACCCCTCCTACGAGGCCCTTCTCCAGGATCCCGAGGTAGAGGTGGTAATCCTCTGCATGCCCAACTATCTCCATGCCCGGGAAGCAATCCTTGCCTTGGAGGCGGGGAAACACCTGATACTAGAGAAACCCCCCGTAATCTCGTACGAGGAGTTGGGAAGCCTCTGGAACACCTACCAGAGGGTGTCTACCCAGAGACGAGTGCACACGGTAGTGAGTTTCGTCCTCCGGTGGCATCCCCTGGTGCGTATCCTACGTTCCCTACTGGACCGAAGGGCCATTGGAGACATCTATTACACCGAGATGGACTACTGGCATGGGATCAAGCCCACTTTTTCCAGTTATCCCTGGATCCGGAAAGGAGAGTACGCGGGTGGATCGATGATCACCGGCGGCTGTCACGCGGTAGATCTCGCTCGGTATCTCAAAGGTGAGGTAGCGGAAGTGTTCGCCTATTCCTACCGGCAACGGGAGGATTTCGACTACCCCACCACTCTCGTGGCAACCCTTCGGTTTCAGGACGGTACAGTAGGCAAAGTATCCGCATCCCTCGATGGGGTTTCCTTCCCCTACCAGTTCAACATAGATCTTCTTGGAAGTGAGGGATCCATTCGAGGAAACAAACTGTACTCCTCGGTACTGTTCCCCTCTCAGGATCGGTGGGTCGAACTTCCCTGCTCCACACCGGATTCTGGTTCAGTTTCCCATCACCCTTTCAAGGAAGAAGTCCACGAGTTTAGCCGCTCCCTTGCCGAAGGGAAATCCATCCAACCCGACCTAATGGAAGGCCTTCTATCGATGGAGGTTGCTCTAGCTATAACGGAATCCGCACGCACGGGGAAACCGATTCAAACAGGAACTCTGGTTACACACCGATAAATAGTTTTACCTCTACATTTTTTCTAAAAATACACTATACTTATCCTTACCATGTCTTTTCTGGCAAAAGCTAGTTCATACCGGTACCCGCCACGAAAACGTGATATAGATTCCCTCCTCAACACCATCGAAAAAATCTACCACATCCGTGATTTCGATTCCCTCCTGGAAACGATCCTCTACGAGGCACGAAGGTTCGTGAACGCAGACGCGGGTACCATCTACCTTGCCGTGGGAGATAGACTGTACTTTAGCTATGTCCAGAACGATACCCTATTCCCCGATGGAAGCAAAGAAAAGTATCTGGGTAGCAATCTCAGCATTCCTATCGACCGGTCTTCCATAGCGGGATACGCGGCCCTGTCTGGAGAATCCCTCCTGATCGATGATGTGTACGATATTAAAAGCAACGTGTCCTTCAGTTTTAATCCTGCTTTCGACAAGAAGTTCTCCTACCGTACCCAGTCGATCCTCGTGGTTCCCTTGCTGACCCGAGACAACGCTCTTTTAGGGGTGCTCCAACTAATCAACGCAAAGGATCCCTCGGGTAAGGTAGTCCCCTTTTCCATGCAGGATAGACTCTACATCGCTCAATTCGCACAGAGCGCCGCCAATGCCATCGAAAAGGCTAAACTTTCCCGCGAGATGGTCCTTCGCCTGGTAGAAGTGGTGGAACTCCGGGATCCCTATGAAACCGCCTCCCACGTGAAGAGGGTAGGAGCTTTTGCAGTGGAACTGTACGATGCATGGTGTAACGAAACGCATGATTTGAGAAAAATTTACACTTGAAATGAGAAAAAACCGTGTTTTTAAGGGTCTTAATGGGC
>CAKZQO010000206.1 GCA_937140905.1 uncultured Spirochaeta sp.
GTCTGTGAAGATCTTCCCCTATTTTTCTTCCTGGAGCGATACACGGAGAGCTATGTCTCTGAGATCCAAGCCTTCGTTACCTGCATCCAGAAAGACCTCGCCCCTCCCGTGACCGGAAAGGATGGTAGGGTACCTGTGGTGATGGGAAAGGCTGCCCGGCTGTCCTATGATCAGAAACGACCCGTAAAATTGAGTGAAATAGGGTAGATCGGATACAGTGAAAGGGTGCATTACGAAAATTAATAAAAAGCCGGCAAAACGCCGGCTTTTTTACTTTTCCTTTAGATGTGATTAGCTTCTCTTAATGTTCTTTCGCACGTCTATGATTACCGCGACCACAATGATGATGGCTCGCATCACCTGCTGGAAATCCGCAGAGACGTTCAAGATATCCAACCCGTTCTTCATGACCCCAATGATGAGGGCTCCAATTAAAGCCCCGCCTGCGCTACCGATTCCTCCCGAAAGACTCGTGCCTCCGATGACCGAAGCAGCGATAGCATCCAACTCATAGCTCATGCCTAACCCTGGCTGACCCGATCCGATCCGTGCGGTAAGCACAATGGAAGCGACGGCGCTGAGGAATCCGGCGTATGTATATACCAGAAGAATGTATCGGTTCGTGTTGATTCCCGACACGATGGCAGCCTGGATATTGCTCCCTAAAGCGTAGGTATACCGGCCCCAGAGGGTATGTTTCAGAATGACGTGGGTAATGAGCACACAGATCAAGAGAACCCAGGCAGGGTTGGGAATCCCGAATAGAGAGCCCTGTCCAATAATTTCGAACTGGGGAATAAGGCTTCCCCGGGGTCTACCTTCCGAATAGATGAAGGCCCAACCTCTAGCGAAAGTCATCATTCCTAGCGTGGCCACGAAGGGGGGGATCTTGAACTTGGCGATGAGCCCCCCGTTGATGAATCCTCCAAAGGCACCGATAAGTAGCCCGATCAAAAGCACAGGAAGTACGGGCCAGGGTTGCCCTCCCTTGAAGAGGCGGTCAGCAGCTGTGGGGGATTGCAGTAGACTCGCCACCACAACGGATACAATAGCTACGATCGCACCAGAGGAAAGGTCGATCCCAGCTGTGATGATCACCATCGTGACTCCTAGAGAGATGATTCCAATAACGCTGATCTGCCTTAAAACGTTCAGAAGATTGGTGATCCGCAGGAATACTCCTCCCGAGAGAACAGAAATTACGAGAATCAGACCTATCAGGATGAACAGGATGCTGTACTTTTTCAAGATAGACAGTAGATTGGAGTTAAGTCGAGACACCTGAAACCTCCATTCCAACGAAATTAACGGGCTTCCTCGTAGGTTGCCAACGGTTCACCGGTAGCCATATGAAGGATCTTTTCCGGTGTAGCTTCTTCTCGGATCAACTCTCCGATCTTTACCCCTTCGTGCATCACCACGATTCGATCGGACATGGCTAAAATTTCGGGCATTTCCGAAGAAACCAAGATGATAGCTTTTCCCTCTTGTGCAAGGGTAGACATCAGTTTATAAATCTCTGCCTTTGCTCCCACATCGATTCCTCGAGTAGGTTCGTCCAGGATCAAAATTTCTGGCGATGTAGCTAACCATCGACTAACCAACACTTTTTGCTGGTTCCCTCCACTGAGGAACATGACCTGCTGTTCCAAATTGGGTGTCTTGATGCTCAATGTCTGGACCGCTTGTTCACAGATGGAATGGATTTTGGAGTGGTTGATCAGGAATCCCTTCAAATGTTCCTTCAAACTTGCGATGGCGATATTATCTCGAACGGATAGGTTCAAATAGAGACCACTCCGTTTTCGGTCCTCGGTTAGAAAGGCCATACCGTTGCGTATGGCATCGTAGGGGCTATGGATGTCTACCACTCGTCCTTTTATTCGAATGGTTCCTTTTTCTTTAGGGTAGATACCGAAGAGGGTTTCCATCACTTCCGTTCGCCCGGCGCCCACGAGGCCTGCGAATCCTAGGATTTCCCCTCGCCGTAAGGTAAAACTCACGTCACGGAATACTCCCCGACGACTCAGCCCCTCTACCTCTAGTATCGGTTCACTGATCTGTGCTTTGCTCTTCTGGAAGAATTGATCAATGGAGCGCCCCACCATCATCTTGATCAGCATTTCGCGGTTCAACTCGGAAGTCTTGCGACAATCGATCAGCTCTCCATCCCGGTACACGCTCACCTCATCGGTAATCTTGAAGATTTCGTCCATCTTGTGACTGATGTATACCACCGCAACTCCTCTAGCTTTAAGGTTGCGGATGATTTCGAACAGATGATCCACTTCTTTCTCTGTCAGTGCCGATGTAGGTTCATCCATGATCACCAGTTCGGCGTTCCGGGATACGGCTTCGGCTATTTCCACCAACTGCATCTGAGCTACGCTCAACTCTCCCATGATTCGGCTGGGAGGGATGTTGATTTTCAATTCCTCCAAAATTTTCCCTGCTTCTCGATCTATCGCTTTATGGTCGATCAGACCGAATCGGTTCAGGATTTCCCTACCAAGGAAGATGTTTTGAGCTACGGTCATGTATGGTAAGGGACT
>CAKZQO010000207.1 GCA_937140905.1 uncultured Spirochaeta sp.
GATGAAATTAGTACACACCTCGGTTATGAAGGAAGAGGTGCTGCAGTTTCTGGCCCCCCCTGCTGGCAAATCGTTGTTGATCGATTGCACGGTGGGAGAGGGTGGTCATACTGAGGCCTTCCTTAACGCATACCCAGATCTCCGGGTAGTCGGACTGGATGCAGACGGGACCATTCTGCAAATAGCCCGGAGCCGTCTTAGCGATTTTGGGGACCGTTTCCAGGGGATCGAGAGTTGGTTCGATGAGTTTTTCTCTCGGTACCCACTGAACGAACGGCCGGATCGAGTTCTGTTTGATTTAGGGGTTTCTTCTTTTCATTATGAACGATCCGGCCGGGGGTTCAGTTTCCTTCGGGATGAACCGCTAGATATGAGATTAGGTAATACAGAAGGCAGAACGGCAATGGAGATCGTGAATACTGCTTCTTTCGACGAACTGAGCACCTACTTCTATCGATTTGGAGAAGAACGGTTTGCAAAAAGGATTGCTCGAGCCATTGTGAACGCTCGAGTGCGGACTCCTATACAAACTTCGAAAGAACTGGCAGACCTGATTTGGGATGCCGTGCCTGCTCGGTACCGGTATGGGAGGATTCATCCAGCTACCCGGTGTTTCCAAGCCTTGCGAATTGCTGTAAATAGAGAGTTGGAACGGTTAGAGAGGGGGCTAGAACGTTCTTTTCGGGTTCTAAAAGTGGGAGGGCGTATTGGGGTAATCTCCTTCCATTCTTTGGAAGATAGAATCGTAAAACACTTCTTCCAGAAGAAGGGTAAATCCTCTATGAAAGAGGTCAATGTGCCGATTCCTAGAACTGAGCACTTGGGAGTTGCTCTACAAATTACCCGAAAGCCTCTCCAACCAAGGGAGGAAGAAGTACAGAACAATCCACATTCGCGAAGTGCTAAGTTTCGGGTAATAGAGAAGATTTCTGAGGAAGGTTAAAATTAAGATGAAAAAGCTAAGGAATTGGTTGAGATTTGGAGCTATTGCCCTTGTTCCCCTCTTGTTTTTTCTCAACACATGGCAGTCTTTTCGCTTTGCCACATTGAGAAAGGAGATACGAAAGATAGAGATGGACCAGGTTGAACTGATTGAAGAAAACAAGCGCAAGATCATTGCGATTTCCATTCTGAATTTTCCCGCTAGAATACGGGCGTTGGCAGAAAATACACTAGGTCTCAAACGTCCTTCTGTGGATACATATATAGAAATCCGTCCCTCATCAGGGGGGAAGAACACCGATGGGTAGGGCGCTTTTCCAGTTTACCGAGATCGTGAGAATCGTAGGGGGGAACCCTTACTATCTTCCTCTGACCGAGCAGGGGGGGATCACTTCTGTGATTTCTGATTCCAGACAAGCTTCGAAAGGATGCTTGTTCGTTCCATTGAAAGGGGAACGGACAGATGGTCACTACTACATTCAGGAAGTATTTTCCAAGGGAGGAAAAGCTTCATTTGTGGCCGACGAGTTCTGGAGTCTCAATCAGGATTCCCTCCAGAGTTATGCAGTAAAATATCGAGGAGCTTATATCATTGTACCATCTCCCCTCGAAGCTCTCCACAGGTTGGCCGAAGGATACCTACGAAAGAAAAAAGTCCATAGGATCGGGGTTACTGGTAGCAATGGAAAAACGACCACGAAGGAAATCCTGGGAGCGATCTTATCCCAGACAAGTTCTACCTTCATGAACAGGGGCAATTTGAACTCCGAAATAGGCCTTCCTCTCTCGGTATTTGAAGTGCAGGATGAGAATCGTTGGGCTGTATTTGAAATGGGCATGAATCATCCAGGCGAAATACAAGCCCTGGCGCAAATCGTTAAGCCGGAAATAGGAGTTCTTACTAACATAGGAACTGCCCATATAGGAAACCTCGGCTCGAAAGAAGCAATAGCCGCGGAAAAGAAACAATTGTTATTGAGTCTGCCTAGTGGAGGGGTTGGTTTTATCTACGAGGAAGAGTCATTTGCTTCATTTTTAAAGGAAGGAGTGAAAGCTAGGATAAAGACTTTTGGGGAGAAGACTACTCCAGGATACGAGGGGGCAGAGAATTTAGGTTTAAAGGGATGGGGAATTCAGTTGGAAGGGAAGAGAATTCGCTTCCCTTTGATTGGAAGGTTCAACTTGAGGAACGCTCTAGCGGCCATCGCGGTGTGTAAAGAATTGGGGGTCGGGAACTCAGAGATACAGGCAGGTTTAGAATCTGTGAAACCCCTTTTTGGTCGAAGCCAGATCATCGAAGGCCCAATCACGATTCTACTCGATTGCTATAATGCAAATCCCAATTCTATGCAGGAGGCTCTGGAATTCTTTCAGGAAATCGAATGGCCGGGGCGAAGGATCGGGGTATTCGGCTCGATGAAGGAACTGGGATCGTTCGAAGGAGAAGCTCATAGGACATTGGGAGAATGGATCCTTCGGAAGAACCTAGATGGGGTATTCTTATATGGAGAAGCGATGGAAACAGTATACCAACTGTTGCAAAGTTCCGCCAATCGGCTTCCTGTATTCCTAGAACAGAAGATCGAGGTCCTTGGTAGAAAATTGAAAGACTTCCTTAAAGAAGGAGATCTCGTATTGATCAAAGGATCCCGGAGTTTGGAACTGGAACGGGTGGTAAACTATATCGTTCCCCATCATACGGAGGGAGAGCATGCTTAAAGAGTTCCTCTATCCACTGGTCAAGGTGTTCACGCCTTTCAACATCTTTCAATACATCACCTTTCGAGCTGCGTATGCAGCGGTAACCTCTCTATTAATTGCTTTCATGTTCGGTCCGAAAATCATCCAACTCCTGCGGGAGTTGAAAGCTGGACAATCCATACGGACCGATGGGCCACAGACTCACCTTTCGAAAGCCGGGACTCCCACCATGGGAGGAATCATGATGATCTTCTCCATTGTGATTTCCTTACTCCTTTGGCAAGATATTCGAAATCGATACACCTGGATCTTGCTTTTCTGCACGTTGGGATTTGGGGCTGTAGGGTTTATCGATGATATTCTGAAGATTTTCCGTAAGAACTCGGCCGGGATCCCTGCTCGGGTGAAGCTTTTGGGACAATTTGCCGTGGCCACTGCGGTAGCGGTGTACCTGTTCGTAAACAGAAATCCGTACACTACCCAGCTCTATATTCCTATGTTCAAAGAACCCATTTTGGATCTGGGATGGTGGTGGATCCCCTTTGCAGTGCTTCTACAAGTAGGCTTCTCCAACGCTGTGAATCTTACCGATGGTTTGGACGGTTTAGCCACCGGATTAGTGATTATGGCAGGAATCGCCTTCGCGGTAATTTGCTACCTATCCGGCCGGCAAGACTACGCAACCTATCTCCAGATTCCCTATCTTCCTGGAACAGGGGAGCTGGCGATTCTCTGTCTTGCCTATGTGGGGGCGGCAGTCGGATTCTTATGGTTCAATACGCACCCCGCTGAAGTCATGATGGGAGACACGGGGAGTCTCGCCCTGGGGGGGATTCTCGGAACTTTAGCCCTTATCGTGAAGAAGGAAATACTACTTCTGGTGATTGGGGGAGTGTTCGTCATGGAAGCAGCCTCGGTCATCATTCAAGTAGCATATTTCAAGTGGAAGAAAAAAAGGGTATTCCTGATGGCACCTTTACACCATCATTTCGAACTGAAAGGATGGCCAGAGGTAAAGGTGGTGGTACGTTTCTGGATTTTGGGAGGCCTGTTTTTGATTTTGAGCCTCTCCACATTGAAGATACAATGATGATGAGGAATGCCTTCGTCCTAGAGAAACAGGAAACCAAAGAGGTAGATACTCTTCTCGTGTCTACTTTGATACTCCTCGTGGGGTTAGGCCTGGGGATGCTCTTTTCAGCCTCGTACCATAGAGGACTGACCATATTCAAGGATCCCTACTATTTCGTACGGCGTCAGACCCTGTGGGTAGGGGTGGGTGGGGTGTTCGCTGTCCTTGCCATGAAAGTTCCTTTGGAATGGATCAAACGAATTACTCCCTACGTCCTTCTTGCATCCCTCGCTCTAATGGCCGTCTGTTTAATCCCAGGTGTATCTCCAAAGCTCTTGGGAGCTAGACGATGGATCGTTCTGTTTGGACTTTCCTTCCAACCATCCGAACTAGCGAAACTAGCTTTAGTGTTGTACCTAGCTTTCATATTGGAAAAAAAACAGGACAGACTAGATGATCCGTTGAATTCGATTCTTCCTCCTGCGGTAGTGATCCTTGTACTCAGCGCATTGACCTATCTCCAGAACGATTTCTCCACCGCAGCGTTTCTGTTCTTACTAGGTTTTGTCTGTTTCTATGTGGCAGGTGTTCCTATACGTTACCTCCTTATTTTTCTTCTCACTATCGCTCCCATTGGGATCTACCTACTGTTCACGAAGGAACATCGGGTGCAACGACTTCTCACATTCCTGAATCCAGGCTTGGATCCTACGGGAGCGGGATTTCAGGTACTTGCTGCCCGGAACGCTCTTTTGAAGGGTGGTTTTTGGGGAATTGGGATTGGACAAGGAACGCGTAAATTAGGAGGACTTCCCGAAGCCCATTCCGACTTTATTGCAGCAGTGGTCGGGGAAGAGTTAGGGTGGATTGGAATACTATTGATTCTTGGGTTGTTTGTTACTTTTGCAGCAAGAGGGTATGCGATAGCCTATTCGATGAACTCTTCCTATGAGAGGTACCTTGCCTTCGGACTTACTTCCTCCATCTTAATTCAAGCGTTGACAAACCTTTCCGTGGTATCCGGAATCGTTCCAGCCACGGGAATACCTTTGCCCTTTATTTCTTCGGGAGGATCCTCCTTGTTGATCTCGCTGATCATGTGTGGACTTCTTTTGAATCTTTCCCGACAAGTACGTCCAGAACGAAGAGGATTGTAATGGCTGATTACGTGTTGTATACAACAGAGAGTTTCACAAGGCCTCAAAGAAGGCTACACCGCTCCATTCGAGTTTTCCTAGTAATTCTTGCTGGCATAGGGTTGGGAGAACTACTGTACCAATTCGTCATTGCCCCCAAATTATTGGTGGAATCCGTGATCGTCAAGAGCGATTCCGCAATTCCCAAAGGGGAAATATTAAGAATTACTCAACTCCAAGGTCCTGTTCCTTACCATAGGGTACATGCCCCAACCCTAAAAAAAAGGTTGGAGACAGTGCCCTGGATTAAATCGGCTAAAGTGGAAAAGGTATTTCCTAATAAGGTAACGATCACCATTGAAACTCGAAAGCCGATAGGGATAGCTCTGATGGAACATGACGTATCTACTCAAGTATTTGCCTTTGACGAAGAACTCAATCTGTTTACACCCCAAGAAGGGGAATGGGACACTTCTTTACCGATCTTCACAGGGATCAGAATCGAAGGAGCTACAGAAGGTGTAAAGTTTCCCTTTGTGCTAACCCGTATACTCCGAACGATTGTGGAAATTCGCTTGGAAGAATCAGGAATCTTGAACTGTTTTTCTGAGTTTAGAATCGTCAAGAAGGGAGAAGACACGTACGAACTGATCGCTTACCCCATTAAGTATCCTGTGCCTGTTCGAATGGGGCATCAGTTTTCAACCGAAACTTTCAAATCGGCTCTTATGGTATTAGATGTCATGCAGAAAGAGCATCTACTTGACAAGGTTGAAGAAATAGATTTTAGAACAGGGAACATCCTGTACCGGATGAGGGGAGGCACGATTGCCGGTAGATAACATTGTGGTAGGCCTCGATATCGGGACCACGAAGGTAACAGTGGTTATCGGGGAGGTAACCGAGAAAGGATCTCTAGAAATTACAGGAATCGGGCGAAGCCCTTCCTATGGTTTGCGTAGAGGAGTGGTGATCAATATCGAGTCTACCCTCAAATCTATTGCATCCGCTGTCGAAGCTGCCGAGTTGATGTCTGGTAGGGAGGTCGATACAGTATACACCAGTATCTCCGGAGGGCATATTGAAGGAATCAACTCCAGAGGGGTGGTAGCGGTAACCGGAAAGGGAAGAGAGATCACACAGTCGGATGTGGATCGGGTGATCGAAGCAGCGAAGGCTATCGTGATTCCCATGGATAGGGAAGTGCTCCATGTAATTCCCCAAGAATACATTGTGGACGACCAAGGGGGTATAAAAGACCCCTTGGATATGATCGGAGTTCGCTTAGAAGCGGAAGTCCATATCATTACAGGATCGGTGACTTCTGCTCAAAACTTGGTCAAGTGCATCAACAGGGCCGGCTTGAAGGTAGATGGAATCATCTTGGAATCCCTAGCCGCAGCCAAAGCGGTGTTGACGCGAGAAGAAAAAGAGCTGGGAGCTCTACTGATCGATTTAGGGGGCGGAACGACGGATTTCATAGTATATCTGGATGGAGCTCCCTATTTTACCAACGTGTTACCCATTGGAGGTGCGCAGGTTACTGGCGACCTTTCCATTATGTTGAAGATCCCGGTGGATAATGCGGAAAAGATAAAGAAAGAATCAGGTTGCTGCCATTTTTCTCTCATCGAACCAGGACAAGAAGTGATTCTTCCTGGTTTCGGGGGAAGGCCGCCTCTAGCTGTATCAAGAAAGGACATATGTGCCATTATCCAACCTCGCATAGCCGAGATCTTTTCCATGGTTCGCGAGAAAGTGGAGAAAAAAGGGTACAGTAAACGCTTGAGTGGGGGAGTGGTGCTCACTGGAGGAGGTGCTCTTTTACCAGGAGCAGCGGAACTCGCTCAAGACATTTTCGGGTATCCCGCACGAGTAGGATTGCCGACAAATCTTGGTGGACTGGTAGGCGAATACCAAAGCCCCGAATATGCGGCGGGTGTAGGATTGGTAATGTTCGCCGCGGAACATGTGCTGCCTGCAGTAAAAGAAGGAGGAATTAAGGAGAGAACCGAAGGGAAGTTGCTGTCTTCCCTAAGACAATGGTTCCGCAATTTCTTTGAATAAAAATAGATATTTTTAAAATGGGGGGGGAACATGACTATAGAACTTATCGAAGACAGTGGCGCAAGCCCAACGATCATCAAAGTGATCGGTGTGGGAGGGGGGGGGAGTAATGCCGTAAACCGCATGATCAGTGTGGGGTTGCAAAACGTACAATTCATTGCGGTGAACACGGATCTCCAGGCCTTGCAGAACTCCCGAGCAGATATTCGGTTACCCTTAGGTACAAAACTAACCGGTGGATTAGGTGCGGGGGGAATACCAGAGGTCGGAGAAAAGGCCGCTCTAGAAGATAAGGAACGGATACAGGACATCATCAGAGGGGCGGATATGGTGTTCCTGACAGCCGGTATGGGAGGGGGCACGGGTACCGGGGCGGCGCCTGTAATCGCTTCCATTGCGAAAGATTTAGGTATTCTCACCGTTGCCGTAGTGACAAAACCCTTCGAGTTCGAAGGAAAAAAGAAGATGAAGCTTGCCGAAGAAGGGATCCGGAAACTCAGGCAAGCGGTGGATACGTTGATTGTCATTCCCAACCAGCATTTACTCAAGATCGTAGACAGAAAAACTCCCATTAAGCAGGCTTTCCTGCTGGCGGATGATGTCCTGCGGCAAGGGGTACAGGGGATCTCGGATCTCATTACCAAAGCAGGGGAAATCAATATAGATTTCGCCGATGTGCGTACCATCATGAAAGGTCAAGGGGATGCTTTGATGGGAATTGGTGTTGGGCATGGGGACAATCGGGCAGTAGATGCTGCCACCAATGCCATCAACAATCCTTTGCTGGAGGATGCGCATATAGAAGGGGCAAAGGGAATTTTAGTGAATGTAACAGGAGGCAACGACTTTACCCTCAGCGAGTACGAGGAGATCCTCCGCATCATCACGGCTAACGCGGACGAGGATGCGTTGATCATAGCGGGAAACACGATCGATGAGACGTTAGACGACGAGATCCGAGTCACCGTGATTGCCACAGGCTTTCCGTCCAGTGGAAGCCATTCACAGAAAGCTCATGGGGAAGAAGGAGAGAAAACGAAGAAATCCGATTATATTTCCCTCGACGAATGGGTGAAATTAACAAGTGGCAAACCTTCCAAGGGGACGGAAGATCTCTTTCCCGAAGAAATGTACAAAGACGATGAGCTGGGGATTCCGGCAGTCCTTCGATATCGAAAAGCATCCGGTGGGAAGAATGGAAACTGATCGGAACTCTCTACAGATTCAATCGTTTCTGGATTATGTGCGGGTAGAGAAGAATCTTTCTCCTGCCACGGTAGACACATACCAGAGAGAACTAAAGGGTTTCTTTCAGTTTCTACATGAAAAGGGTGTGACAATTGAAGCAGTTGATCCTTCCCTGATCTCTCAGTACCTTGTAATAAGGCAGGAGGAAGGGAAGATCACCGAACGGACAATTTGTAGAATCCTCAGTACTTTGAGGGGAATGTTCCGTTTTCTGGTGAGAGAAGGGACTATTTCGAAGAATCCCATGAAAGCCCTGAAAACACCCAAAGTTCCCAAGCGGATTCCAGAGGTTTTTTCACTACCTCAAGTGGACAGAATCTTACAAAACATGGACACCAAGACCCCCGAAGGATTACGGGACCGTTCTCTATTCGAAGTGATCTACTCCTGTGGTTTGCGGGTGTCCGAAGCTTCAAATCTGACGTTGGAATCCCTCTATCTAAGGGAAGGGGTGGTGAAGGTTACGGGAAAAGGTGGAAAGGAGCGAATTGTTCCCGTGGGAGGTGAAGCAGAGTACTGGTTGAAGGTGTATCTAGAACAAGGAAGACCTGTTCTGCTTAACAGAAAGGGGGGACGTTCTACCTCCCGAGTTTTCTTGAATCGGTTTGGACGTCCTTTGGGTAGAAAAGGCATTTGGAAACGATTCAAGTATTACGTGAGGCTAGCGGGTCTAGAGGGCAAAGTTCATGAACTTCGTCATTCCTTTGCTACCCACTTGCTCCAGGGAGGAGCCAACCTCAGAGTCGTGCAGGAACTGTTAGGACATGCAGACATATCGACTACCCAGATCTATACCCATGTGGAACAGGATCTGTTGGAGAAAGCCCATGCAGCCTACCATCCCAGAAGTGAAGGAGGTTCTTGATGGAAAAGGAAAAACTCATTACCCGGATAGACGAGATTCGCACCTATGTAACTCGAGAACTGGTAGCAGCGGGGATCTCCTTACCTAAGGAGCCTGTTTCCTCCTGCAGGGCTGTACCCGGACAGAACCTGGCCTCTTATTTCGATCATACTCTTTTGAAACCTGAAGCTACTCGAGAAGCATTTGAAAAACTCTATCAAGAAGCCATCCTATGGAAAACTTTCAGTGTCTGTATTCCTCCCAATCGTGTTCGAGGAGCAGTAGATCGCCTGAAGGGTTCAGGAGTAAAGGTATGTACGGTGATTGGATTCCCCTTGGGGTACACGGAGGCTTCAACGAAGGCCGAAGAAGTTCGAATTGCCTGGGAAGAAGGATGTGATGAGTTCGATACAGTAATTCCCATCGGACTATTAAAAGAGGGAAATATCCCAGCCGTTTTCAGGGATATTCATGCAGTAGTGCAGGCGGCGCAAGGAAGACTGGTAAAGGTGATACTTGAAACTTGTCTCTTAACAGAAGAAGAGAAGTTGTTAGGGGGGGTGTTGGCTATCCTTGCCGGAGCCCATATGTTAAAAACTTCAACGGGATTCGCCTCCAAAGGAGCAACGGTAGAGGATATTGCCCTGCTCCGGATCCTTGCAGGAAAGAACCGAGGTGTGAAGGCGGCTGGCGGAATTCGGGATTATGCAACTGCGCGGGCAATGATAGAAGCTGGGGCTGATAGAATTGGAGCGTCTGCAACTCCCGCGATCCTATCCGAGGCTGAAGGCAGGAGGAACGAACCATGAGCCTCCTCATCATTCTATCCTTTCTGGTGATGGGATGTTCCAAGCAGGATGATGCCGTGGTGAAGAAGCTTCTTGAGTTGGAAACACCCGATTATGCTACCCCTACTACCGATGCTCGTATCGAGGAACTCCGTAAAGAAGTTAGGAAGTACAGATCCATCGTCGAAGAAAAGGTCAAGGCAACGGATAAACTTCTTACCTACTATCGACTTTTAGCTCTCGCCTACATGGACCGAGGGATGTTCGGCCCTGCGCTGGAAGCCTTAGACCAGGCGATTCGTATTGCTCCCGAACAACCGGGTTTGTTTCTCTATCGGGGAATTGCTTCAGCCCGACTGGCAAAGGGAGTCCAGAACTTGGAAGAGAGGGCGACCTTGTTGGCTGAATCGGAGCGATCCTACCTGCGTTGTTTAGAATTAGATAGAGCTTACGTGGATGCTTTGTACGGGTTGTCCGTCCTATACGTGTTCGAACTGGGCACTCCTTCGAAGGCGATTCCTCTGTTACAGAGATTGTTGGAGAAACAGCAACAACATGTAGGTGCCATGTTTCTGTTAGCTCGTGCATTCCTCGCGCAGGGGAAGATCGAGGAGGCAATAGCTTTGTATGACCGAATCATCAATACACCGGTTGCGGGAAGTAAACGAGAGGAGGCAAGGAAACTGAAAGAGCAGGTACTGCAGGGAGCTATACGGTGAAGGAACTGTTGGCATTATCGGTAGGAAGTATTCCGAGTCTAAAGTTCTCCGAACGAGTCTCACTCCTTGAGAACTTGAGTGGGGTGGATGAGTTTCGTTCTTTGAAACCCATTGACCTGGCACCAAGGTTCCACAGAATCCCTAAGAATACGATTTGGGATCCTTCAATCCTTCTGGATTCTGCAGAAAAGGCATTGAACGCTATGGAGAAGAGGGGGATTCAACTTTTAACTCCCTTGGACTCTTCCTACCCTCCCCAATTGAAAGAGATCTACGATCCTCCTTTTCTCCTGTTCTACCGTGGCGTCCTCCCTACGTGGAATGAAACCTTCCTTGCCATTGTAGGGACTCGGCAACCAACAGGATTAGGCAGAAGATCAGCTTATATGTTAGCGAAGGAGGCCTCCCAGTTAGGGATGGTGATCGTTTCTGGATTGGCTCGGGGGATAGATGGAGAAGCCCACCGAGGCGCTCTGGATGGGGGGGGAAGGACGATTGCTGTACTAGGACATGGTCCTGAATCCGTATATCCCGTTTCGAATAGGAAGCTGGGAGAACGAATTCTCCAGGAACAAGGGGCCTTCTTTTCGGAATATCCTCCTGGAACTGCTCCTTTGCCCTATCATTTTCCTGCCCGAAACCGGATTATCAGCGGTCTTTCCCGAGGTGTAGTGGTGGTGGAAGCTCCTGTAGGCTCAGGGGCATTGATTACCTCGGATTATGCCCTGGAGCAGGGGAGGGACCTATTTATTCATAGAGTGGGAATGGAATCCATGCAAGGAGGCGGCACCAAACAGTTAGGGGACGAAGGTGCTCCTGCGATTGAAAACTGTAAAGATATACTGGCTCATTGGGGTATTCGAGAAATGCAGAAACTAGAAGCTGATTCCCAGCCTACGGCAGAAAAGACCAGGACAATAAATCTGGCTCCCGGCCAATGGTTGGCTGAACAGCTCAGAGAAGAATTGGAGCGAAAGAGGTAAGAATGGCAGAAAAGAAGGTTCACACATTGCTGATAGTGGAGTCTCCTGCAAAGGCAAAAACAATAGAGAAATATCTGGGGCCTGGATTCACGGTAAAGGCGTCTATGGGTCATCTGATCGATCTACCCAAATCACGGTTGGCAGTGGATGTGGAGCACGATTTCGAACCCGAATACATCACCGTACGGGGTAAAGCGAAGATCCTGAAAGAACTACAGGTAGCGGCAAACAAGGCGGGGAACGTTCTTCTCGCTTCAGATAACGATCGGGAAGGAGAGGCAATCTCTTACCATATCCAGAATGCCATCCTGAAAAAGAACCCTCAGATTCAGGTAAAACGAATCGTATTTAACGAGATTACCCCCCAAGCGATCCGGGAAGCGGTGCAAAAGCCAGGGGATATTTCGATTCCCAAGGTGAATGCACAGAAGGCCCGAAGAGTTCTGGATCGTATCGTGGGATACAATCTTTCCCCTATCCTCTGGCAGAAAGTGAAAAATGGTCTTTCGGCAGGTAGGGTGCAATCGGTAGCCCTTCGGTTGATCTGCGAGCGGGAAGCGGAAGTTGAATCCTTTGTTCCAGAGGAATACTGGACCCTCGATGTGGAACTTTCCAAAGGGAAAACGCAGTTCCTGGCATCCCTCGTGAAATACGGGGAAGGAAAATTGGAACTGAAGTCTTCCCAGGATGTGGAAGATTTAGAAAAGAAGCTACATGGCGTAGCCTTCATTGTGAAAGAGGTGAAGGAAACGGAAAAAAGCATCCGCCCTCGACCTCCTTTCACAACCTCCCAATTGCAGCAGACAGCGGCGAACCGTCTCGGTTTTACTTCGAAGAAGACGATGCAGATCGCTCAGCAACTCTATGAAGGAGTGAATATCGGGAGTAATCGAATCGGGTTGATCACCTACATGCGGACCGATTCAACTCGTATTTCCCAGACCGCATTGCAGGAGGTACGAGCCTACCTATCGAAAGAGTATCCAGATAAAGTGCCGGAAGTTCCCAACTATTATTCGGTAAGCAAAGATGCTCAGGATGCCCATGAAGCCATTCGGCCTACCATGGTGGAGTATACTCCCGACTACGTGAAACCCTACCTGAACAAGGATCAACACCGGTTATACTCCATTATTTGGGAACGATTCGTGGCTTCCCAGATGGTCCCGGCACAACAGAAAACGATCTCAGTGGATATTCAAGCGGGAGAGGCCCTGTTTCGAGCTTCCTACACTATAACGACCGAGAAAGGTTTCCAGGCCGTACTGCATCTCCTCGCCGCCAAGGAAACGGAGAAAAAGTTGCCGAGCTTGAAAGTTGGAGACGTGCTGACCTTTGTGCGGTTCATTCGAGAGCAACATTTTACCCAAGGACCCGCCCGTTATACGGATGCTACCATTGTAAAGGCGCTTGAGGAGAAGGGCATAGGAAGGCCGTCTACCTACGCTCCCATCATCTCAGTGTTGCTAGATCGATACTACGTGGTTCGAAAGAACCGTCAACTCGTACCAACTGCGCTGGGAAGGGCTATAAACGATCTATTGGTGAAATCGTTCCCCGATGTGATCGATGTGAACTTCACAGCAGAGATGGAGACCAAGCTGGATAGGATAGAGGAGAATGGAGGGGAATGGGTGAGCATGGTACGGGAGTTCTACCTCCCCTTCCGAAAAAAGGTGGATCATGTTCTGGAAACGATGGAATCCATCAAAGGAGTTTTGGACGAAGAGACCGACTATGTGTGCGAACTTTGCGGCCGGAAAATGGTGAAGAAGTTGGGTCGGTATGGGTACTTTCTAGCTTGTTCAGGGTTTCCAGCTTGCACGAATACGAAATCGATCCCTTTGGCAGACTGTCCCCGTCCAGGGTGTAACGGAAAGATCGTCGCGAGGAAAAAGGCAAAGGGACGAGGGAAGGAGTTCTACGGATGTACCAACTACCCTGCCTGTGATTTCATCACCTATTACAAGCCGCTGGAGACGAAGTGTCCTAAGTGTGGATGGTTTCTGGTTGAAAAGAGTGACAAGAAGCTTGGTACTCATAAGGCCTGTATTAATCCGGATTGTGATTACCTCCATTCAGCAGAAGAGGGGGAAGAATCATGAATAGAGACTCCCTTCTAGAGGGATATCTCACGTACTTGGCACAAGTTAGACTTCTTTCGCCCGCTACGGTTCGCGGGTATAGGATTGATTTGGAAACCTTTTTTTCCTGGAAAGTGGGGATGGAGGGTTGGAGCCTCAATCCTACTCACATCCGACAGTACTTAGGATACCTATTTCAGAAAGGTCTCTCTCCTTCTTCCATAAACCGAAACCTTGCCGCTCTCCGGGGATTCTTCCAATGGTTACTGGACCAAGGAAAGGTGGACCGAAATCCTCTGGAAGGATTGGGAGGACTCAAAGTCGCTAAAACCCTACCCTCCGTGCTGTTTGAAGAAGAGATCGATATGTTCCTGAGTAAGGAGGGGAACTCTTTCTTGGAGCTTCGGAACAATGCCCTATTCGAAGTCCTCTATTCTACGGGATGCAGAGTGGCAGAATTGGTATCGTTGAAGAGAACCCAATGGACGTGGGGAGTGACTCGATTCAGGATTCTGGGCAAGGGGAAGAAAGAGCGGTTTGTCTTTCTGGGAAAGAAAGCGCAAGAAGCGCTGGCCCAATATGTTCCCCTGAGGGATGAACGGGTTTCCTTGTATGGGAACAAGGAAGAACCGGCTCTGTTCGTCAACGCATTTGGGAGAAAACTCACTTCTCGTGGGGTTGCTTACCTACTGAAGAAAAGGATGGAAGAATTGGGAATACAGAAACATGCCAGCCCCCACACTATCCGCCATAGTTTCGCTACTCACATCTTGAATAGAGGGGCAGATATTCGAATCGTGCAAGAACTTTTAGGACACTCGAGTCTATCTACCACTCAGGTGTATACCCATATTGGGATCGATGCGTTGAAGGACGTCTACATTCGGGCTCATCCCCATGGTATGAGAAAATCTTAGGAGGGTATGATGGGCATAGAGATACATGGGACTACCATTTTGGCTGTTCGAAAGGATGGGCGAACCGCTATGGCGGGAGATGGTCAGGTAACGATGGGAAATACGGTGATGAAGGGAAACGCTAAAAAGGTTCGGAAGGTGTACGACGATCGTGTGCTGGTGGGATTCGCCGGCGCAACAGCCGATGCGTTTACCTTGTTCGAACGATTTGAAACGAAACTGAAGGAATATGGGGGGGAACTTACCCGGGCTGCGGTTGAACTAGCCAAAGATTGGCGAACCGACAGGGTTCTTCGGAGGTTAGAGGCTTTGTTGCTTGTAGCAGACAGGGAAAAGATGTTTCTTCTATCAGGAACAGGGGATGTGATCGAACCTGAGGAGGGAGTGATTGGAATTGGATCGGGAGGACCTTTTGCCTATGCGGCTGCTTTGGCTTATTTACAGTCTTCCTCGTTGAGCGCTAGGGAAATTGCCGAAGCTTCTTTGAAGATAGCTTCTAGGATCTGTATTTATACAAATGATCGCATCCTTGTGGAGGAAGTTGGATGAAGCGAGTAATTGAAGAAATGACTCCTAGACAGATCGTCGAAGAACTGGATGCATACATTGTAGGGCAGGCGAAGGCAAAAAAAGCGGTTGCTATTGCCCTCCGGAACCGGATACGCAGGAAAATGCTTCCTCCCGAGTTGAGGGACGAAGTAGCCCCCAAGAACATCATTATGATCGGGCCTACGGGAGTAGGAAAGACAGAAATCGCCCGACGGATTTCGAAGTTAACGGGGGCTCCTTTCATTAAGGTTGAAGCTACCAAATACACGGAAGTAGGGTACGTGGGGAGGGACGTTGAGTCCATGGTGAGGGACCTCATGTCCGTAGGGGTAGCTATGGTGAAGGCGGAACTCCAAGAAGAGGTGCGGGAAGAAGCCTCGAAACGAACGGAAGAAGCGTTACTGGACCTCTTGTTGCCAGGAATTCCGAGGACGGTGAATCCAGAAAACAATGAAGGATCCAATGAAGGAGAAATCCCCAACCCCACTCGGGAAAAGTTTCGCAAGAAACTTGCCTCAGGAGAATTGGACGACAAGCAGGTGGAGATCCAAGTTACTCAATCTGCCTTTCCCGCCATCGAAATCTTCTCGGGAGCGGGATTCGAATCGATGGACTTGAACCTAGGAAGTCTTGGTTCCATCTTCGGAGGAAAAAAGAAGAAGCGGCGGGTAACGGTGAAGCAAGCCCGGGAGATCCTCTTAAACGAGGAGATGGAAAAGTTGATCGATACGGATCGAGTGGCAGAAATTGCTCGGGAACGAGTAGAACAGATGGGCATCATTTTTATCGATGAGATCGACAAGATCGCTTCCAAGGGGAACCGCATGGGACCCGATGTTTCGAGAGAAGGAGTTCAACGGGATATTCTACCCATCGTTGAAGGAAGCAAGGTTAACACGAAGTACGGGATCATCGACACTTCCCATATCCTGTTCATTGCTGCCGGAGCTTTTCATATCTCCAAACCTAGCGATCTGATTCCCGAACTCCAGGGAAGGTTTCCCATTCGGGTGGAGTTGGATCCTCTCACGAAGGATGATTTCGTGCGAATCCTGACTCAACCGCAGAATGCGTTAACTAAGCAATACACTGCCTTGCTAAAGACCGAAGGGGTAGAAGTAGAATTCGAGGATTCGGCTATCCAGAGAATCGCCGAGATCGCAGCAGAGGTAAACGCAAGAACGGAGAATATCGGTGCCCGAAGACTACACACCATCATGGAACTCGTGTTGGAGGAGGTTTCCTTCCACGCGCCAGAATTGAAAGGGCAAAAGATTCCCATCACTGCCGAGTATGTGAACGAACGGCTACGGAATGTGATGGAAAATCAAGACTTGAGTAGGTACATCCTATGAGTGGAGGGGAGGCATCAAGGTTGGAATCCGCTAAGGTATGGGGAGAATCCCGTCGAGGATAGAAGGAGGGGGATAGAACGATGTTTGGCTTAACCATGCTTACAGGGAACAGTTTCAGGAAGACCTTGGACATCCTGCATCGGGAGATGGACGTGAGTCTGTATCGGAGGGATGTAATTGCCAATAACATTGCCAACTCCGACACACCTCATTTCAAACGGTCGGTGGTGAACTTCGAATCCTCTTTGAAGGCTGCCTTGGCGTCCGAGGTGCCCTCGAAACACTTGCAACCCTTCCTTAAGGATCCAAGGCATATTCCCTTCGAGCGGCCTGTGGACTATCGAACGGTACGCCCTAGGAAAGTGCTAGATTTCCTTACCACTTCGAAAAACAATGGAAACAATGTGGACATCGAGCAGGAGACGATGAACGCTCTGCATAACCAACTCCAGTATCAACTGATGAGCCAGGTGGTAGCTAGTTACTACAATCAAGTGAACCTTGTTCTACGGTAGGGGGGGATAGATGGGACTGTATTCTTCGATTAACATTGCTTCTTCTGGTTTGACTGCCCAACGTCTACGTTTAGATGTGATCTCGGATAACATTGCCAACGCCAATACTACCCGAACTACCGAAGGAGGCCCCTTCCGCCGAAGTAGGGTTATTTTTAGATCTCGAGTGGATCAGCCGTATTGGAAGAGCGTCTTCTTACCAAAGGCACTGGAAAACGAGGTGGGAAAAGGGGTTCGAGTGGTAAAGATCGAGAAGGATTACGCAGATCCTCCTCGATTGGTCTATGATCCGACACACCCCGACGCGATCAAATCAGGACCTCGCGCTGGGTATGTGGAATATCCAAACGTGAATATCGTAACGGAAATGGTGGATATGATTGCCGCTTCTCGTTCGTATGAAGCGAACGTGGCAGTGATCAATGGTTCACGGAGTATGTTCTTGAAAGCCTTAGAAATAGGTAGGTAAAGGAGATGGACCCTAAAATTTCAAGCAAGGATGCCATTGGACATAGGATATTCCTACAAACCTCAGATCCTCGACATTTGAAAGGCTCGAGGGGATCGCCCCCTACTGCAAAGTCGAAGGATTTCAAAGGGATGGTATTGGATGAATTAAATACGGTAAACAATTTGCAATTGAAGAGCGATGAGCTTTCGAGAAGACTGGTAACGGATCCCGATTCCGTGGATGTTCACG
This sequence comes from uncultured Spirochaeta sp., assembly GCA_937140905.1. Taxonomy (GTDB): domain Bacteria; phylum Spirochaetota; class Spirochaetia; order DTKZ01; family DTKZ01; genus DTKZ01. Next base: position 17,621 of record CAKZQO010000207.1, read on the forward strand.
ATGTGACCATTGCGTTGGCCGAGGCAAATATGTCCTTGAATATTACCAAAGCGGTGGTAGATCGGGTAATCCGGGCATACAGGGATATTATTACCGCTCGCTAGTGGCGAGGAGGTATCAGACGTAACATACTTCGTGTCATGGGGAGGGGGACATGAATCCATTGTTGGCACAGATCCTTGAACGGATCACTACCGTCTGGAAGAAATGGACGGTTACCCAGAAACTCATTTTCATAGGGGTCCTAGTTGGAGTCATAGGAGGAGTGGTCCTCCTTGCTACTCTCAGTAGCGCTCCTTCGATGGTGCCTCTTCTATATCGGAGTATTCCCAACGAACAGGAAATGGCCCGCATCACCCAACGTCTAGATCAGGAAGGGGTGCGTTACGAGCTAACGTCGGATCAGCGGATCTTGGTTCCCGACGAGAAGACTGCGAAACGACTTAGGGCGATTCTTGCCCGAGAGAACCTAATCCCCAAAGGAACGGATCCCTGGCAAATCTTTGATGTGGAACGGTGGACCATCACGGATTTTGAACGAAACGTGAACCTTCGACGAGCCATCACGAGGAGTCTGGAGCAACATATAACGGCTTTGGACGATGTGGATGCAGCCAGTGTCACCATCGTGATGCCCGAGGACAAGCTCTTTGCAGAAGATCGTAATCCTGTTACCGCTTCCATCATCATCACTCCGAAACCAGGGTCCGATATCACTCAAAATCGTAAAAAAATCGAAGGAATCGTTCGTCTTGTTCAGTATGCTGTGGAAGGGTTGAAACCCGAAAACATCACTATAACGGATCAGAACGGATTGGTGTTGAACGATTTTGCGGGGCTTGCCGATGTGGATCGATTGGAATTGGCCAAACGGGAGATGAAGACTACGCGGGAATTGGAAGCCCAGTATAAAAAATCTATCCTCGCTGCCCTTAGGCAGATCTATGGAGAGGACAGAGTCCAAATCATCAATCTCGATATCACCCTCGATACCAGTAAGAAAAAGATAGACACGGAAGAGCATTTCCCCATTGTGATCAATCCGGACAACCCCAAAACCCCCTATGACGAGTCTGCCATGGAAGGTTCCAAGACACTATCCATCACTCTTTCGAAAGAGGTTACCGAAGAGAAGTTTGAAGGAACAGGATTCAATCCCGAAGGCCCTCCTGGACAGGAAGGACAAACCCCACCGGCCTACAAAGATCTACAGAACATGGTGGGTAGGTACTCGAAGAATTCAGTGATTCAGAACGAAGTAGTAAACACTCGCAAGATCCAGGAGGAAAAAGCTCCCTGGGAAATTCGGCGTGTCACTTGTGCCGTAGCCATCGACGGAGTCTGGAAATGGAAGTACAATGATAAGGGAGAGGCCATTCTACGAAAGGATGGGAGCATCGAACGGGAGTATGTTCCCTTATCGGAAGCGGAGATTGCAAAAGCTAAGGCCCTCGTTGAACATGCCATTGGATACAACCGCGAGAGGGGGGATTCCGTTACTGTGCAGAACGTGATGTTCGATCGCACTGCGCAGCACCAGAAGGAAGACAGGGAGTACAGGGCAAAACTCCAACTGCAACGTACCATCCTCTATATTATGCTCTCCGTTGCAATTCTCCTGGTTTCCTTCATCGTTTTCAGGTTGATTTCCCGAGAATTGGAACGGCGCAGACGCTTGCGGGAAGAAGAACTAGCTCGGCAACACCAGGCCATGCGGGAAGCAGCCCTTCGAGCCGCAGAAGAAGAGGGGGCCGAGGTGGAGATGTCAGTGGAAGAGCGGGCACGGTTGGAGCTTCAAGAGAACGCCATCAATATGGCAAGGGAACACCCGGAAGATGTGGCCCAGCTTATTCGTACCTGGTTGATGGAGGAGTAAGCTATGGCTAAGAAACCAGTAACGGGAGGGAGCGCTCCAGCTCCCGCAGCCCCAGCGGCAAAGAAAGGGACAACTACCCACAAGAAAGAACTTACCGGTAGACAGAAAGCGGCTATTTTCTTGGTAACTGTCGGATCGGAAGTGTCGGCAGAAATATTCAAACATCTCCGGGAAGACGAGATCGAAACGCTGACCTTCGAAATCGCTCGGCTCGAAACAATCGATGCGGAAGATAGGGACAAAGTTCTGGCAGAGTTCCAAGAACTGATGATGGCGCAAGACTTCATTACTACAGGAGGGATCGACTACGCCCGGGAATTACTGGAAAAGGCGTTGGGTTCCCAGAAGGCTATGGATATTATCAACCGTCTTACCTCGAGTCTCCAAGTCCGACCCTTTGATTTCATCCGGAGAACCGATCCTACCCATCTGTTGAACTTTATCCAACAGGAACATCCCCAGACTATTGCCTTGATTCTCGCTTATCTGGAACCCCAGAAAGCTTCCATCATCCTTTCCAGTCTACCCCACGAGATCCAATCGGATGTAGCGAAACGGATTGCCACGATGGACCGGACATCGCCCGAAGTATTGCGGGAGGTGGAACGGGTGCTGGAGAAGAAACTCTCTACCCTTTCTTCGGAAGATTACACCTCAGCGGGTGGCGTGGAGAGTATCGTGGATATTTTGAACCTGGTGGATCGTTCTACCGAAAAATCCATCATCGAGTCACTGGAAGAAGAGGATCCGGAATTGGCCGAAGAGATCAAGAAGCGGATGTTCGTCTTCGAGGACATTGTCATGCTGGACGATAGGGCTATTCAAAAGGTTCTTCGAGAGGTAGATACAGCAGAACTAGCCAAAGCTCTGAAAGCGGTAGACTCCGAAGTTCAGGACAAAATCTTCCGAAACATGTCCAAACGGGCAGCTACGCTATTGAAAGAGGACATGGAATACATGGGTCCCATCCGCATGAAGGATGTGGAAGAAGCACAACAGAAAATCGTTGCCATCATACGGAAATTGGAAGAACAGGGCGAGATCGTGGTTGCTCGAGGCGGGGAAGACGAATTGGTGGTATAGAGGGAGGTGTGATTCTTGGCCAAGAATGTATTTCGTCCCCATGAAATTATCCAAAGTAAGGAACGGGTGCTGATCAAACCCCCGGAACTAATTGCTCCTCAGATAGAGGAAGTGGAAGAGCTTCCTGCGGAAGAGTATTCAGGTCCTACCGCCGACGATTTACGCAGAGAAGCGGAACTGTTCCGAGCTAACTGGGAGAAGGAAAAGGAAGCACTGATTACCTCTGCCAAAGCAGAAGCGGAGAGGATCGTAAAGGAAGCAGAGCAGAGGGCCTTCGAACTCTTGCAAAAAAAGAACGAGGAAGCTGCGCTTATTCGTAGACAAGCGGAGGAGGAAGCTCAGCGGATTTTAGAGGAAGCTAAACGGAAAGCTGAGGAGCTCCTGAACGAAGCAAGACTCCGGGCAGCAGCAGAAGAAGGGGAAATTCGCAAGCGGGCTATGGAGGAAGGAAGGGAAGAGGGGTGGAAGGCGGGAAAAGCAGAGGTTGAACGGGTAATCGAACGCCTTCATGTGGTGCTTACGAAAGCTATAGAGAAAAGAAACGAGATCATCACCCAGTCGGAAGCACAAATCGTACATTTGATCCTCCAGATCGCTCGCAAAGTTGTCAAGGTGATTTCCGAGAATCAGAAGAACATCGTGATGAACAACGTACTGCAAGCTTTACGGAAATTGAAGAGCAAGAGTGATGTCACTATACGAGTCAATCTCAGGGACCTGAATCTCGTTACCGAGCATGCCAAGGAAATTGTAGACATGATCGAGAATGTCAAGAGCATTACGGTATTGGAGGATTCGTCGGTAGATCCTGGAGGTTGTATCATAGAAACGGATTTTGGCGAGATCGACGCGCGCATAGCCACACAACTGCAGGAAATCGAAGATCGGATCCTGCAAATAGCACCAATTCCCGAAAAACCCCTGGGTACCGACGAGGGGGTAAGGGATGTTTGAGAAGTACCAGGCGGTTTTGGAGAAACTGGATCCTATTCTCTGCTCTGGTCGAGTAGAACAGGTGCGGGGGTATTTGGTGGAAGCTCAGGGTCCTATGGCGGTGATAGGAGAACTATGTAGGATCCAGGTGAAATCTGAAGGTATCCATAGGCCAGCCGAGGTGGTAGGTCTTCGAGGGAACCATGTTCAACTGATGTGTTTCGAAGATTTAGAGGGGGTCGAGGTAGGTTCCAAGGTAGTGGCAGAAGGTGAACCCCTACGGGTTCCAGTCTCAGAGAAGCTCTTGGGTCGAGTGCTGAATTCCCTTGGGAAGCCCATCGATGGGAAAGGGGAAATCCTTGCCGATGGATTCTATCCTATTCATCGTACACCACCCCATGTGTTGTCCCGGCAACCTATCACTGAGCAGATCGAAACCGGTGTACGATCGATCGATGGGTTTGTGGCCGTAGGAAAGGGACAGCGTCTAGGCATTTTTTCTGGTAGTGGCGTTGGAAAGTCTACCCTTTTGGGCATGATAGCGCGGAACACCCGTGCCGATGTGAACGTTATTGCCCTCATTGGAGAGCGGGGTAGGGAGGTTCGAGAGTTCATCGAACATGATCTTGGGAAGGAAGGGTTAAGCCGTTCGGTCATCGTGGTGTCTACCTCAGATACTCCTCCCCTCGCTAGACTTCGGGGAGCCTATACGGCCACGGCTATTGCCGAATACTTCCGGGATCAAGGAAAGGATGTGATGCTCCTGTTCGACTCTATCACGCGATTCGCCAGGGCGCAGCGGGAAATCAGTTTAGCGTTAGGAGAGCCACCCGCAACGAGGGGATTTACCCCTTCGGTGTTCGCCAATATTCCCAAACTTCTGGAGCGGTGCGGAACCTCAGAACGAGGTACCATCACAGGGTTCTATACAATCCTTGTGGAAGGCGACGATATGGATGAACCGATCTCGGACACGGTTCGGGGAACGTTGGATGGACATTTATACTTAAGTAGAAAATTAGCCCAAAGGTCTCAGTATCCCGCTGTGGATGTACTAGGTTCGGTATCCCGGTTGGCCATAAAAGTCGTGCCTCCGGAAGTAGCCCGGGCTTCGTCCCTCCTTCGTCGTTTACTGGCTGTTTATGCCGAAGCAGAGGATCTAATCAATGTTGGGGCTTATGTAAGAGGCACGAATCCAGAGATCGACAATGCCATCACCCTCATGCCTGTCATCCGGGACTTTCTCATGCAGCGGATCGATGAAAAAGCTCCTCTAGAGGAAACCCGGAGGAGATTATTAGAAATAGCTGCCTCGTTAGAGGGACCTGTAGAAAGAACGGAGGCCGAGAATGAGGAGGTTTAGGTTTCGATTGGAACCTTTTCTCCGTATTCGAACGTATCGAGAAAAGACCTCGGAATTGGAACTTGCTAGAGCGGTGGGAACCTGTATTGCCCTCCAAGGGCACTTGCAGGATGTGAAGAAAGAAATCCAAGAGAATACTGCCTGTTCCGTCGGAGGGATTCTATTGGATCTTTCTGATCTACAGGCCCGCAGTGCGTACAGAACATGGTTGGAGAAAGATCTTCGATCGACAAAGGAACAACTTGACCGTGCAGAAAGGGAACGGAAGAAGAAACAGGAACAGTATCTATCCGCTTCTAGAGACCGAAAGATTCTGGAGAAGCTGAAAGAAAAGAAAGGGGAAGAGTACTATGATGCCCAGTGGAAGGAAGAGTTCAAGAGAATGGACGAAGTAACGGATCGATTCGTGCTACAGGCAAAGGTGGAAGAGGGGAGGGAGTAGTCGATGGCTCTCTATGGGAAGGTAGGAGCAGCACCCCGAATCATTGTGTTGGTGCTTCTCATATTGGTGCTAACCATTGGAGGTGCCCTTTGGTTTGATTATCTCGGGATACTGGATGTCAAGAACGCAGCAGCCCCGATTTTACGATTGATGGGGATCCAACCTCCTGCGAAGTTGCCGGAAACTGATACCACATACCTATTAGAAATAGAGAGATTAGGAAAATTGAGGGAAGCCTTGGATCTACAATCCGAAGAGCTTAGACGGTTCGAAGAAACGTTGAAAGCGAAGGAGAAAGAGATCAACCAGAAGATGGCTGAACTGGAGGAACAGCGAAAAGCTCTGCAGGATCAAGAAAAATCCTTCAATCAACGGGTAAGATCGTACGAAAATAAAAGAGCAAACCTGGAGCAGAATGCAAAATACCTTACGGGCATGCCTCCTGCTCAGGCTGTAGCGATTCTATTGAAGATGGACGATCAGGATATGATCGAGCATTTACGGATGGTGGAAGAGTTGGCTCGAAATGCCGGGGAAGAATCGGTAGTAGCCTTCTGGTTGTCCCTCATGCCTGCGGAGCGCGCTGCTACGATTCAACGGAAGATGACTCTAAGGAGGAGCGAATGATCTTAGTGCCACGAGGGGAAGGGGTCGCATCACAAGCCCTTGGCGGGGATCAGCCACAGAGCACCCTTAAATCAAAGGGAAAATCTAAGTCCCTTTCAGAGTCCCTCGTAGGTTTTGCGGAACTATTGAGATCCTTGTCCGCCGTCAATCTATCCAAATCGGTGGAAGGTAAAGGGCGAGGGGGGGAAGAACCACTAATGCGGGGCCCTAACATGTTTTCCCTCGCAAGAGGGGGGCTCACTTCTCCCTTGACTTCTGGAATACCATCTGAGCTCGCCAAGCACAAACTACGTTCCATTGAAGGGAACCTTAAGCAGACTTCCGCAAAGGCACAATCCAATCATTTAGTACAAGGTCTAATAGAAAGAAGAATACGAAAATCGGACAGTTTTTTTCAAATCGATGGTCAAGAAAAAGAACATCCATCATCAGAGAAGGTGCTCACTGAAAGACTTAAGAAAGAAGGCGCCGTCAAGAGCGAAGGAAAGGTTCGGAAGCCTATTAACGGCGGGATGGAAAAACAATCGAGAACAGGAGAGGACCTAAAAGATCCCAGAACATGGGTATTCAATACAGGGCAGAAAGGGAAGAACTCGGTTTCCCATCGCGGCGGTTTCAGCACAAAGAATCTTGAATCTGAAACCACTAAGGGGAAAGAGGGGGTTCAGGGAAAAGCGAGAACCAAGTCCATTGTAAACGAGAAGATAGTTCAGACTTTCACAAGCGAATCCCTCTTCCCTAGAGAGGGAGAAAAAGTAAAAATAGAATCTAACCTTCCGACTTTCGAACTTCGATTGGATGTATCCGCAGATTATCGAAAGGTTCTAGAGCAGGGAGGTCCGTCCACTGGATCCAATGGATTAGCACGAGAAACCATCTTGCAGCAGTTGCAGGAAAAAGCGAATCCTCAGATCGTGCAACAAGCCCAGGTATTCCTGAAAGACAGAGAGGATGGAGAGATTCGACTCGTCCTTAAACCCGAACAATTGGGGGAAGTAAGAATTCGGTTGCATCTTCAGGATCGGCTAATAGAAGGTCATATTACTGTCGAAAATTCAACTGTGAAGGAACTGTTCGAACAGAACAAAGGTGAGTTGGCTCAGGCGTTTCGAGAACAGGGATTCGAGATGTCCCAACTGGAAGTTTCCGTGGGCAGGGATTCCCAGTATAGGGAGACCGAACAAGAGCCGGTTCAGTTCCGTCAGGTCCACGCTACGAAGATAGCCGAACAGGTTCCTTCGGCAGATAGAGGTTGGATGGATATACATCGCCTAGTCGATTACTACGCTTGAGGAAAGGTAGGGAATGGTATGGATATATCTGCAATAACCGGTTCCGAGCTGATGGATCTCAGTAAGCGGGTGGATGGGATCAACCGAAACCTTCAAGAGAGCCGAGGGGTAAAACGAACGCTAGATAAGGACGATTTCCTGAAACTCCTCGTTACTCAGCTTTCCCATCAGGATCCTACCCAACCGATGGAGGATAGGGAGTTCATCGCTCAGATGGCTCAGTTCACCGCTTTGGAGCAGATCACAAATTTGAACAAAGAGTTTTCATCGGTGGCAAGACTGATAGCGACCAGTCAAGCCATTGGATTGTTGGGAAGAACAGTGGAAATCATCGATGGAGAATCGTTGGTTCGTGGGACGGTGCGAGAGGTTCTGGGGGGGGAATCACCGCAGCTATTGGTAAACAATCGATACTATGATTACGGCGCAGTGAAACGCGTAATGGAGTGAGGGAGGTTAAGCCGGTATGATGCGATCCTTGTATGCGGGGGTTTCGGGTCTTCAGAACCATCAGGTTCGGATGGATGTTTTAGGTAACAATATCGCCAACGTGAACACGGTGGGATTCAAGAAGGGAAGGGTAAACTTTCAGGATCTTATTTCTCAAAGTATGGCTGGGGCTGCCCGACCTACGGATGAGTTGGGAGGAGTCAACCCGAAGCAAGTAGGGCTGGGAATGAACATAGCAGCCATCGACACAATTCATACCCAGGGATCGTTGCAAACAACAGGTGTGATGACGGATCTGGCGATACAAGGAGACGGATTCTTCATCCTGCGTACCGGGAATAAACACCTGTACACCCGAGCGGGAGCCTTTGGTTTGGATGAAAATGGCCACCTAGTGAATCCTGCCAATGGAATGAGAGTACAGGGATGGCAGGCTCAGGAGGAAGGAGGCCGAACCTTCATCAATACCTCTGCAGCCCTTGGGGACTTGCGAATCCCTGTGGGAGGCAAAGACCCTGCAAAGGCTACACAACAAGTGTTCCTTGCCTGTAACCTTGACAAGCGAACTCCAGAAATACCCGCCGGTGCGGGGCCTGAGGCGATCCGGGAAGGCACGTGGACGATGAGTTTCGATATATACGATTCCTTTGGAAACGTGCATACCCTGCGGGTAGATTTTGCCCGTAGAGCGGGAGAACCCAATCGCTGGAACGCAACGGTCACTGTAGATCCAGAAGCGGGGAACACCAACACCCAGGTAGAACTTGGGGCTCCGGGGAATAACAACGCCAACACTTTCATCGTGGAGTTCAGCAATCTGGGTACTCTATTAGCTGTAGAAGACGCTGCAGGGGATCGGTTGACTGAAGGGGCCTTGCAGGTACAGGTAGGATTCGACGTGGTAGGAGCTACTCCTCCGGCCGGAGGAGGACCCGTGCGGCAGACCTTCAATCTGAATCTAGGAACCGTGGGAAGTGTGACCAATACCGTTACCCAGTTCGCCGAGAAGAGTTCCACCAAGGCTTTTAAACAGGACGGTTATGGGATGGGGTATTTGGAAGCCTTTAAAATAGACCAGTCTGGAGTAATCACCGGTGTGTTTTCCAATGGGAATAACCGGGAACTTGGTCAGATTGCCCTGGCTAGTTTTGTCAATCCCAGTGGGCTGGAAAAAGCTGGTGAGAACACCTATGCGGTTACCAACAACTCCGGTGAACCTAACGTCTCTCCTTCGGGGATTGCAGGAAAAGGAAAGATCATAGCCGGAGCACTGGAAATGAGCAACGTGGACCTAGCTGAACAATTCACCGACATGATCGTTACCCAGAGAGGGTTCCAGGCTAGCTCTCGAACGATCCAGACCTCGGATCAGATGCTGCAGGAACTCTTAACACTCAAGAGGTAAGAGGGGTAGGATAGGGATGAATGATTAGAGTAACCAGATTAGATGGGAAGGTTTACTATGTAAACCCTCATCAGATCGAATATATCGAAGAAAACCCTGATACAACCCTCATCATGCTCTCGGGCAAGAGACTGGTAGTCAAGGAAGACTACCAGTCTATTTTTAAGGAAATCGTGGAATACAGACGGATGATTGGTTGTTTCAAGAATGAGGAGTAGGGTGCGATGGACATTGCAACAATAGGTGGATTGACAGCAGGATTCATCTTCATCATTCTCGGTATCCTTCTAGGGGGAGCCTCCCCCATGATCTATTGGGACGCTGCTTCGGTCATGATCACCATTGGAGGCTCCTTTGCCGCGCTGATGGTGGCAAATCCCCTTTCCAGAGTGCTGGCTTCGGTAAAAGTTGCTATGATAGTAACCCGAGTTCCCAAACTCGAGTTGGAACGGATTATCCGGATCCTGGTTGAGTTTTCGGAACGCGCGAGGAGGGAAGGACTTTTAGCATTGGAGGATAATCTCCAGGAGTTGGACGACGAATTCATGCGGAAAGGGGTTCAGCTAGTGGTGGACGGTACGGATCCTGAGATCATTAAAAGCATTCTCTACAATGAGCTGAATCAAATCCAGGAAAGGCACGCGACAGCCATCAAGGTATTTGAGGACTGGGGGAAATTGGCCCCTGCCTTCGGAATGATTGGAACCCTCATTGGATTGGTAGCCATGCTAGCCAAGTTGGAAGATAAATCCTCTATTGGACAGGGGATGGCCGTAGCCCTCATCACGACCCTATACGGAGCCATTATGGCTAACCTCGTATTCATACCCATCGGCGCAAAACTCCTAGATCGGGACAAGATGGAGACGTTGACAAAGGAAATCATCATCGAAGGCATTCTCTCCATTCAGTCGGGAGACAACCCTCGAATCTTGTTGGAAAAGCTCATTGCCTTCTTGCCGCCGGCGCAGAGGGAATCCTTGAAGCAGGAATCTGGGAAGGAATAGAGGGATCGTATGGCAGAGCTGAAGAAGAAGCAAAAGTGTCCCGAAGGTACTCCGGATTGGATGGTTACCTATGGGGACATGACCTCTCTTCTTCTCACGTTCTTCATCATGATGTTCAATATTTCCGAAGTGGATATCACCCAGATGCGTATCGTGCTGGCAGCCTTCCAGGGGTTGGGATTGTTGACGGGAGGGAACACGTTACAGGCAGGAAAATTGGCAGAATTGGGGAATACCATTGAATCTCT
>CAKZQO010000208.1 GCA_937140905.1 uncultured Spirochaeta sp.
CAGAGATCATCCCCAATCTTTCTCCGCTGCTTGTTCAGTTCCATCACCCCCGCTGCTAGAGCCTCCCGTTCTTCCGCTACTTCGCTTAAAAGTAACCGGGCAGCCTTGTCCGGTTCCCCCATCCTGCCTGTGGCATTGAGGGCAGGACCCAGTTGCCAGGCAATATCTTTACTGGACAAGGGTTTCCCGGCAAGGTTCTGTTGTCGCAACAGTTCCCGTATCCCCTCTCGGGCTCCCTCATTCAGCAATTTCAATCCCGTCTTCACAAGAAGACGATTCTCGTTCCGGATAGGCATCATATCCGTTAGCGTGCCAATCGCCACAAGATCCAGGATGCTCCGATACTGGGAGGAAAGGCTGGGGAACTTCTTTAATACCCAGGAAGAAAACAGGTTGATCAACACATCCAGTTCCGTGAACGGTTCCTGTCGATACCTTCCCCCTCGGGATAGCTCCCGTAGTCGAAGAAGACTCTTTCCCTGTATACCGGGAAAGTGAGTAGTCAGATCGGGCGCTAAATCTTCCAGGTAGATCTCCGCATCCTGCCCAAAGATCCTACGGAGCATCCGTTCCTGGGATTTTGCATCGTACACAAGGATTCGCTTCCCGAAGAACTTTAAAAGTCTCGTCTGATCGATCTGCACCATTCCAGGAACGAGTACTTCGGTGATCCGATCCTCTACCAGCATGTTCTTGAGAATGGCCGCTTCCAGGATGAAGGAATCATTACCTGGACGCAGATTGAGAAGGGTGAAGGCTTCCTTGTACAATTCTGTTTCACCAAAGGCCAATGCCCAGATAACCTTAGCCACCACTCCACATCCTGCGAGGTCTCGGAAGGGATAGCCAGCATCCTCCATCTTTGGATTCACGATAGCCAAGGCGGGGGGAATCATCTCTTGGGGGGTATGATGGTCAAGAATGATGGTATCCACACCCAACTGGGTTGCATACTCTACCTCCCGATAGTTAGAAATTCCGCAGTCTACCGTGATGATTAAACTTCCCCCTTCTTTGGCAAACTCTTCCACCACTTCTTTCGTCAACCCATAGGGCTCATCTCCCATGGGAAGTTTCCACGTAACAGGGATTCCCATCTGGTTTAAGGACTTTACCAGCAGGGCAGTAGCGGTAATACCATCTACATCCCTATCCCCAAACACGAGTACTTTTTCTTGTTCCTCCTTTGCGGAGAGGATCCGGTCAACCACATCCTCCATCTCAACGAAATGAAAGGGATTATGGAGGTACCGGATGTCTTCTTCGCAGAAGAACAAAAGCTCCTTGGGTTCTACGATCCCCCGTCGAACCAAAATGGAAGCTACTAAAAGACTCACCCCAAATCGTTCCGACAGCTCTTTCGCTTTCTCCACATCCAACGGAGCTTTTTCCCATTTCATAGAGCGACGATCTCCTTTAGAACGAGAGATTTGCGAAAAGCAGGTCCAGTTTCCTCCGATTTACACGCAATATGCACGGCTTCCCGGAGGATGGAAAGAGCCTCATCGGCAGCCTGATCCGTCTCTGCGTACAATTCCAGGATGGGTTCTCCCGCCTGTACTGGTTCCCCCCGTTTCCTGAAGAAAAGGATTCCCACGTAGGGATACACCGAATCCGTCGTCTTGTTCCGTCCCGCCCCCAACACTACGGTGGATAGACCTGTTTTGTATGCTTCGATCCGCTGGATAAGGCCATCCTGGGAGGCTTTCAAGGTCCTACGAATGGGAGCGCGAAGGGTGCCGATTCCTCGTTCAAAGGCTTTCGCATCCCCACCTTGCGCTTCGATATTCGCCAGGAACCTCTGGTATGGTTCTCTTCCTTCCAGCATCTTCAGACAACGCTCGATCCCTTCCTCTGGAGTCTTCGCTTTTCCTCCCGCTACCAGCATCCAAGCGGACAGTCTCAACGTAACTTCCATCAAATCTTCCCTGCCCCTCGTTTCTCCCCGTAGACACAGGGCCGATTCTTCAGCTTCTAGGAAGTTACCTACCATCCTTCCTAACGGTTCGTTCATGTCGGTAATGACCGCTACGATTTTACGTCCCAGTTTCCTCCCTGTTCGAGCTAAGGATTCTGCAAGTTCCTCAGCGTCAGATAGCGTCTTCATGAAAGCGCCATCTCCACACTTCACGTCAAACACGAGGCTCTCCGCTCCTTCGGCAAACTTCTTGGAGAGAATACTAGCCGTTATGAGGGGAATGGATTCCACGGTGGCTGTGACATCCCGTAGCGCATACAATACCCGATCGGCAGGGACGATCCGATCACTCTGCCCGGCCATGGCATACCCCGTTTCCATAAGGATGCGGCGAAACTCCCTAGGATCCCGTGCGATCCTGTATCCCGGAATAGCTTCCAGTTTGTCCAGAGTTCCCCCTGTGTGCCCCAGCGAGCGACCACTCATCATGGGAACTTTAATCCCAAAACAGGCGACAAGCGGAGCCAAAATCAACGAGACTTTATCCCCCACTCCTCCGGTTGAATGTTTGTCCACAAAAGGCCCCGGTATGCCTGATAGGTCTATTCGCTCTCCACTCTCGATCATCTGTCGGGTTAGTTCACCCGTTTCTTGATCACTCATTCCCCGAAAGTAGACGGCCATGAGCCATGCTGCGATTTGGTATTCGGGTACCGAACCATCCAAACAGCCTTGGATGAGAAACCGGAGTTCTTCCGCATTTAGCTCTCCCCCATCCCGTTTCTTTCGAATAACATCTACCGCGCGCATGAACCATAGCATACCATACTCTTTCCCTTTAGCGAAGTTTCTATGGGCTTATACGGCAAAGAAAATTATATGCAAAATATCCAATTTTCTTGCAATTTTTAAAATCACCTTCTAAAATAGTAAAGGATGTTCAGAAGTACGAACATAAAGGCATGTTTTAACCTACTTTTCCTCGTATGCGCATTCCTAACGGAACAAGTTGTGGCACAAGAGGTTCCTCCCTTCAACCCTCAAACGGAAATCACTGTAGGAATCGACGACAACTACCCTCCCTTTTCCTTTCGTAACCCCGAAGGACGTCTTCAGGGTCTATTAGTCGACCTTTGGACTCAGTGGTCTACAGTATCGGGGACTAAGGTTACCCTAATCGGTATGGATTGGGGTGAAGCTTTACATCAAATGCAGGAAGGAAGGTTCGATGTGATCGACACGATCTTTAAGACTCCCGAGCGAGAACGATACCTCGATTTTTCCTCTCCCTATAAGAGTATAGAAGTCCCCATCTTCTTTCATCGGGACATCTCGGGAATCGCATCGGCAAAGGACCTGCAAGGATTCGTGGTGGGCGTAAAGAAGGGGGATGCGGTAATTGGGATCCTACAGGAACAGGGGATATACAACTTGAAGGAATTCCTGAACTACGAATCCATTGCCATGGCGGCAAAATTGGGAACTATTCGAGTCTTTTCCATCGACAAACCACCCGCTCTCTACTTCCTTCACAAGTATAATCTACTAGAAGAGTTCCGAATCACTCTCCCATTATACACGGGAGCTTTTCATCGCGCGGTTCGTAAAGGGGATATGGCTCTCCTTACCTATGTCGAAAATGGTTTTAAGAAAATACCTCCCTCCGTATACCAAAACCTTGAAGAAAAATGGTTCGGGAAGCTTCTACACCCTCCCATCGATTTAGATCTCCTATGGAAGATCCTCGCGGGGATATTCCTGCTGATTCTTTTTCTCTTTTTCTGGATCCTTACCCTTCGTCGGGCCGTTAAACGGCGAACCCTGGAACTGCAGAAAGAGCAAGAGTACGTTTCCTCCCTATTTAACTCCATTGGGGAAGGGATACTTCTCTTCGATATAGATGGCACGGTACTGAACTGTAACAGAAGTTTGGAACGTCTGATTGCCTTTCCCCTTTCAAAGTTCCTCCCTCTTCCATTGAAGGTTTTTTGCCAAGAGACCCTACCCTACTCGGAGGAAAAAGCCCTTGAGGTGATTCGAAAAGCCATCGCGGAAGGTCCACAACGGATCGATTGGGAAGCTCGGCATCGAAAGGGTTATTCTATTCCGGTAGAAGTCACTTTTAGGGCGGTTACCTTTGGAGGAGAATCGAAGGTAATTGCCAGCGTACGAGACATATCTCAACGGATTCGGTACATCGAAGCGTTGACTGCCTCTCTCAGTGAAAAGGAAGCGTTAATGCGGGAATTAGTTCACCGAACCAAGAACAACCTGCAGTTGGTCAGTTCCCTCCTTTCCCTCTACTTGGGTAATTCAGAGGATCCAAAGATCCGGACCCTTGTGGTGGAATTACAGAATAGGATCGCTTCCATCGCTACGGTACATCAAATGTTATGCTCCACAACGGAGCAGGTGGGATCGGTGAACTTGAAACCGTACCTTGAACAGATCCTGGCACTGGTAAAAGAAGGGTTTCACCTCGATACGCAACATATCACCCTCTTCTCCGAAATAGAGGCGATGGAGGTACCCCCGCAAACAGCGGTAGTGATTGGCCTCGTGGTGAACGAACTGCTGATCAATGCTGTAAAACACGCCTTTCCCACCGCGAAAGGGGGGACGATCCAGGTTAGACTCCATCCTCTTCCAACAGGTGAAGCGTTGCTCGAAGTTGCCGATTCTGGAAAAGGCTTACCAGTTGGATTCGAACCCCGGAAAGCGGAAACTATTGGATTTCTCACCCTGTATAATTTCATCGAACAACAGTTGAAGGGTTCCCTTGACTTCTTCTCTTCTCTACCTCGAGGTCTTACCGCCTCGATTCGGTTCCCCCTACCCAAACAGGGCAATGGCCTGCCACACCCTACCTGAATTCTAGTCGTCGTGCCCTTGATGCTAGCCAAAGGCTACACAATATTCCATAGCGCTCTGCTTGAAATGGAGAGTTCAAGCCTTGACATAAAATCCTCAATCCTATAGTGTACTGATTAGATTTTCAGGGCGGGGTGAGCATTGTTCTTTAGGCTGTGTCTTTACCACCTAAAAGAGCAGCAAGTCCCCACCGGCGGTAAAAGCCCGCGACTCTTCCTCTTAGGAAGACTGAACCGGTGAAACTCCGGTGCCGACGGTATAGTCCGGATGGAAGAAAATCGGTTCGTAGGTCGGTTTCGCCCTGAAGACTTCGGTCTTCAGGGCTTTTTTATTAGACCCAAACCTACCTTCGATGTGCCTTCCAACCGGACTCCCTGAAAAAGGAGTAAGGCATGGAAGGAAAAGAAGCTACCCAGGCCTCTCAGTTCCTCCGACGAGCCCTTCAATTAGCATGGAAAGGGCGGGGAGCCGTTTCGCCGAACCCCTTGGTAGGCGCGGTTCTCGTGAAAAACGGGAGGATCATTGGAGAAGGGTTACATCGGAACTATGGAGGAAAGCATGCGGAAGCGTGGGCTATCGAAGACGCCCTTAAAAAGGGACACTCCATAGAAGGGGCAGACCTCTACTGCACCCTTGAACCCTGTTGTTTTACGGGGCCTGAAAAACACCAACCTCCTTGTACAGATCTAATCCTTCGAAACAGGATCGCTCGCGTGTTCGTTTGTACTGTGGATCCTAATCCACGCGTACGGGGTAGAGGAATCCAGATCCTTCAGGACGCGGGTGTGGAGGTGACCGTAGGAATCCTCGCTTCCGAAGCCCTTGCCTTGAACGAAGGATTCTTCACCTACCAAATCATGAAAAGGCCCTTTGTGCACCTCAAGATAGCCCAAAGTATCGATGGGCGAATTGCCGCCTTAGAGGGGGATTCTCGATGGATCACAGACGAGAAGGCCCGCCGAATGGTCCATCGTCTTCGAGCTACCTACGATGCGGTGCTGGTAGGGAAAAACACGGTTCAGCTGGATGATCCGGAACTCACCGTTCGACTGGTAAAAGGGAGAAACCCCTATCGAGTCGTTCTGGATACCCATCTGGAGCTTCCCCTCTCATCGAAAGTTTTTCGCACGAAAGATCCCGAGCGTACCATTTTGATCACTACCACCCAATCGGTTTCACTTGAAAGATCTTCCATCGAAAAAGACCCCTTGGAAGCAAAACGGAAGGCCTTGGAGGATTTGGGCGTACGGGTTCTTTCGGTCCCTCCCTCTCCGACTCGTCCTTCCCTCTCGGTTGTGCTACACCGGTTGGGGGATCTAGGGATTCGGTCGGTTCTGGTGGAGGGAGGGGCTTCGTTGTTCACTTCCTTTCTACGGGAAAACCTATTTGATCGGATCAGCTTTTTCATTGCCCCCATGGTAATCGGGAAAGGGATCGAAGGAATTGGTGATTTAGGGATTCGAAGAATTGCCGATCACCTGCGTTTCGATCGGATGAGTTTTCACCGGGTAGGGAACCAGATCATGCTCGATGGATATAGATCAGGGTTTTACGAAGAACTTTACCAAATGGCTACGCTTCCTCTCTTAGCTAATTCCAAACCCATTATCGCGAATCCATTCCCTCCCTCCTCTGGAAAGACACCTGAAACGTCTTTCACGAATGGGAGGAATCTTTTACCCCTAGGTTTAGGGAGGTAGATGCATGTTTACCGGTATCGTCGAAGAAGTTGGAATCGTTCGTTCTATTCAACGATTTGGGAGCGGTTGGTCACAGATTGAAGTGGAAGCAAAGGTCGTCCTGCAAGGAGCCAAGGTAGGGGATTCCATTGCCATCGACGGAGTCTGTCAGACCATCAAACACATCAGTCCCCATTCATTCATCGTGGATACCCTAGCGGAGAGTTTGAAGAAAACCACCCTGGGGTTCCTTAGGAGTGGGTCAAAAGTAAACCTGGAACGGGCATTACGGTTTGATGGGCGGATGGACGGTCATTTCGTGCAAGGCCATGTAAGCGGAATCGCCCGAATCCAAACGATCCAAAGGGAGAAGGACAACGTGTATGTTACCTTCGATCTGCCTCCCTCCCTTCTCCACTACTGTGTTCCCGAAGGATCCATCGCACTGGATGGCATCAGTCTTACCATCGCTTCCATCCAGGATAATACCATTACGGTGAACCTCATTCCTGTCACCCTAGACCGCACTACCTGGAAGTACAAGAAAGAGGGAGATTGGGTAAATGTGGAAACCGATATCATCGGTCGCTACGTGAAAAAGTTTTTAGAAGCGACCCCTTTCCCCACCCCGAAAACCCTTAACTGGGAATCCTTCCGTGGATGGAACGGGTTTCCTGGTAACGAATTACCTGAAGAATAATATGGGAGGTTAACATATGCAAGAACAGAAAGATAGAGTTCTGATCGATGTGGAGGAAGCCGTAGAAGAGTTACGGGCCGGCCGGATTCTCATCGTAACGGATAACGAAGATCGGGAGAACGAGGGAGATTTCATCATGGCAGCAGAAAAGGTAACTCCCGAAGCGGTGAACTTTATTATCACGGTTGGTAGAGGGCTCCTGTGCCAAGCCATCACGCTCCAACGAGCATGGGAACTATCCCTTCCCTTTATGGTGAACGACAACACTTCGGTCCATACCACAGCCTTTACCGTTAGCGTGGATGCGAAAGAGGGAACTACCACGGGGATCTCTGCCTTCGACCGAGCCATTACCATTCGGGCACTGATCGACCCTCGAACCCGTCCGGAAGACCTCCTCCGACCCGGACATATCTTCCCCCTCATTGCCCGGGAGGGAGGATTGTTGGCTCGAACGGGTCACACCGAAGCCACAGTAGACCTCTGTCGAATCGCGGGTCTGTACCCCTCTGGAATCCTCTGCGAAATCCTCGACGAGGATGGACACATGGCGCGGCTCCCAAAACTAATGGAACTGGCCGAACAGTATGGACTGAAGATCATAACGGTAGAACGGATCCTGGATTGGATAAACAGCCGGCTTGCTAAAAAACATTTCTTTTCCATAGGACATAAAGGAGACACCATATGCATGAAATAACCGGAAATCTAACCGCAGAAGGGAAAAAGTTTGCCATCGTGGTAAGTAGGTTCAACTCCCTCATCTCAGAACGGCTTTTAGAAGGGGCGTTGGATTGTATCCTACGGCACGGTGGAGATCCAGACCGGATAACCGTAGCTAGGGTTCCAGGGTCCTTCGAGATTCCCTTGGTAGCGAGTAGTTTGGCAAAGAGCGGGAAATACGACGCGATAATCTGTTTGGGAGCCATCATCCGGGGCTCCACACCCCACTTCGACTACGTGGCTTCCGAGGCAGCAAAAGGCATCGCGCAGGCATCCCTATCCTCCTCCGTGCCCGTGATCTTTGGGGTACTGACCACCGACTCGATCGAACAAGCGGTAGAACGGGCAGGTACTAAAGCGGGAAACAAAGGATGGGATGCGGCCCTTTCAGCCATCGAGATGGCGAACTTAATGCGAAAGATTTTACCCCATCCGACCGCGTAAGAGTGCATACCTCGTCGAACACCCTATTCGCCCAGACTGCCTGTCCTCTTCACAGAAGTGCAAGAATCAAAGCAGGGGTTCACGGGTTTTCTGTCGTCACCTGTTCGTAACTCCTTAGGATGTGCGCCCTCATCCGTTGTTCCGCTAATTCTCCGTCATGCAACCGGATAGCTTCGAATACAGACCGATGTTCAGCCAATCCTCGTTGTGCCTCTATCTTGTTGGACAGCGCCTTTCTGCGAAAGTTTAGGTCAAAAGACCTTAAGACCTCTATGAGCCGAATGATGTAGGGGTTCTTCCCGATTCGGTGAACGAGGTAATGGTACTTAGTGTTCGCTTCCACCAGCGCGCTCACCGGACCTTTTTCTGTCCGGTATTCCATCACCTTCAGTTGCTGCTCCAACACGTCGATATCCGGAGCCCCCGCTTTTTCCGCAGCGAATCTAGCAGCTAGTCCCTCCAAGGAAGCGCGGATCATCATGGTTTCCCGTGGGCTACCCGAAGGCTGAAAAGCGACGTACGTTCCTCTCCTAGCCCGGATCTCCACTATCCCCTCCACTGCCAATAAACCTAACGCTCGCTTCACCGTAGTAGTGCTAACTCCCATTTCCTGAGCCAATTCCCTCTCACTGATCCGGGAACCTGGCTCCAACACTCCCTTGATAATCGCTTGCTTGATCTTTTCGTAGGTTGTCTCGGTGAGGGACCTTATCTCGTCTTTCGATAGCTGTAGGATCGGCCTTTTCGCCATTATCTTTGTTCTCCCTACCTCATCAGAAGTTGAATAGGGAAGGATCTACTCCCACCGCTTTGGCAGTCTGGACAAGCTCAGCCCTAGTCACCGAAGAAACTTCCACGCCTTCCTTTTCTGTCCTCTTCATAGATTCGTACTCGATTTCTCCCGGAACATAGATCCGTTCCACCCCTTCCGCTCGTGGACAGGAATGGATTCTTTCTATGTATCGATCCATTTCATCCAGAAACCTCTTCCGGGGGAGAAAGGCGTCAATCTGCAGAGCTAGGAATAGATGTCCGATTCCCTGGGGCCTATCTGTCCCTGTGTACAGATGGCCTACCTCCGTTAAATACTTGGCCCCTGACAACATTCCGCAGAGAATGTCGATCGTTAAAGCCAACCCCGATCCTTTCGCACCCCCGAGGGGGGTAAGCAAGCCTTTCAACGCTACTTCCGGATCGGTGGTCTCCCTCCCCTCGGAATCCAACGCCCATCCAGGGGGGAGGGGCTTCTTGTTCCGAGCGTAGAGGATGATCTTTCCCCGGGCAACGGTTGTGGTAGCCATATCGATCACAAAGGGTAGACCCGAGGCGGAGGGGATGGCGATGGATAAAGGACTGGTGCCTACCAGGGCCTGCTTCCCGCCCCAAGGCGCCACGGTGGGATTCGCGTTACTAAACGCGAAACCTATCATCCCCTCGGGAAGAGCCATCATGGAATAGTACGCGGTGACTCCAAAGTGATTGCTGTTCCGTACGGAAGCTACCCCAATCCCATGGTTACGGGCAGCTTGTAAGGCTTGCTCCATCCCGAAAACGCCTGCCACAGGGCCCAACGCGTTTTTTCCATCGATACACACGATAGCACCCTTACCTCCGATGACAGCGGGAATTGCTATAGGATCTATCCCTCCATCCTGGATTCGTTTCACATAGATTGGCAGTTTGGAAATTCCATGGGACTCGATTCCCCGTTGGTCGGCAAAAAGGAGGACTTTCGCTACCGTATCCGCACTCGGTTTTGGCACCCCCGCAGCTTGCAGCACTCGGGAGGCCGCCTGTTCCAGCCTTTTTATGGGAATCCGAACAGGATCTTTGTTTTGTTCTTCCCTCATGACAATAGTCCCATTTCTTTCAGGATTTTTTTCAGTTGTTCCCGTTCTTCAGCGCTCATGGGTCCCACCGGGTCGAAACAGGGACCTGCCTCTATTCCAATAAGTTCCAGTGCCTCTTTGATTACCGTGGGGAAGGTCCCTAGGTTGAAAGCGATCCGCAAGGGAGCCAACTTAAACTGCGCTTCCAACGATCCTGCCCGGTCACCAGCCATGAACTTATCATAGATATCCGCCACCAAGCGGGGTGCCACATTTGCACAGGCGGCCACCGCCCCTGTTCCCCCATAGCATAGACAGGCATGGATCAGCGTGTCCCGTCCGATCATCACATGGAAATTCTTCCCTCGGGTCAGCCGGATATACTCGGCCGTGAGGGTCATGTCACCCGTAGAGTCCTTGATCCCCACGATATTGGGAATCTCGGCCAGTTTAGCGGCGGTGGCCGCCGTGATCGTCACTCCCGTTTTCGGAAGGTTGTTGTACAGAAGGATTGGCAACTTAGTGCTCTTGGCAATGTCGGTAAAATGCTTTACCAGTTGATCCTGGCTAGGGCTAATGAACATGGGGGTTAACACCGAAAGCGCATCGACCCCTACTTCTTCGGCGATCTGAGCTAGGCGAATACTACCCCGAGTAGTGATGTGGTTCGCCCCCGCGTATACAGGTACTCGCCCCTTCACCTCATCCTTGGTAATGGTAAGCACGTCCCGATACTCTTCTTCTGACAGAGCATAGAACTCTCCCGTGGTGCCAATGGCAAAGATACCATGCACGCCGCCATCTAGAAGATATTTAATCAGTTTCCGCAGGGCTTTTTCATTCACCTTCCCCCCTTTGGTAAGGGGAGTAATCATGGCGGGTAGGATTCCTTTAGGTATGAAGTTCATTGTGAATCTCCTTAGTTTGTTTTTCCTGTGTTGAACAGTATGGCTGATGCATCAGGTGTTTGTCAATCTAAACTTGACGCATACTGATACATCAGGTATCATATGGTTACCAATATTATCCAAGGAGGATAAAGAGTGAAACGAATCGTGTTTATCGTCATTGGGTTGTTCGTTGCATCAGGTATCTTGATCGGTGCCGGGAAACAGGAATCTACGGGTCTCGATTGGCCCAAAAAGGCCATTCAGGTAATCGTACCCTACAATCCCGGGGGAGACACAGATTTCAACGCTCGTGCGTACGCAAAATACCTAGAAAAAGAACTCGGACAACCTGTAGTCGTGGTGAATGTAGCAGGTGTTGGAGGAACTCTCGGTAGCCGCAAAGCGAAGGATGCTACCCCTGATGGGTATACGGTATTATTCTACCACACGGCAATGATCGTGAATCAGGTTACCGAAATGGTTCCCTATGGAGTAGAGGATTTCGAGTTAAGTTGTATCGCCGCCATGAGCCCTGGGAACGTTATTGCAGTTAATGCAAAATCTCCCTGGAAAACTTTGAAGGACTTGGTGGACGATTCGATCAAACGACCAGGTGAGATCAAGTTTGCGGCCGATATTGGGGGAACCACCTACGTCTTAGCGATGCAGTTCTTGGATGCGGGTGCAAAGTTTAACGTGGTGGACGCTGGAAGCTCGACTGCTAGAAATGCTGCCTTGAAAGGGGGGCAGATCGATGTGGTGCCTAACCCTTACGGGCCAACGAAACCCTTCCTTCAAAGTGGTGACTTTCGCGCCCTAGGAGTTACCAACGAAAAACGGCATCCCCGTTTCCCAGAAATTCCCACCTGCAAAGAGCAGGGATACGATGTTGCCCTTGAGATCTACTACTTCTTTGCGTTCCCCAAAGGAACCCCAACACCTATTGTAGAGAAACTCAGCGCTGCCGTTAAGAAAATCTCATCCACCAACCAGGAATATGCCCAAGATATTGCCAAAGCGTACGACCAAGTTCCCTTTTATCTGGGCAGAGAAGAAGGCAGTGCTCTCTTAGCCAAACAGAAAGAACAGATCGGGAAATATAAAGACAAGTTAAAAGCGAAGTAACTGAGGCGCTTCAAGACTTTCGGAGGAGAGAGGTGAACTTTTTCGTGGCTTCTTCCCGTCGTTTCACCATCTCTTTCCTCCATGTCATTAAAGCCTCAAGGCGTTCAGTCCCCCTTCCGATTCCCTCTGTTGGGGTTCCGGAGGATTCCATTACCTTCCTACAGTTGTGAAGAACGGGATACTCCGCTTCTTGAGCGGCCTTACACGCCTCTGGCAAGTAAGGAACTACCTCCTCTGGAATCAGAACGACCCCATGTTTATCGGCGAATGCGATCACGCCCGGTTCCACTGTAATGCCCCCTACGTGGACGGGACATTGAACAGCTTCCAAATGTACGTACGCGTGGGATACAAGGACGCAATGGGCGAAATACTCGAACCCCAAGGCAGAAACCTCGTCTAGATCCCGCACTCCCCCAGAGGTAATGACGGCGGAGCACCCAAGATACCGGTGCACGGTAGCCTGTACTTCTCCCCAGAAAGAACCGATAGGTTCTGGATCTATATCCTGAATGACAGTGATCGTTGGCTTGGGAGTCTCCCACACCGCTTTGTAGTAGGCTTCTTGAAGGCGTTTCTGCTCCTCCGTGGGAGGATATAGAGCAGATATTTTGGCGGTAACAGCATACCCAATTACCCTTGTCTCGGTCGGGAAGATCTTCCGAATGCCGGGTTTCAGGAATCCCGTTGTCTTAGGCCGGAGAGAAAAGAACTCCAGAGCATTACAAATAGTGGGCCCATCGAACTGTTTCAACGCTTCCAGTTGTTCAAGAGAAACCATTCAGAACCTCCTGTCTTACCCCTGAAGAGAAAGGAGCTTTTTCCCAAAACGGGCGAATACGGCCCAGATGAGGAAAAGCATTCCCACTGCAGCACCCACCCAGACCCAGTCGCCACCTTCCAGAATCTGATAGTACAATACTGCGGTTGCCCAAGCAAGTATGGTCATATAGAGGGCTAAGGCAATCCCCGCTCGCTTTCCTAGTTCTCGAATGGCAGCTCCTTGGGCGGCAACGCAAGGGAAGTAGAGAAGAACAAACAAGAGGTAAGCAAAGGCACTAACGGGAGTAAAGGAACTCCGAAGCCTAGCAAAAACCTCGGCCCCCCCTCCTTTCCCTTCTTTGGGAGTTTCCCTTGCCGCTTCTACCGTTTTCCATCCAATGGGATCCAGTAAAGCTTCTCCTATGCTTGCAAGGTTAGTGAGAATGGAATCGAAAGCCGCTCGGATCCCTCCCCACAGATCAAACGTTTCGTCCCCTTTTTCCGTCACCGCTTGAGTTTGCCCATACAGACTATTGAGGGTGCCTACCACAGATTCTTTTGCCAGAATCCCAGTAAACAACCCTACGGTGGCAGGCCAGTTCTCCCTTCGGACTCCCATGGGTTCGAAGATAGGGGTTATCTTTTTTCCTACCACAGCGAGAAGAGACTGCTCCGTGTTCTCGTACCCAAAGCCGATTCCTTCT
Source organism: uncultured Spirochaeta sp. (assembly GCA_937140905.1). Taxonomy (GTDB): domain Bacteria; phylum Spirochaetota; class Spirochaetia; order DTKZ01; family DTKZ01; genus DTKZ01. Next base: position 13,646 of record CAKZQO010000208.1, read on the forward strand.
TTCCCAAACCCCATGGAGTTCAACAAGCCCAGAACCAAGACCATGCCTAAAATCACCTTACCCGCTCTAAATAGAAATATCTTCAACCGTAACCAGGTGTGGATCAGGATGTGTCTGAGTCTAGGTCTATGGTAGGGAGGGAGTTCCATGATGAAATGAGCGGGCTCCCCATGGAACACGGTAGCCTTCAATAAAAGACCTGTAAGGATGGCATAGAGGATCCCCACCAAGTACAGGGAAAACACTACCATGCCTGCGGATTCGGAAAAAAAAGCAGCAGCAAACAAGGCGTACACAGGCAACCGGGCACCGCAGGACATGAAAGGACTCATGAAGATAGTCATCAGTCGATCCCGTCGATTATCTAGGGTGCGGGTACCCAGTATAGCGGGCACGGTACATCCAAATCCTACTAGTAAAGGCACGAAGGCCTTTCCAGGCAGGCCAATGGATTTCATGAAGCGATCCATCACGAAAGCGGCCCGAGACATGTATCCTGAATCCTCCAGTATGGAAAGGGCAAAGAATAAAGTGAAGATCACTGGAATAAAGGTAGCCACTGTCTGGATTCCCGTACCGAGCCCTCCGGCAAGAGCCGCAATCACCCAAGGAGGGGCTCCTAGCCATCGAAGCATCGCCATGCCGCCATCCACGAAAAGAGTGCCAAAGAAAATATCGAAGAAGTCGATGAAGGCTCCTCCTAATTTCATCGTGATCAAGAAGACCATATACATGGCAAAGAGGAATAAGGGAATCCCGAACACTTTGTGCAGGGCGATTCGGTCGATCTTTTCCGTGAGGCTTACTTTTTGCTTGACCTTTCGAGTCACATCCTTCACGATCCCATGGATAGCTCCGTACCTAGCATCTGCAATCACTGTATCTGGTTCATCCTTTAGCACCTGCCGGATTCGTTCTTTTTCCTTCTCTAGGATCTTTAGCTCTACCATCCCTTCTGCGAGAACGATTGCTTCTACATAGGGATCCCCTTCGATCAGTTTTATCGCGGCATACCGAGAAGTGATGTGCAGTTTCTCTGCCAAAGGTTCCAATGCAGGCTGTAACCTCGCGATCGCATCCTCCAGTTCGTTGCCATAGGAAACCTGAAAGGTAGATCGAGGGGGGTCTTCCAACAGAACTTGTACTTTCTGGAGGATAACATCCTTAGACTTTGGATCCGTGCCATTGACCCCCACGAGAGGAAGTTGAAGGTGCTTCGAAAGATGATCCAAATCGATCCGGATCCCTGATTCCTCGGCGATATCCATCATGTTCAACACCAACAGTATGGGAAGTCCCATCTCGATGAGCTGAATCGTCAGGTACAGGTTCCGTTCTATATTCGAAGCGTCCACGATATCGATGATAAGGTTCGCTTCACCAGACAAAAGGTAGTCCCTCGCAACCCTCTCATCTTCCGAGGTAGCAGAAACCGAATAAATTCCAGGAAGATCCACCAGGTTTACCAGTTTGTCTCCACATAGAAAGGTGCCCTCCTTCTTCTCCACTGTCACTCCCGGCCAGTTTCCCACTCTTTGATTGGCACCAGTTAATAGATTAAATAGGGTGGTCTTCCCACTATTGGGATTACCTACAATGGCTATCGTGTAATCATGACCCATTAGATTCTTTTCACCCATCTTTTATTTCCTTTCCTTAGGAAAGCTGTTCTTTATTAGGAGCGCCTAATTTTATTGAAAAAATCGATTTCGTTCAACACACCCAACAACTTATCCCTTACAATGACATCTCTAGGCGAGTACATCATCCCACTGGATACCTTCCCCTGCCTCTACATCCCGCACCAAGCGCTTCCCCAATACTACGCTCCAGAACTCAGGGCCTAACCCAGGCTTGAGGTTTTTTTCGGTTCGGAGGAGAGCGCAGTTCTCTTCCGAAAGCACCTCCCCTTTCCTAAGATCCCTAAGCGCATGGATTGAGCGGTTGGTGGTTCGATAGTTGCCCTTCTCGGAAGGAGCTAAACGCTTTACCCCATCCCCCAGCACATTTCTTACCCTATCTTTTCCATATCTTGCCTCCAACGCTTCTACCACATGGGCCCTCCTTCCCGCCCGTACCTCAAGAAACGCAGAGCGCACCTCCATTACCATCGTTTGGAACTCGCTCGGATTCAAAGCAATGGGATCATCCAAACCTGAACCCTTTTGATTGAGGGTAAAATGCTTTTCGATCACTCTCGCCCCTTCCAGGACAGACAGAACAGGCACTAACACGGGATCCCTGCTATGATCGGAAACACCTACCGAAACTCCAAAGACGCCCTCGAGGTTGGGCAGGAGGGAAAGGTTGTACTCTTCCTCCGGAGCAGGATATGCGGTAATGCAATGCAGAAGGGTGAGGGGCGTGAAGGGTATTTTCGAAGGGACTCCCTCTTCCTTCTCCGAGACACGTTCCTGAAGTACCGAAAGAGCCCGTTCGATATCGCCCAAGGTAGATACTCCGGTAGAAATCAGCAAGGGCACACGGTAACTTGCCACCTCTTCCAGAAGAGGATAATGATTCAATTCCGGTGAAGCTATTTTGAGAACTTTTGTTCCGATCTGCTGCAGAATCCGCGCGCTACGGATTCCGAAGGGAGAACAGACGAACCAAAGCCCTTTCGCTTCGGTTTCTTCCTTCAGGGCCGCATAGAACTCTAGCGGCCGTTCCAAAGCCTTGAATCGGTCGAAAAGGAGTATCCGCCCCCCTGGAAGATCTACAAAGCCACTCTTGGGATGGAGGATTTCCTCCGCATACACCGCCTGGAACTTTGCTCCATCCGCACCAGCCTCGGCAGCGGCTGCAATGAGTTCCTTTGCCCTTCCCAAATCTCCTCCATGGGAAGTTCCGATCTCGGCTAAAACCAATGGTTTCCGCATGCCGACTCCTGACTCGTATCTCCTACCTTCATGTATCCTTGAACTCAGTGTTTGGGGCGGATCCGATCGAATCCCGTATACGGAACAAGTTTTTGAGGGATCCGAACCGAGCCATCCGCTTCCTGGAAATTCTCCAGAATTGCGATGATTCCTCGCGATACCGCAATGGCCGTCCCATTCAACATGTGCACGAACCTATTCTTTCCCTCTTCCTTGTACCGGATCCCCAACCGACGAGCTTGGTAATCGGTACAGTTGGAGGTACTGGTTACCTCCCCCCATTCACCCCCTTCCCCCCGGCCGGGCATCCAGGCTTCCAAGTCGAACTTTCGATAAGCAGGAGCCCCGAGGTCTCCTGTGCAGGTGTCGACTACCCGATACGGGATCTCCAATCCAGAGAAGATTTCCTCTTCAATGGCTAATAGTCTCTGGTGCCAACTATCCGACTCTTCCGGTCTACAGTAAACGAACATCTCCACCTTGGTGAACTGATGAACCCGATACAGCCCTTTGGAGAACTGCCCTGCTGCTCCCGCTTCCCGTCGGAAACAGTGGGAAAGGCCCGCCATCTGTATAGGCAACCGAGAGGCGTCCAGGATCGTATCCGCATAGTATCCGCCTAGGGTTATTTCTGCCGTTCCCACAAGGCAGGTATCGGTTCCTTCGATGGTATAGATATTACTCTCCGGGCCACGGGGATTGAATCCGATCCCTTCCACGATCTCTTCTTTAGCAATATCAGGCGTGATGAAGGGTTGAAACCCGTGCTTTGCCAAGATATCGAACGCGTACCGTACCAAACCTAATTCGAGGAATACCGCCTCGTTCTTTAGATAGTAGAACTTTGTTCCTGCGACTCGGGTAGCGGTATCGAAATCGATGATATCCAGCAACTCTCCCAGCTCCACATGATCCTTCGGCTTGAAGCTAAAACGAGGGACAGTGCCTACCCGGCGAATCTCCAGGTTGTCTTTGTCTTCCTTGCCCACAGGAGCATCGGGATGGGCCATGTTTGGGATCTTTGCCGCTTCTTTATAGAGTTCCTTTTCCTTCTCTGCCAATTTTTCTTCCAGATCTGCGATTCGAGCCTTTAGGGCTTTCCCTTCTTCAATTAGGTTCGCTCGTTCCTCGGGGGATAATTTCCCCTTCATCTTCTGGGCATTCTCGTTTCGCTGGGCCCTGAGGGCGTCTACTTGAGCGATGAGAGCGTTTCGTTCATCGTACAGTCGGACTACCAGTTCGGCATCAGCCTGCATGTAGCGGTTACGAATATTCTCCTTTACCGCCTCCAGGTTTTCTTTTATGAATTTCAGATCCACCATGTTCGCTATACTCCTTCCAATTCCTTGGCTCTTCTACTAGCCGCTTCCACCGCTCCCATAACGGTCGCTGTAAAGGCATTTTCTTCCAACACCTGTAATCCTTCGATGGTCGTCCCCGCAGGAGATGTCACCCGAGTAATCCATGCGGAAGGAGATTCTCCCGTCTTCCGAAGTACTTCTACCGCTCCCTCCATGACCTGTAGGGTAGTTTCCAAAGCGGCGGGGTATCCAAACCCTGTCTTTACAGCACCCAGTGCCATGGCATGGATGAACTGGAACACAAAGGCGATCCCCGATCCTGAAAGCCCCGTCATCATGGGCATCAGGCGTTCTGGAATCTGGATCGGTTTCCCTACCGCCTCGGCGATCTGTAAACATTCCGCTCTAAAGGATTCCATCTCCGGCGAAGGGGTAGAAGATCCTTCAGGGAAGGACACTCCGATCGCCGCCTTCCCGTGCATGGCCGCGAGATTAGGCATGAAACGGGAAAGGTAGGGCGTATGGAGATGCGTTTGCAGAAAGGATAGCTGTTTTCCCGCCATGATAGAAATGAAGCGTTTCCCCTGGGAATAGGAAGAAATCTCTCGTAATAAGGAATCGGCATCCTGCGGTTTGACCGCCAGGATCACTACATCCGCATGAGAAAAGAATTGTACCCAGTCTCCCGTGCAATCCAGGACCTTATACCGATCTCTTGCCACTCCTGCTCGGGTGGGCAGTTTTTCCACTACTACTAGTTTTTTTTCAGGAAGCCGGGCTCTTAGTCCTGCGGCAAAGGCTTCCCCCATGTTCCCAAACCCAATGATTCCGATCTTTTCCATGGGGGTATTCTATCGAAAACAGGGAAACCACTCAATCGAGATTTCTACAACCCTAGGAACCCCTTTTGTCGGGCATACTCGTAGGCTAACACGGCTGCTGCACTGGATATGTTGAGGGATCGTATACCTTCCCTAGTAGGGATCCGAACTACTCGATCGGGAAACCGATCTAGAACTTCTTGAGGTAAGCCCGTAGATTCTTTCCCTAAAAGAAAATAGCAGGGATCAGGGTATCGATACTCCGTATACAACCGCGCCCCTCTTCGGGAAGCAAGGTACAGATGATCCAGATTGCATATTCCCAGGAAGGAGTCCAAGGTTGAATGGATCTGAAGCTGGACGAAGGGCCAATAGTCTAGACCCGCTCGCCTAAGGTACCGATCCTCCAGAGAAAAACCCAGCGGTTCGATCAAATGAAGAATCGCGCCTAATGCCGCACAGGTGCGCGCAATGTTTCCTGTATTTTGAGGAATCTCAGGCTCTAGCAGAGCGATATGGAGATTCAATGCCCCTCCAGACCACGGCCTAGAGCTCTCGAACTCATCGCACAGCGGCTAACGCTTTTTCGTAATCTGGTTCCTGAGCAATTTCAGGTACCTGCTGGGTGTACACCACTGTATCGTTCTCGTCCAAAACGACGATGGCTCGACTCAACAATCCCGCCAAAGGACCATCCACGATCTCAACCCCATACCGTTTGCCAAAATCCTTTTTACGCATGTCTGAAAGGGTGATCACATTTTCGATGTGCTCTGCCTTGCAGAACCGATCCTGGGCAAAGGGGAGATCCATGCTGACAGTAAGGACCACCACGTCCTTCAACTTTTTTACCTCATCGTTGAACCGTTTGGCCGAAGCTGCACACACTCCCGTATCCAGGCTAGGCACGATATTGAGGATTTTTTTCTTGCCCTTGAAATTGGCTAATGAAACATCGGAGAGATCTGCTTTTACTAACACAAAATCGGGTGCTATTGTCCCCACCTTCGGGAGTTGCCCGCAGGTATGAATAGGATTTCCTTTTAGTGTAATGGTTGCCATTGTTTCCTCCTCCCTTAAATGTAGAAAAGCCTATGAAGAATGTCAAATATTATTAGTAAAACAGTCCTATTTCTAGGAGGGTAGATTTTAGGTGTATATGGAAATTAATCGGTATCGTCCGATCGGGTTTCCAGAGGCATATCTTGGATCGTGAGAATAGAGGGAATGGTCCGGATGCTCTTGATCACCTTTCCGAAGTCCTCCTTCTGGTCTAGTTCCATGGTGAAATGGGCAATCAGTCGATCTGGCCCATCCTCATCCACTCGACCGGCTATTAAATGTCCCTTGAACTTTCGCACCGCCCCTTCGATTTCGGAAAATAGATCCAGCGTCCGTCGGGCAGTAACCTGGAACTGTCGGGTCGCTTTGGGCGATACGGTTTCCCATTCCACCTCGATAGCTCGTTCCTGAAAATCCGGAATGAACTTGAGGTTAGAGCAATCCCGTTTATGGACGATAATGCCTCGCCCCCTGGAAACGTACCCAACGATGTCGTCCCCCGTTACTGGGTTGCAGCATCCTGCCAGGTTGATCAGCATGTTCCGATCCGCCCCGATCCGTACCCCGATCTTCTTTACATCCTCTCTCCGATCCACCTCTTCCTTGGATTTTTCCGGTTTCTGTCGGGATTGAGGATGAGCTGCCATGTCGGGCTTTTTCTTAGCCACGATATTCCGATCGATGATAAGGCTGGCATCGTTCTTCTTAAGCCAGGCGCGGATCTTGGACCGAGCCCGGGCGGTTTTCACGTACCGTAACCAAGCAAGATGGGGATGCGCCTGAGGACTCGTGAGGATTTCCACCATCTGGGTATTCTTTAACTCTGCTTTCAGGGGAATGATCACCCCATCGGCTTTGGCCGCATAGATGTGGTCGCCGATATCGGTATGGATATGGTAGGCAAAGTCGATCGGTGTGGCTCCTTTGGGCAGTTCGACCACGTCTCCCTTGGGAGTGAACACATAGATCGAATCCTTCAGTATTTCTCCCTTTATCTCATTGAGGAACTCTCCAGAAGAAATCCTAATACCGTTCCAACTTTTCAGTCGGTTAATGATGGGAAGATCCTCGGCCCGTACCAGTTCCGTGCTAGTGCCCCGCTTGTAGAGCCAGTGAGCTGCGATCCCATGTTCGGCGGTCTGGTGCATGTCCTCCGTGCGAATCTGGATTTCGATCAACCTTCCTCCATCGCCCATCACGGTAGTGTGGAGACTTTGATACTTGTTCGCCTTTGGCATGGCGATATAGTCCTTGAACCGTCCTTCGATGGGTTTCCACAACCGGTGTACGATTCCCAATAGCACGTAACAATCGCTCTGGGTCTCACAAAGAATCCGGATTCCAAGAAGGTCGTAGATCTCTTCTAGTTGCTTGCCTCGTTTTTTCATCTTGGTGAAGATGGAATAGAAGTGTTTCGCCCGACTCTCCACCTGTACGGGGATCCCTTCAGCCTTCGCCGCTTCTATGATCCGATCCTGCATTCTTCGGAGGTACTCTCCCCGTTGTTCCTTCTTTGCCACCACAAACGCTTTGATCTGATCGTAGATGTCCCGGTGAAGATGCTTGAGGGACAGATCCTCCAACTCGATCTTGATCCATCCGATCCCCAACCGGGATGCCAAGGGAGCATAGATATCGAGGCACTCTTCCGCAATCTCTTTCCGTTTCGATTCCGGTAAGTATTCGAGGGTTCGCATGTTGTGAAGCTTATCCGCCAGCTTGATCAGGATCACCCGGATATCCTTCACCATGGCAAACAGCATCTTTCGGATCGATTCAGCCTGTTGAATGGATTTACTCTTGGCCCGCAAGACGGAAATCTTGGTGACTCCGTTCACCAGCTGTTCCACTTCTTTCCCGAAACGCTGCCTTAATTCTTCCCTCCGTACGTCGGTGTCTTCCAGTACATCGTGCAGCAAGGCGGCAATTACCGACTCACTATCCATCCGAAGATCCACAAGGATTTCTGCCACCTGTAAGGGGTGGATAAAAAAAGGCTCCCCACTGGCCCGGAGCTGGTCCTTATGAAGTTCCATCGCCCATCGGGCAGCCTCTAAAATTTTTTGTTTCTCTTCCTCGGAATAGAACGTCAGCTTTTGTTCGAACTGTTCTACCCGCGCCACCATGCGGTGCATGTTTCTATCCTTTGCGTCCCACTACCACCCGCTTACGACCCGCTAGATCATGGAGGATCTCTACCGAACTGTATCCTTGGAAGTATAACCGTTGCTGGATGGCCTCTGCCTGGGAATCCGCTCCTTCTAATAAAAGATAACCATTTTCTCGTAACCTTTCCAGAGCCTGTTTTATCAGAGGATCTATCAACCTCATCCCATCCTCCCCCCCATCCAGGGAAAGTCGTGGTTCAGGCCAACCCGAAGCCATCATACGGTCCACCTCCGCAGTTTCAATATAGGGAGGATTGGCAGTGATCATATCGAAGGGGCCTTCCACGTTGGCAAGTAGATCGCTCACCGTATGGGGTAGGGTGTAGCCAAGGATACGAAGGCAGTTGATCCGGAATACCTCTAAGGAATCTTCCGATAGATCCGAGGCAGAAATCTCTACTTCCCTGCCCGGAACTACCTTTGGAAGATGAACGGCCAGGCTGATAGGGATGCAACCCGTTCCCGTACAGGCATCATGGATCCTGCGGATAGAGGAATCTTCCTTGAGGATCCGCAAGGCTCTTTCCACCAGGATTTCGGTTTCAGGACGAGGAACCAGCACACGTTCATCCACGTAGAAGGACAGACCGAAGAACTCTTTCCGTCGGAGAATGTAGGAAACGGGAAGTCCCGACAGTCTCCGATGCACCGCTTCGTGAAAACATTCCTCCGCTTCTTTGGAAAGCTCTTCCCCATAAGCTGCCAGGATCTTGGCTTTATCCATCCCCGTGCAAGCCGAAAGCAACACCACAGCGTCGAGAAAGGGTGTTTCCAACCCTTGATGACGGAACAGATCCCGGGCATTGAGCAACGCTTGACGAATGGTCATTGCAACTGAGTCTTGTACGCTTCCTCCCGCTCGGAGAGTTTCAGCGCCTCGATGATTTCCCCCAAATCTCCTTCCAGCACAGAATCGAGCTTATAAAGAGTGAGGTTAATCCGATGATCGGTGACTCGGTTCTGGGGGAAGTTGTACGTCCGGATACGTTCCGAGCGATCACCCGATCCCACCATACTCCGCCGGATGGCTGATTCCTCCTGGAGTCTCTTCTGTTCCTCCATCTCGTAAAGCCGGGCTCGAAGCACCCGCAATGCCCGGGCCTTGTTCTTGTGCTGGGATTTTTCATCCTGACAAGTCACTACAATGCCTGTGGGCAGGTGGGTGATCCGTACGGCGGATTCGGTTTTATTCACATGCTGTCCCCCTGCGCCCGAAGCCCGGAACACGTCGATCCGAAGATCTTCTGGCCGAACCTCTACCTCCGTCTCCTCCGCTTCCGGAAGAACCGCTACCGTCACGGCCGAGGTATGGATCCGTCCTCCCGCTTCCGTCACAGGGACTCGCTGGACCCGATGCACACCGCTTTCGTACCGTAAATCCCCATAGGCGCCCGAACCGGAAACGGAAAAGATGATTTCCTTGAACCCTCCCAATTCCGTTTCATTGGCATCCATCAGTTCCACCTTCCAACCCTTTGCTTCCGCATACCGGGTATACATTCGAAAAAGATCCGCTGCAAAGAGGGCCGCTTCCTCCCCACCTGTTCCGGCCCGAATCTCCATGATCACATTCTTGTCGTCCCGAGGGTCCCGGGGCACCAAGAGTTCCTTCAACTTTTTCTCTTCCTCGGACAGGCGAAGACGAATCTGATCCACCTCTTCTTTGGCTAGGTTCCGGAGCTCTGGATCCCTCTCTTGTTCCAGCAGGGTCTCGGTTTCTTCCAAGCGGTTTCGCATCTTCTTGTATTCTTCGTAGGTCTGAACGATTTTGGAAAGATGGGCGTGCTCTTGGAGTACCTCTTTGTACCTCTTGCGGTCCTTGGGAAGCTCTGGATCACTGATCATGATTTCCAACTCCCGGTACCTTGCCTCTAGGGCTTCCAACTTATCGAACATAACAACTCCTCATCCCTTGGCACTAGTGGATTTCGAACGCGCAGGCTTTACGAAACCAAAGATACTTCCACAGGCTCCTCCCACGATATGGGCAAACTCGGAAATACTATTGTTCTGAAAAGACCGGATCACTTCTCCCGCGAGGTAAATAGTAAGCACCAATAGAAAAGTGACGGGGATTTCCCCCTGCCTGATGTTGGTAAAACTTACCAGGATGATCATCATGAACACGATTCCACTCGCTCCCAGAAGTCCGGTAGGAAGGAACAGCACATTCAATAACCCCGTAATGAACGCCGTCACCAGCATCATGAAAAAGAGCGAGGCTGAACCGTACTTTTCTTCCAGAATGGGGCCTAAAAGAAGAAGAAGGGCGAAGTTTCCCAAAAAATGCGCCCAGTTCACATGGCCTACCACATGGGTGAACAACCGGATGTAATGAAAAGGGTTGGAAAACTGAAAGACTCCCCTTCCCGGAACCGAGAAAAGATTTGCGATGAATCCTGTATGGAACAGTGTATCCGATAGAAGGATGATGAAGGATAGAAGGGTAAAGTTCAGGGTAACGGGGGCATTGTATCGTATCCGCATAGCGAAAGGATAGTATAGTGGGATTCCCATCGGGTGTAAATAACGGTTCTTCCGCCGTTGACACTCATACCCTGCTGAAATAGGATACCCTCGTTAAGGAGGAGACATGGGGAAACAGCCATTGAACGTATCAATTGCCATCGTGGGATGCGGAACAGTAGGGGGGGCAGTAGCTCTGCGCCTTACTCAGGATCGATCCCTTCTACAAGAACGCACAGGTCTTTCTCTCCAGCTGAAATATATCGTTGACATGGATTTCCGAAGGGCAGAAGCACTAGGATTAAACCCTTCCCTTTTCGAAAAGAATCTAGACAAGGTGTTGGCCGATCCAGAAGTGTCCATCGTGGTCGAATTGGTGGGCGGAACGACAGTCGCCAAAGATATTATTCTACGGGCTTTGAATGCGGGTAAACATGTGGTAACCGCCAACAAGGCTCTCTTAGCTCATGCAGGGCCGGAATTACTGAAAGTAGCCCGGCAAAACAGGGTTACCCTCAGCTTCGAAGCGAGCTGTGGAGGTGGGATTCCTATTATCCGAGCCTTGTACGATGGGCTCATTGCCAACCGTATCGACGCTCTGTACGGTATTGTGAATGGAACCTGCAACTATATCCTCACTCAGATGACCCAGGAAGGAATCAGCTACAAGGAAGCACTAAAGGAGGCTCAGCAGGCTGGATTAGCCGAGGCCGACCCCACCCTTGACGTATCGGGAATGGATACGGCCCATAAACTCACCATTCTAGCATCCCTTGCCTTTGGCCAACGGTTCACTCTGGAAGCCATTCCCGTAGAAGGGATAGACACCTTGCAGACCCTAGATATCCAGTATGGGAATGAACTAGGCTACATTATAAAACTCCTGGCAGTTGCTACCCGCTTGAACGGAGGGGTATGCTTGCGGGTACGACCAGCCTTTATCTCCCGTCAGCATCCCTTAGCGTGGGTATCGGGGCCTTTCAACGCGATCAGCGTGTATGGCCATGCCACGGGACATACCATGTACTACGGAAGAGGTGCGGGAGGCTCCCCTACCTCGTCGGCAGTGGTGGCGGATATTGTTAGTGCGGCCCTGGGTACCCAGCGAGCCTTTTTTCAGTCCCTCCGTATCTGGCCAGATCGGACCCCCCGGGCAAAACAAGTGAGCCCCGATGAATTGGTTTCCCGTTTCTACCTGCGATTCATGGTTACCGATACCGTGGGAGTACTTGCCAAGATCGCGTCCGTGTTGGGGAAAAACAACATAAGCATTGCCTCGGTCCTACAAAAGGAAATACCCGAAGATTTGGCAAAACCTTCCATTGCTCCAGTTGTGATCATCACCCATAAAGCCAAAGAGAAGAATCTACGGAAAGCGTTGGAAAAAATTCGGACCCTCGATGTAGTTCAAGAGGATCCTGTATGCATTCACATCCTCGATGAACACGAAGAAAATCTATAACCCCGTTTGGGGAAGGAGGGTAGAACCGAATGGATACCCAAAGATCGGAAAAGAACAATGACCCTTGCCTGGAAGCAAAAAAGATCACCTCCCGGCAAGGCCTCGATGCAGAATCGATTGCTTGGGGCTTTGCCGAGCACCTCAAGTATACACTTGGGGTAGATAAGTACACGGCTACCAATCATGATCGATTCATGAGCCTTGCCTATGCAGTCCGGGACCGACTGATCAACCAGTGGATCAAGACCCAACAGACTCATCATAGCAAGAACGTGAAACGGGTGTACTACCTGTCCCTCGAATGGCTCATAGGACGATTGATGGGAACGAATGTGATCAATCTGGGTATCGAAGGGCCCGTTAAAGAAGCCCTGAAGAACTTGGGATACAAGTGGGAGATGTTAGAGGAACAGGAGGTGGACGCGGGTTTAGGGAATGGGGGATTGGGCCGTCTAGCCGCTTGCTTTAGCGATTCCCTTGCCACAATGGAGCTCCCCGCCTTTGGATACGGCCTTCGGTACGATTATGGAATCTTTCGACAGGAAATCGAAAATGGATGGCAGGTAGAACACCCCGACGATTGGCTTCGAGGAGGAAACCCCTGGGAGATCGAGCGACCTGACCTCTGTGTGCCGGTAAATTACGGAGGTAGGGTGGAAAAGCTCCTGGAAAATGGCCGCTGGGTTTCCCATTGGGTGGACACACAGATCGTGTACGGTATTGCCTATGACATCCCCATTGTGGGGTATGGGGGGAAAACGGTAAATACCCTCCGCCTCTGGGCTGCTAGGGCTCCCCAAGAGTTCGACTTACAAGAGTTCAACGAGGGAGACTATGTGGAAGCAGTCAGCGAAAAGGTAAATGCCGAGAATCTCACGAAAGTCCTCTATCCCAACGATACCCAATATTTGGGGAAAGAGCTGCGTCTCCGGCAGCAGTACTTCTTCGTAGCCTGTTCCCTATGGGACATCATTCGGAGGTTCAAGAATTCGGGGAATCCTTGGAAAGACTTTCCCAAATACGTGGCCATCCAGCTGAACGACACACACCCCTCCATGGCGATCCCGGAACTGATGCGGATCCTTCTAGATCAGGAGGGGATGGATTGGAAAACTGCCTGGGATATTACCGTACGAACCTTTGGGTACACCAACCATACCCTTATGCCCGAAGCACTGGAAAAATGGCCCCTCCCCATGTTCGAAAAGTTGTTCCCCCGGCACTTGCAGATCATCTATGAGATCAACAACCAGTTCTTGAAGGAAGCCGCCATCCGATTTCGGGGAAATCCCGAGAAACTCCGTACGGTAAGCCTTATTGAAGAAGGAGAGCCTAAACAGATCCGGATGGCCTTCCTCTGCATAGTGGGATCCCATTCCACCAACGGAGTCGCTGCCTTACATACGAAATTGTTGAAAAGCACCCTTGTGCCAGATATTGCATCCATTTATCCTCAACGGTTCAATAACAAAACCAATGGCATTACCCATAGAAGATGGCTCTTAAAAGCGAACCCAGGCCTTGCCTCCCTCATTACCGAAGCCATTGGGCCTGGATGGATTTTGGACATGGGGGAATTGAAAAAACTAGTTCCCCTTGCAGAAGATGCAAGCTTCCGAGCTAAATTCAGAGAAGTAAAGCGAAAGGCAAAGGAAACCTTTGCGGCTCAGCTTTCCGATGCCTATGGTTGGATCCTCGATCCCGAAACGATCTTTGATTTCCAGGTAAAACGGATCCATGAATACAAGCGACAACTCCTAAACGCCCTTCACATAGTATACCTATACAACAAATTAAAGCAGAAAGGCACCGCGGGATTCATCCCCCGGACTTTCTTCTTCGGGGGAAAATCGGCTCCCGGATATGCGATGGCGAAACTCATCATCAAATTCATCAATAACCTCTCCCAAGTGATCAATAACGATCCCGATATGGAAGACAAGTTAAAGGTCTACTTTCTTCCCAACTATCGAGTTACCTTAGCTGAACAGCTCCTCCCTGCGGCGGAAGTATCCGAACAGATCTCTTTGGCAGGAACGGAAGCTTCCGGAACGGGGAACATGAAGTTCATGTGCAATGGGGCCCTCACCATCGGAACTCTGGATGGCGCTAATATTGAAATCGCAGAAGAAGTTGGCCTCGAGAACATCTTCATCTTCGGATTGAGAGCCGAAGAGGCTTTGGAACTCTCCAAACACTATAATGGCGAAGAGTTCTATGCAAAAGATCCAGAAATCAAGGAAGCGTTGGATCTTGTTTTTTCAGGGTATTTCAACATCAACGAACCTGGTATTTTTGATCCCCTAAAAGAGATGCTGCTCCATCATGACCGGTACCTGAACCTAGCCGACTTGCCAAGCTATGCCGAAGCCCAGGCTAAGATCTCCCAGGTATACGCGAATCAGGAGGAATGGAACCGGAAGGCCATTATCAATGTCGCGCATTCTGGCCGGTTTTCTTCGGATCGTACCATCCAGCAGTATGCAGAGGAGATTTGGAACATAAAGCCATGTCCCATCGAACGGAGCGAAAATCCTATCGATACGTTGGAGGATGCGAAGAATCCCTTTCCTTCCAACGGAGATTGAAAAATCAAACTTCACTTAAACTTTGTAATACTGCTTGAGGTCTTCGAAGTTCAAAAGGTCCATATAGTCCCATTCCCGGTATGCCATTGCATATACACCGCAAGAGGTGCATTCCTTCACCAAGGGGTCCTCGAATCTTAGAGCAACAAAAATGGGTATGACCTTCTTGTTCGCGTGTTCCGGGAACAGGTTTCGAAACAATGGTATCTGCCGATTCAAGAATTCTTCTATGTATTCCTTTCTGGGACTTGCTTTTACTTCGAAGAAAAATACTCTATCTTCACAAATCGCCAGTGCGTCAAACTCACCTGATAAAGGGCCCTTCTTTCTTCGAACCCGGATAGCTGTCTCGATAGGTTCCAGATCGAAATATCTCGCAAGTAAAGGATTGATGGCAGGATATACAAGATCCTCCACAATGGTGCCCATTTTGTTAGACAACTCTCCCCACCGCTTATTCATCCGCCTGTTCTCTTCCTGCATCTCGTCCTTAAAGTCTAGCATCTCGTCTTTGAAGCCTTTCATCTCATCTTTAAAGTCTTTCATTTCATCCTTGAAGTCTTTCATCTCATCTTTGAAAATCTTCATCTCGTCTTTGAAAATCTTCATCTCGTCTTTGAAGTCTTTCATCTCATCTTTGAAAACCTTCATCTCGTCTTTGAAAATCTTCATCTCGTCTTTGAAGTCTTTCATCTCATCCTTAAAAACTTTCATCTCATCTTTAAAGTCCTTCATCTCATCTTTGAAAACCTTCATCTCATCCTTAAATGCCCTCATCTCGTCCTTAAATTCTTTCATTTCGTCTTTAAACTCTTTCATTTCCACCGTGAGCTGGTGGATCTGCATTTCATTCTTGTGCTGTAGGTAGACGAGTTCTCGAATGGCGTTTTCCAGTTCGTTCACCTTTTCCTCAATTGGCTGGCTTATGGCCATACCACCTCCTTACAATCATACTCCCATCTACCTGATTAAAACAATAGAAAGGAAAACTCTGATTCAATTCTCTAGCGATACCAGAACAGATGAATCAATACTTGGGCGGATAGGACTGCAGATATGGAGAATGGAACACTCAGCTTCATGAACTCGAGAGTGTGGATCTTGATCCCTCGCTTTTCTAACATGCCGCAAGCCAAAACGTTCGCTGTAGCGCCCACAGGAGTAATGTTCCCACCAATTCCCGTGCCAATGAGCATCCCATAGTAAAGGTAGTGAGGATTGATCCCCAACGTCTTGGCAAAGTATCCGCAAACGGGAATCATCAGTACCGTGTAGGGAACGTTATCGATGAAAGCCGATAAGGCCACGCTCAACCATGTGACTAGCATGAATACCCAGAAAGGATCCCGGAATCCAGCTTGCATCAAAGCCTTCACCATGTCCGATAGGATGCCAACCCGGTCCACCGAGTCCACCACAATGAAAATCCCGAGGAGAAACAGCGTGGTTTCCCAATCGTACTCTTTTACCTCTCTAGCTGCTTTCTTACCCATGGTAGCGATGCAGATCAGACCAAGCCCTAAACCGATCCAGCCCTGCCAACTGATAAAGCCAGCGACACCAGGGGGAGGGTCTTGGGGGGCCAGGATTAACGCAAAGATGCTCAGAACAAAGACTGAGGTGGGCCCCAACTGAAAGGGGGGAAGGGTTCCTCGGTAAGACGAAGCGATCTTGCCATCCAAAATGAATACCAGCGAAGCTACTACCCCCAAACCTGCCATGAGGGTGAGGGGGGAAACCCAACGTTTAAGAATCAACGAACCAATCCCAATCAGAAAACTTAAGATGAACAGGTTTACAGAGCCCTTAGGCGCACGGTAGGTTTCTACCTCGATATGAAGAGGGGCGTTCAGTTTCTTGTTCAAGATCAATAAAGAAAAGAGTGCCACTATTACTCCCGCCACCGAAAGCGTTCCTAAACCCGGTCTACCCTGGAACCAATAGAAGTCGATGAAGGACATCTTGGTGGTCATTGCGAGAATGATGGAAGGAGGGTCTGCCACCATGGTGACGGTGGTAACCACGTTGGAAGAAATCGCTATGCTCACGAGATAGGGGAAGGGAGATCGCTTCAATCGATCTGCCACATCTAGGGCTAGGGGGGCCACCATGAGTACGACCACAGGATTCGGCATAAAACTGGAAAGCAACGCAGCTACCGCGCTTAAGTAAAAAATCAACTCATTTTCAGACCGAACCCGGGGAATGATCGCATCAGCCAACGCGCGGGGAAGCATACTTTCCTGCAGCAGCACACTCAGCATCCCATACCCAAAGTAGATGAATAACACTTCCCATTCGACACTATTGCCTAGAGCTACGCCAAGGGGGACGATTCCTGTGATGATTAGGATTGTAGCACCTGCCAATGAGACATAGTGAATGGGTATCTTTCTATAGAGCACCAGCCCAAAAACAGCGACAAAGACGATTCCCACTATCCACGCATCCATTCCAACTCCCCTAGATCTTGGATTTTTTACCTGATAAAGTTTCTATATCGATGCACAGGATCACCAAACGATCCATCATCTCCGAGAGGAACTTCCATCCCGTTTTTCCCGTAATCTGCTCCATGATGATGGAAAGGCCTACCTCTTTTTCGTATGGATCTGAAACAATACGGATCCTTCCCATCCCTATCACGGATCTGTACCTGGTGGTGAACCCACAGGGAGTATCTGCTTGCAACACCTGGATCGAATCGCTCACTTCGAAACAAACCTTGGGGTAGGCTTTGGAGACTTCGATCTTCCTTCCTTCTTTAGCCGAGTGGATATATAACCTTCCTTCCCGATACCCATAGTTCAATGGGAGAAGATAGGGACCCTCCTCCGTCATCCATGCCACACGAAGCACTTGGTTCGTCGCGAGGATCGATTCGATGATCGAAGGATCCTGAATTTCTTTATCTTTCCTTCGCATTCTAATGATCCTCAAAGCTTCGGTAGATACGGTTCAAGGGCAAGCAAAACCAGAACGATTACCAATGCGGGAAGAAAGTTCCCAGTTTTTATTTTCCGCAGGCTCAATAGATTGAACCCGATCATCATGACCAGGGCTCCCCCAACACCAGTAAGCTCGGAAAGAACCAGAGGGGTCACAAAGGGTTTCACGAACCCAGCTAGGAGGGTTAGCCCTCCTTGATACACTAAAATCGTGATGATGGAGAACGCCACTCCTATTCCCTGAGCTGCCGTGAGAAGAATGGCCATGAACCCGTCCATCACTGACTTTGTAAGGATAAGGGTATATTCCCCCTCGGCTCCCGCTTTGAATGCCCCCACGAGGGTCATGGCTCCCACGCAGAACAGGACCGATGCGTTAAGAAACCCATACGCGAAATCGTGTTTGCTATTATCCCTGGCAAACCTACGTTTCAACCATTCTCCAAAAGCAAGGATCTTTCCTTCGATATCCAACGCGTTCCCTAATAGTCCCCCCGAAACAATGGACAGGGCCAGATACACCATTCGTTCGGATTTCAGAGCCATCGCGATTCCCACGATCAGGGTAAACAATCCAACCCCCGTAAAAACTGTTTCCTTGAACTCTTCACTGATCTTCGCATGGAGAAAGAGACCCAGCATCGAGCCGATGAACACGGTGATGCAATTTACGATGGTGGCAAACATACGACCAGTGTACTGATTTTAGCGAAAAGACGCAAGAAAAGAGGATTACATCTGGAAGTCTAGTAAGTTTTGATATACACTATACATTGATACCTCGGAGGTGACGATGAAAAAACGAATATTTGCAATCATTCTAGTATTGGCAAGTGCCAGCTCAGGTCTATTTGCGCAATTTGCCCCGCTAGAACGGGATTTCTCTAAACTCATGCTCTTAATAGGGCGGGAAGTCATGCCCTTCGTACAACAAAATGACCTTGCTGGTACAGGTATCGGGGTAGCTTCCATGGAAGGAGATTTCTTCTATGTGGCTATTACTACAGGAGCTGTATTTTCCGATGGAATCTACAAGTTCCGAAACCCTAATAATCCTGAGTTCGAAATGCTGAATGTATATAAACTAATAGACGATGCGGTACCCTCTTCTGGAACGGCAAGGGATTTATATGACAAATCTGAGAATATCTTTCCATATCCCACGGCAAAACTGGCCTTTGGACTCAGGATCATCGGCCTTGATTTTATTTTTACCGGTATTGGCGTACCTAAAGGAGTCCTTTCAACCGACGAACTTGAAGCGGATCTGATGAATTTTGGTATCCGGGTTCGTAAAGATATATTGAAAGAAAAAGGTTGGTTCCCTACCATTTCTCTAGGTGTCGGATACGTGTATTCCGGAATCCACTTTAAATATACCCTGGAAGAGTTTACCCAAGACTTTTCTAACCAAAAATTAGTAATCAACGGAGGCCTTTCCTTGGATACTCGGGTTCATTCCGTTGGATTCGACGTGGGAATTTCCAAAACCCTTTTAATCCTCACTCCTTTCCTTCGAACGTCCCTCTGGTACCAAAACGCGTACTATGAAACAAAGGGAAGTCTAACAGCACAACTAGAAAATGGTCTTCCCACAGATTTCAGTCCTTCTGCTAAAGTTACCATCAACGACTGGGCAGTGATGTTTGCCGGGGGATTAGATATCAACCTTTTTCTTATTCAACTTTGTGCTACCGGCACCTACAATCCCAGTACCAAAGGCTGGGGAGCGGAAGTTAGTTTACGGTTCGGATTCTGATCAACATCATTTAGGAAGGGCCCTTCCCTGGAGAGGGCCTTTCTCCTTTTATCCCCTGTTATACCTATAAAAAAATCAAAGCTCATTAATAAATTGTAATATAACAATGAGAAACCCTACATATTCCCCCAAGGATCGAAACAAAAAAGCAAAGGAATGTAAGTATCCAAATAAGTATCCAAAGAAGAATAAAAAGCGGGTGTCCTTTAGACACCCGCAAGTTACTTTTATATTATCGATAGATCTACTACAGATCGCTCGTAGGCACGCTACAGATGCCTTTGGTTCCTGTTACCAATAAGTCTGTTCCATTCCAGGCAATATCGGTTAGGTCGCCTACCACGCTGGTGAGGAAAGGCATCTTGTAAACTTTGCTACCTCCCTTAAGGATCACGATCTCTTTGGAAGTCAGGAAGGCTTCGTCAGTCCCCTGAACAATCACTTTTATTATGTTTAGTCCTTTCGTTCCTTCCAGGAGGGTAAAACCTTTCAAAGTATCAAGATCCGTTGTGTAATACACACCATTCTTCGTACCTACATAGAGAGTCTTTGAAACATCTTTCTCGATATAACCGAAGGCTTGGATCAGGGGAAGACTTTCTCCAAAGAAACTAATTGGACCTCCCGCTTCCTTTTTAAGTATAGCTTCTAGATCTATTTCCTTAATCTTATTAGAACCTACTTTGAAGGCTCCCACTACCCTAGTAGCGAAATACCCATAGAAGGTATCAGCGTCCTTGCGGATGATCAGAAGATCTAGGATGGGTTTCCCTGCAAGGGCTTCCAGCTCGATTTTTATGCGGTTCCACTTTTCCCCAGAAATATTTGCCCCTACGATTCCGCCAAGTTCTTTATCCGCCTGATAGAAGTAAGTGTAGGCGGAATCTAGCCCACCAGATTGCAGTACATTTGGTGGCGTTTCTCCACCCCATGACCCTATAGATTCAATATCCTCTTGCCGTAAAATACTGACCCCTTGAGATGTATTGATCAACACTCTTGGTGTATCATCCGCTGTGAGATTCAAGCTATTGATCGTTCCGGAAGATAAAGCACGATAGGTGTTAGCCGATAAAGCACCTATATTCGATGCATAATAGATCCTTGTCGAATCTGCTGTATAGATCTTGTCTGATAGCACCACACTCTTTAGATTGATACCGGATAGAGCAGGGGTTATGTTAATAGTTTTTAAAGTCATCGAAACCGAAGTCTCTACCCCTGCCTTGATCCCGAACAGGTCCGAAGTTCCGAAGGCGCTAGGCACAAATGTTCCGCCGGTTTGCGGTACTCCCGCTACCGCCACTACCCGATAGTTTTCGCCGGGGGCGAGATCCTTAACCGTGACGGTAGCCGAATCGCCGCTTACCGACGCGCTGTAATATCCATCCACTGTGGCTGGATTAGGTACCAGTACATTGTTGGAATACACCCATACCCGTGCTTCTGACGCACCCTCACCCAATGCCTTAGCAGAAGGTGAGAGGCTCATGGTAATGGTGCTACCCTCCGATCCATTGGTCCAGATAGCGCATGAAACAGTCGACAGGATCAAAATCGGTACTGCCAGGAGGGCTATTAATCTTAACATATTTTTCATACCTTCCTCCTACTTCACCGTAACC
>CAKZQO010000209.1 GCA_937140905.1 uncultured Spirochaeta sp.
GGAAAAACTTGCGAACACTCTCCCGGATACCGGGATAGAAGGTACGGCAATCCATATCGGTGATTTTAATAAGACCTTTGACCGGATCCTTGTATAGATACAGGGTGCCAGTGCATAAGGGATCCGTTAGGGTGCGCAGCTTTCCCTTGGGAGAGTAGGCTCCAAACGCAACCGCATCCACCAACCCTTCGGTGGGAGAGAGGAACACTACTCCCTTGTGGATCTCGCCAAATCGATAGTTCTTCAGAATGATCCCTTCTGTATGAAAGGAGCGACTCATGGAGGGCTTCCCTTTTCCATAGAACGAATCTTGCCTTCGATTTGCCGATACCTCTCTGGATCTATTGGATAGTGGCGATGGATCATCACTCCCAGAAGGAAAAGGATGGCTGGCAACACCCCGGCCAATAACCGAATCCCCAAAAGAGCGAACGGGGACTGTTGAGATGCCAGGGGAATGTACCCGAACAACGCCAACACCCAACCGGAAACAAGGAATGCCAAGGATTGACCGATCTTACTGGCAAAGGTCCACAATCCATAGTAAGTCCCTTCCCTCCGTTTCCCATGTTCCGACAGATCCCATTTCACCACATCCGGCAAAATGGCGAAGGGCATGGCGTACTGCACGGAAAAGCCGATTCCCGCGGGAATCATCAGAATGTAGGCCCACAAAACACCCAACCTGTGCCCGAAGAAAAAGAATACCAATACCGTAGTAGCAAAGATCAGCATCCCCATGTTGTACACCTTTCGCTTACCCATCCAACGGGAAACCCATATCCATAGGGGAATGCAAAGAAGAGCAAAACTCAATAGGATCATAAGGGCGATCTGGAACCCTTCTTTGTACCGGTACATATACTCGAAATAGTACACCATGGCATTCTGGAGAAGGGTAACTCCCGAAATATGTAGAGTCCAGGGGATCAGGACTAACAGGAAGGTCCTCTGCTGCAAGACTTCCCAGACCTGCGAAAAAAATCCCCCAGATAGTGTTGAGTGTCCCGAAGGATTCTTGGAAGATGCTGTCGTTTCGGGTTCTATTGAAAAGAGTTGTTTCTCCTCCTTTCCTTGTAGAATCTTCTCTTTCCCCACCAACACGACTGTGAGGAGGGCCGAGACAAGCATAATGCCTCCCAAAACGCCTCCCGCGAGGAACCACCCCTGTACAGGATCCTTGGGTAACGCTACCAAAGGAAGAACGATACCCGCCCCCAAGAAGGTTCCCAGGATGGCAAACACTTGCCGGTATCCGTTCAAAATAGCTTGCTCATGATAATCGGAGGTGAGCTCAGGAGTGAGGGCACCGTAGGGGATACTGACGAAGGTATAGGCGGTATTCACCAGGCATTAGGCAATCGTGGCCCAACCAAAGAGAGCCCAAGCGGATACCCACGTAGGTTTGCGAAACAGGAAAAGCATTCCGAAAAAGAGCAGGAAGGCCCCAATGGTCATCCAGGGCTTCCTCCTTCCCCATCTTGTCCGTGTTCGATCAGAAAGATCCCCCACGATTGGATCCGTAACGGCATCCCAGATCTTTCCAATCATGAGAGCTATGCCTGCCAAGTGTGCCGGAAGACCGACCGTATCGGTAAGATAATACAAGAGGTAGAACCCCATCACGGTAAAGAACAGGTTCCCTCCAAGATCACAGATCCCAAAGCCGATCTTAACCTCTCGAGAGAGGGATTTCGAAAAATCCTTCGAACCCATACTTTTCCCACTATACCATGCTTTTTCGCCCTTGACACTGCAAACTAGCCATGAGTATATTCTAAGCGCTGGTTAACGATCGTTCGGTAACTTAGGAGTATGGATGGAACGAAGAGAATCGATCCTGGATGCCGCCTTCCATATTTGGGGTAAGACGAACTTTACTCAGATGAGCCTAACCCCCATTGCAAGACATTTGGGAATCACAAAAGCCGCACTCTATAAGCATTTCCGCAACAAAGATGAGCTGCTAACGGCCATGGAACAACGGTTCCTTTCCCGCTACAGGGCTTTCCATGAAGAGTTTTTCAAAGAAGTGGAAGGTGCTGACCTGTCTCAAGCCGTTCATTTATTCCTAGAAAAGGTTCTCCGTTTCTACCTGGAGAATCCGTACTTTCTATCCTACTTCTATGTTTGGCTACTCCGGACAAGAATGGCCGAACGAGCCGAGATTATCCCTCTTTTTCTTCATCAAAGAGAACTCTTCCAAACCTTATTCCGTGCGATGGGGATCCACACGAACGGAGAGGAATTGGACACTCGATTACATTTTCTCTATATCTGCGCCACCTTCTGGGTGTCTACCCTGTTCTGGAACTCCAATGAATGCAAACATCCTTCCCAACTGCGTCCCCCTGACAATCTAGACGGGGAGGAATGGAAACACGCGTTGGACCGATGGTACCAGTACTGCATGAAGGGTCTTTTAAACAGTAGAGCAAACTCGAAGGGAGTGGGCCAACGAGAAATCCCGTACGAAGAGATAGAAAAAAAGGTTGTCTTTCCCCCTCCCCCCAAACGGGAACACGATCGAATCTTTCAAGCCATCGTGGACGTGTCGGCGGAAGTGGGGATTCGGGAGGCCTCGATCGAGCGAATCGCAGAAAAGCTCGGGATGTCCAAAAGTAGCCTATACTCCCATTTCCGAAACAAACGCTCCATGTTCGAAACCCTCATCCGGGAGGAGCAACGATTCATCCTGAAGGTTCTCAAGGAAAAACTCTCTCTCCTTTCAGGGTTCGCCGAGAAGTCCTATGGATTCATGTACATTACAATCCTCCATACCCTGTCGAACCCGTCCCTGTTGAGCCTGTTCAACTGGTTCCGCTTCCAAAATATCCGAATACCCATTCGGCAACCAAGGCGGTCTTTCATGGAAGAATATTTCAGCTTTTTCTTTGAAGCCTTGACCGCGGGAGAACTTTCCTGTACCCAAGAAGAACTCCTGCCTTCGGCAGTTCTTCTCCATGTGCTGACCTTCCGTTCCCTACAGGACACGGGAGCTCCCGCGGAATTGAACGAATCCTTTCTGGACAAACTCCGTACCATGCATCGACTGTACCTGTACGGTCTTTCTACTCCCACACTTTTCAAGGAGTCGGTATGAAGAAGTATGCACGAACCCTGATCCTGCTCCTGCTATGTAGTCTTCTCACAGGAGGCTTCCTCTTTGCCCAGACAGGCACATCTTTAGAGGCGAAGCCTAAGGAAGAAGCGAATCAAGGGGGGAGTCCCTCCAGTAGCTCGGGTTTTTCTCCTTCCAAGAGTCAAGATCCAAGCAAACATGAGCCACTAATCATCGACATTCAAACCGCAGTAGCCCTCGCTCTTCGAGCCAATCTGGGTATCGAATCGGAACAACTCAACGTGGCCATAAAACAGCGCACAAAGGATACGATGTACAACGTGTTCTATCCAAAGATCTCTGCCAGCGTGAAACTGAACCGCTTGAACCAGGGGCCCAGTTCGGTGAGCACCTTGATTCCGGATCCTACCTCCCAATATGGAATCCTTAACGGGCTTCCCGTGTTTGATAGAGTCATCCCTTACACCTATACACCGCCCCACCGGTTTTCCTTAGGAACCAGTATCTCGGCCAGTCTTACCCTTTCCTATTCGATGATCCACGGAATCCGGCTTACCGAGATGGACTACGAGGCGGGACGGATTAACCTCGAAAAAGCCCGAAAAAAAGTCGAACTGGACGTGAAAAAGACCTTCTACAACCTCCTGGTGATCGAAGAAAGCATCAAGCTGGCGGAACAGAACTACCAGGCAGCGGTTACCCGATTCAAGCAGGCGGAAGCGAACTACAACAGTGGGTTGGTGGATCAGTACTCGATGCTGGCAGCCCAAGTCGCGATGGAGAGCATCAAACCCGTGATCGCCGAAATCCGGAATGGGTACGAGACCCTGATCCTATCGTTCAAGATGCTTCTGGGAATCGATCTAGATATCCCCATCCGGCTCTCCGGGTCCATTGAACCGGTTATTCAGAAATTCGACGCGAAAGAACTGGCCACCCGATTCTTAGCCAACCGCTTAGACGTGCAAGGTCTTCTGTTGGCCCAGAGGATCACTGAAGAAGTCTGGAAACTGGAGAAGTCCAACCTTCTGCCCGTGCTGACCCTCATGTACAGCATGGATCCCACCTTTCAGGGTGATCCCTTCGGAGACCTCTGGTTCGACAAGAGCTGGAAACAACAGAGCGGCATGTTCGGGCTCACCCTATCGGTATCCCTCGACAACCTGATTCCCAGTTCGGCCCAGCAGAATAAGATCTTCAATGCCAATATCGATCGGGAAAAGATCCGGGTACAATTGTCCCAGGTGTTACAGGCCGCAGAGCTAGAGATCCGTCGCATCGTGCTTGGATTGGAAAAGTCAGCCAAATCGATCGAGGTCCTTAAACTGAACGTGGAACTGGCAGAAAAGGCGAATCGCATGGGTCAGGAAGCGTATCGAGCAGGTTTGAAGGATTACTCCCAGATCGAGACTACCGAGGTGAACCTCCAAGAGGCACGGGTAAATCTATTAAAAGAAAAGTTCAATTATCTATCGGGGCTTCTCGAATTGGAGAATGCCTTGAACACTTCTCTGGAAACCATACGAGGGTTAGGAAAATGAAGAAGCAAGGAAGCATCTTTGTCCTGTGGATCGGGCTGATCATCCTATTGGGCTTGGCCGGTTGTAAGCCCCAGATCCCAGAAGGATCCACGCAGAAATCCAGTACCGGGCAAGCCACCACAGAACCCAGCAGTAAACCTATAGGCAAATCTACTCCTGCCAACAGAAAGGAGGAGCCGAGTCAAGTGTTTGCCGTAAATACTACAAAAGCGGTCGCCGGCGAACTGATCGATTACATCGAATTGAATGGGGATGTCCTAACCAAATCTACGGTGGATATCTATCCTGATACATTCGGAAAGGTATCGAAGCTCCTGATCAATGTAGGGGATCGAATCGAGAAAGATCAGGTCATCGCCGAAATCGATCCCTCTAGACCTGGAATGATCTTCGTCCCTAGTCCCGTGAAATCTCCCATTGCGGGGACTGTCTCGAACATTCCCGTGTACGTGGGTTCTACCATCACCCAAGGGATGCCCATCGCCCGAATCACCACAACGGACAACCTAGAGATCCGCACGGAAGTAGCGGAACGATTCATCGGAAAAATGCGGGTGGGCTTGGAAGTCCGGGTTACTTTCACGGCCTTTCCAGGGGAGGTGTTCCGGGGAACGGTGACCGAACTAAGCCCTCTCGTCGATCCCCTTTCCCGCACCCTGGAAATGAAGATTCGATTGAACAATCAGGATCCCCGAATCCGGCCCGGTATGTTCGCTGCACTGAAGATCATCACGGACCGGAAGTGGGGGGTGGTAAAGATTCCCGCTGACGCGTTAGTTCGCCGATTCGGAGGTAACTTCGTGTTCGTGGTGAAGGAAGATCCCTCCGTCCCTACGGGAACCCGGGCAGAGCAACGGCAGGTAACCCTTGGGATCCAAATCGATCAGAAACTAGAAATCGTGAAAGGGCTTCGAGCAGGGGAGAAGATCGTGGTAATGGGACAATCCCTTCTGGAAAATGACTCGATCGTACGGGTAGTGGGAGAGGTGCCTCCCCTTCCTGTGACAGACACCATCCAATAGGAGTCCAATATGATTGCGAAAACCGCAGTAACGAGACCTACCACATTCTTCATCATATTCGTTCTATTGGTCAGCTTCGGACTATATACGATTACCGATCTCGCCATCGATCTGTACCCAGAAGTGACTCCTCCCGTATTGTTGGTATTCACTAACTACTCTGGAGCGGGACCAGAGGAAATCGAGAAACTCATTACCCGGCCTTTGGAAGGAGCCCTAAGCAACGTAGCCAATATCGATAAGATCATCTCCACTTCCTCCGAAGGATCCAGTCAAATTACCATACGGTTTACCTACGGTACCAATATGGATGAGGCTTCCAACGATGTGCGAGACAAGATCGAAATGGTAAAGTCAAGCCTCCCGGAAACGGCCACCACACCTCAGATCTTCAAGTTCGATCCCGCGATGATCCCCATCCTATTCCTCATCGTGAAGGGAAACCGGAGCCCTGAAGAGTTGAAGCAGATCGCCGAGAAGT
>CAKZQO010000210.1 GCA_937140905.1 uncultured Spirochaeta sp.
TTACTTGCCTTCTCAAAATGTTCCCCTCCCTCACCCTCAGG
The DNA here is from genome assembly GCA_937140905.1 of uncultured Spirochaeta sp. GTDB lineage: Bacteria > Spirochaetota > Spirochaetia > DTKZ01 > DTKZ01 > DTKZ01. Next base: position 42 of record CAKZQO010000210.1, read on the forward strand.
CAAAAACGATAAGGCAGATAGCATGGTGAACTCGAAGGTTTCTAGAAGAGAAGCTTGAGGACTTCATCCATTCGTTCCACCCGGTGGAAAGTAATCCCTTTCTTCACATGGTCGGGAATTTCCTCTAGATCCTTCTCGTTCTGTTTGGGGATGATAATTTCCTTGATCTTTCCCCGCCGCGCCGCGATCACTTTTTCCTTCAGCCCGCCAATGGGCAGGACGTTCCCTGACAAGGAGAGTTCCCCGGTCATGGCTAGGCCCCGCCGAATCTTCTTACCAGTGGCTAAGGACAGGAGGGCGCTGGCCATCGTGATTCCCGCCGAGGGGCCGTCCTTTGGGGTAGCTCCCGCGGGAATGTGAAGGTGAATGGTGTTCTTCTCGAAGAAATCCTGAGGCACAGAGAATCGGGGCGCGATATGCCGCACGTAGCTATAGGCAATGTTGGCCGATTCTTGCATTACCTCCCCTAACTGTCCGGTTAGGCGGAACCCTTCCTTTCCGGGATTGGCAATGGCTTCGATCAAAAGGGTATCCCCTCCAAAGGGAGTCCAGGCGAGTCCTATGGCTTGGCCGGGCGCGGTGATCGCCTTTGTATCCTCTTCGGGGAAGGGTGGACGCCCTAAGTACTCTTCCAGTTGTTTGGCGTCGATCTGAACGGGAAGGGAGATTTCCTGGAGCACCAGTTTCCGGGCGATTTTCCTATGAATCTTGTCGAGGGCTTTTTCGTAGTTTCGCAGTCCCGCTTCCCGGGAGTATCCCCGGGCAATTTCGGTAAGGGCGCTAGTAGTATATTTCACCGAGTTTCTGGGGAGTCCCGCGGCCTCGAGAGACTTGGGAATCAGGTATTTTCGGGCAATGGCGATCTTTTCCTGTTCGATGTACCCAGATAGGCGGATCACTTCCATCCGGTCCAGGAGAGGCCTGGGAATAGTGTCTAGGGTATTGGCCGTGGCGATGAACAGGATATGACTGATATCGAAGGGTAGGTCGAGGTAGTGATCCCGGAACGCCACGTTCTGCTCAGGATCCAACACCTCCAGGAGAGCGGAGGAAGGGTCTCCCTGAAAGGAGACTCCCAGTTTGTCGATCTCGTCGATCATGAACACGGGATTCTTCGCCTTTACGATCTTGAGCCCCTGGATAATTTTCCCCGGCATGGCACCCACGTACGTTCTTCGATGCCCCTTAATCTCCGCTTCGTCCCGCATCCCTCCCACGGAGAATCGGAAGAACTTACGGTTCAGAGCGGCGGCAATGCTCTTTCCGATAGAGGTTTTCCCTACCCCTGGAGGCCCCACGAGGCAAAGGATCGAACCCTTCGTGTCCTTCTTTAGTTTTCGCACTGCCAAATACTCGAGGATCCGTTCCTTCACGTCCTCCAACCCATAGTGGTCCCGGTCGAGGATCTCCTTGGCTTTTTCCATGTCGATCTCTTCGGCAGGGGGATCTGCCCAAGGAAGGGATACAATCGTGTCCAAGTAGTTCCGGGTAACGATGAACTCCGAGGCGTTGGGATCCATCAGGCTGAACTTTTCCAGTTCCTGCTCCACCTGCTCCCGTACGTCCTTGGGAAGGGGGAGTTTTTCCACCGCCTCTTTGAACCGCTGGTATTCGGAACTCTTGGCATCCACCGCGAGGCCCAACTCCTGCTTGATAGCCTTCAGCTGTTCTTTCAGGAAGTATTCCCGCTGGCTCTTCTCGATCTTCTCGTTGATCTGGGCTTGGATTTTCTTCTGAATCCGCAGGAGTTCCTGTTCCTTCTTGATGAAAATCAGCACTTGTTCCAGCCTCTTATGCACGTTGGTGGTTTCCAGGATTCTCTGCTGTTCCTTCTTGTCCACGTTGAGGATGGAAGCGATAAAATCCGCGATTTTTCCCGGATGATCGATGTTCACCATGTTGAGACGCATCTCTTCGGAAAACAGGGGGTTGTTCTCCGAGATCTGCTTCATCTCGCTCAAGATGGCTCTGGTAAGGGCTTTCACCTCCAGGGTATTGTCCTCTTCGTCCTCTAAGTATTCCACCGCACCGATGATGGGGTTGGACTCCTTAAGGAACTTCTTTACCCGGAACCGTTTGAGGGTGGAAATGAACACGTTGATCCCCCCATCGGGCAGGTTTATCTTCTTGATGATCTTGGCTACCGTTCCTACCGTATAGAGATCCGCCGCGGTAGGCCTGGCTTCTAGCTCTTCCGTCTTCACCAGGATAAGGCCGATCAAGGAATCGGTGGAAAGGGACTGTTCGATGATGGAAATATCTTCCTGGGAAGCGATCATCAAGGGAGTGAAAATGCCAGGAAAGATTGGCTTTCCCAACAGGGGGATAATGAACAACTTGTTGGGTAGAATATGCTCTACCGGAATGATCTGCTTGGTCGGTTGGGATGTTTTTTCTTCGCTCATAGGTAGTACCGGATTAAATGTAGTGGCTATCCAAAGCATCGTCAAGGGAAAGAGAATGTGGTATTGGAGTGTTAAAAGAGAAGGTACCCCCTGGACCTACGCAGATCCAACGGATCTGGGTAGAATTGGGAATGAATTAGATCCTAAACCAGGAGGGTACCCATGTATACCAAGAAGTATTACGAGTTTATCCGAAACTGTAAA
>CAKZQO010000211.1 GCA_937140905.1 uncultured Spirochaeta sp.
CCGTGAACACCGTTCCCTCTTGGGAAGTTTCGAACCCGATGGAACCTCCCAACCATTCCACCTGTTGTTTCCCTAGGTAAAGGCCCATCCCCCGCCCCTCTCGCTTTGTCGTGAACCCTTTATGGAAGATTCGATCCCGCGCTTCTTTCGGAATACCCGGTCCCGTATCCCTCACTTGTATGGTAAATTGATTCTCGGAAAGAGAAAAGAGTATCTCTATCTTTTTGGGTATTTTTTCTGATCCTTGTAACGCTTCGATGGCGTTCTGGATCAGGTTCCCTAACACAGTCACCAGAGACCCCACGACTTCTTTTCGGATGGGAGGAAATCGAGCTTCGGAATGGAACTCGATCTCTATGTTGTGTTCCCGAGCACTGGTGATCTTCGCTAACAGTAAGCCAGAAATCGCGGGTTCCCCCACATGGGTCCTAAGGTAATCGAGAACCCCTTGGTCCTTGCTTACTGTGTCCAGCACGAAATCCACCGCCCTTCGATACTCCTTCAATTGCAACAACCCCGCTATCACGTGTAACCGATTGAGGAACTCATGGTGCTGCGCCCGGAGACCTTCTACGTACTGTTTTACCGAGGTGAGTTCCTCCGCCATGGACCGAATCTCGCTCATGTCCCGGAAGGTCGCTACCGCTCCGATCACTTCTCCCTTAGATACCATGGGAACGCGGTTCACCAGGAGTACTCGATTATTCACGATCTGCTCCTCGTCATAATTGGGTTGCTTTGATTCAATCACATTCGGTAATTTCGAGGTAGGGATCAGATCCTGCACCTTGCACTTATCCTGTATTTCTCCCAATCCCAAGAGGGATTTCGCGTTTTCATTGATCAGAATAACCCTCGCTTCCCGATCTACCGCGAGTACCCCCTCCTTGATTGAAGAGAGGATCACGTTCCGTTCTTCTAAAACCGTGGCAATTTCTTGAGGTTCCAGACCGAATAGGATCTTCTTAATACTTCGTGAAAGAAGAAGTGCCCCCACTGCTCCCACGAATAGACTTAGACTCAAAGCCACCGTTAGAATGGAAGTAACCCGCCGGCTTTCCATTTCCACATCGCTTAAGAGTTGCCCCACTGAAACTACCCCAATCTGGGTTCCCAAGGCATCGCGAATGGGCACGAAGGCACGAATAGACAATCCTAGGGTACCACGGGCCTGGGAAACGTACCGCTTTCCCTTAAGGGAGTCCTGTTCATCCCCTCCCACAAAGTGTTGTCCGATCCTCTCCGGCACGGGATGGGAGTAGCGGATGGTTTCCATGTTGAACACTACCACGTAGGAAGTACCTGTCAGCATCCGAACCTTTTCTGCGATGGGTTGGATCCGTTTGGAAGGATCGGGAAGCTTGAAGGCTTCGATGATCTCAGGATCTTGGGCAACCTGTGTGGCAATGGAAAGCACCCTATTCCCCGTTTGGGTAACGATATAGGACTCGAAGGAACGCTTGATAAGAAAGGTTTCTAACCCAAGGGCGATAAGGATGATCAAGGAAACAACAAGGGTGATTCGAAGCTGAAGGGAAAGTCTCATAGGGGAAACGCGATTTCCCACTGGGTACCACGTTCACTTTGAAGAGAGCACCAACCTTTTAGTTGCGAGCTCAGCATTTCCACCAACTGTAATCCATACCCAGTGGAGTCTTTTCGTTTCTCTAATTTCATTCCTACCCCATCATCCTGAATGAAAAGATGGATCCATCCTTCTCGCTTCTCCAGCCGGACCTCGATGGTCCCAGAATCCTTTCCCTCGAAAGCGTATTTGTAAGAGTTGGTTACTAGTTCATTTACCACTACACCGACGAGGAACAACCGTTTGGGATCCATCAGGAAGGGTTGAATCTGTTGTTCGATCCGCACCGTAGGGAGGGCTGCGTAAAGTTTCTTGAATGCTTCCAGGAGGACTTCCAAGTATTCTTTTCCGTCTACGTTCTGGTATTCAGTGGAAACGAGGAGTTTTGTGTAGAGGGTAGCCATGGTTTGTAGTCTCGTGATCGTCTCCTGCAGTACCATCTGGGTTTCCTGTGAAGGATTTGTTCCCATCTTCAACTGCAAAAGCCCTATGATGGAAGCGAGGTTATTCTTTATTCGATGATGCACCTCCCGCAGGAGTTGTTCCTTTTGTGCGTTTTCGACTTCCAGAAGTTTCCGTTTTTCTTCTTTTTCAGTAATCTCCCTCTCTAACGCTTCGTTCTTACGGCCGATCTCTTCGAATAGAGACTGAAAAGGATTCTTCAGTGTCTGTTCGATCAGAGCGTTATAAACCAACAAAACGGAAAAAAACTTAAACACATGCCCTAGATAGTTCATGAATCCATACACGTCGGTATAGAGGGTAAAGCTCATTTCGGATAGAATCTTGAGGACCAGGGCGCTGGTTAGCATGATCACTTGAGGCCTTGATTGTTCAGATCGTTTACGAATAATCAGCCACGCACACAATAGAAAGATTGCAGAAACGATGTATTCGCTAGCGATTTTAAACAGGGTGAGTCCTTCTTCCTCTAGATAACAGTCCGGAAACAATCCAGTAAGAATGAGAAAGAGGTTTAGAATTACCCAACCATACATGCCCCAGAAAATTTTCGCCCGAGAAAGAGTAAAGGTTTTTCCCATCGAAAAGCTAAAGGCTAAAAAAGTAATGGCTTCCATGTACCGTGCCGCCATCCAAAGTTGGGTCGGAAGGTTGGAGGAAGCTTCCGGAAACACTCCCATGCCTTTATACGCAAGGGTATGAACGGAATCTAATACCGCCACACCCAGGTATCCTACGGCAAGGAGCAAAAACCGAGAGTTTTTTGCCATGTGAAAGGTTTCCCACCCCATGATGAATAGGGCGGCAGATACTACTATCGCTACCCCTTCGAGCACCGCGTGAAGGAACAGGAAATTAATGATACCAAAGGTGTAAAGAAGGTCTAGTACAAGTAGATGAATAAAAAAGAATAAATATCCAGGAAATTTTTCTTTCATACTACCAACCTTTAAAAGTTCCTCGAGCGAACTGCAGAATCGTTTCTGGCACCACCTCCAGAGGAAGGACCCGTAGGGGTGCATTCAAATCGATCGCTGCTTTGGGCATGCCCCAGACGATGGAGGATGCTTCATCCTGTGCTATGGTTAAGGATCCCGCCTTCCGCATAGCGAGTAACCCTTCAGCACCATCTTTACCCATCCCTGTCAAAAGGATTCCCATGGCGTTCTTTCCTACGTGTCGAGCGACCGAATGGAACAACACGTCTACTGCCGGTCGCTGAAACTGGATCCTCTCTCCTTTGTGGAGATGGAGGAATAAGCTAGCACCCTTGCGCATCACTTCCATGTGGAATCCGCCGGGTGCGATATAGACGGTTCCTACTTCGAGAAGCTCCTCGTCCTCCCCCTCTTTTACCGTTAGTTCACAGAACTCATTCAATCGAAGGGCAAACTGGGTGGTGAAGCCTTCGGGCATGTGCTGTACCACAACGATGGGAGGCAAGTGTCGGGGAAGTTTTCGGAAAATCGACTCGAGAGCCACTGTGCCTCCCGTGGAGGCTCCGATGGCAATTAGTTTCTCCGTAGTAATGACTTGGGTCAATAAATTGGAAGCCTGCTCAGATGTTCGTTTAGCAGATGATGCGGTCTCCCCCGCAGCCTCTACCAGCGTTCCTTTCCTTTCATTCGTTGTATCCCTGTTCCCCGCATGAATTTGCCATTTACGCAGGAATCCTTCTCGAGCTTCGTAGGCTTGTCGGATCTTTCGGAGGACCTCTTCCTTCACCTCTTCCACGGTGAGGCTTCCTCCGGGTTTGTTTACCACATCGAAAGCCCCCAGCTCTAAGGCCTTGATGGCCGCATACGGATCCTTCGTGGTGATGGAACTTACGATGATGACGGGAAGAGGGTGGTAATGCATTAACCGTTCTAGGAAGGTCAGCCCATCCATCCTGGGCATCTCAATATCCAGAGTGATCACGTCAGGTTTATCCCGAACGATCTTATCCCGGCCCACGAACGGATCGGGAGCTGTCCCTACCAGTTCCATATCCGGCTGAGATGCGATAGCACTGGAAAGGACGTCCCGCACGATCGCTGAATCGTCTATAACCAGGACACGTATCTTCCCCACCCCTCACCCCTTTTCTTGAAACTTTTTACCTTAATCATATATTCGGATTATACAAATCCTCCACAGTAATCTTCTCTAGACTTCCCACATGGAGTTTGTTGTTTGCCGTATTGTACAGGACCCTCCGTCCGTGTTCTCCTCCCGTGTGCATATGGAGAATTCGGATCTTTTCTTTCCTAAGAATCGTGATGGCAGTGTCGATGTTCCTATCTCCGATGAAGAAGATCTCTCGTTCGTCGAACACCACGAACGCACCGCCGATGATCGAAGCTACCAAATCTTCCCGTTTTGATCCATTCTTTACAAGAAAACGGTGTAATAACGTATAGATAGCGATATTGCCGTACTTGGTACTATTGTGCTCCTCGGACGGAGAGTAGGGCAAAAGGTAATGGCACATCCCTCCCCATCGATGCTCTTTATCGTGGATGCAGACGGCCACGCAGGAACCCAGCACTGTTTTAATCACGATGGGATGCTTGGAAAAGAGAACTTCACCAGGTTTTAGGAAATATTCTGACATTGACTTCATGTATTCGATACATCCTTCCGATAGATTGAATGTTTCAACGGAGTAAAGGAATGACGCACTCCCACTAGGCTTTCCGATAGGCCCAGCACTAGATAACCCCCTAGTTTCATCACCGAAAAAATGTTCGATAGTATCTGTTCCTTTTCGCGGGTATCGAAGTAAATGAGAACGTTCCGGAGGAACACCACATCAAACTGTTTCTGGAATGGGTAGGGACCCATCAGATTCAGATACCGGAAGGCAACAAGACTTTTCAAGGGTTCCCGCACCGTAAAGGTATTGGTGTGTCGATCGAAGAAAAAGTACTTTTTCAAGTATCCATCCGGTACATGTCCCCGTATCCGATGGTATGGATAGACACCCTTCTGGGCGAACTCTAGCACCCGTAAAGAGATATCAGTAGCAAGAATTTTCACGTCCCGATGCTTCTCTAGGATGCCTTCTTCCGCTGTGGTAATGGCCATACTATAAGCTTCTTCTCCGCTCGAGCAAGCCGCGCTCCAAAACCTCAGGTACGGTTGTGCGGAAGCTTTGGTCCTGAGGTAATGGGATAGAAATCGGAAATGCACTTCCTCCCGATAGAAGTACGTGTAGTTGGTTGTAAGGACGTTCACAAATTCGGCCCGCAAGTTCCCGGAATCGGACATAAGAGCTCTGTATAGATCCTCGAAGCCTTCAAACCGTTTTCCTGGACCCACGAGTTTTTGGAGTCGATACTCCATCAGGTATTTCTTATAGTCCTTTAACGTGATCCCCGAGAGGGACTGGAGCAACTCCGTAAACTTACGAAAAAGGGAATCGGAAAGACCACTCTCTTCTACCGACGCATATTCTACTGTACCCATACCCTTTTAGAAGAGCACCACCCCTTCCTTCGATTCCGATACCCGTCCATGGATCTCTTCCCGATCGATCCCTAAGTACTCCTTATAGAGAGCATTGATGAACCTTCGTTCTTCATCGGTAGTTACCATTGAAGCTAGGATCTCCAACGCTTCCCGCCGGTCTGGACAAGCTTCTCCACGGCAGACTTGAAGATCCCTCACTACCCGTTGCACAATCCCGTTTACCCGTTCGAGAAAGGTTTTCTGGTAGTTGATCACGTGGGTCAGTTCTTCTTTATAGATCGCTATATTTTGGAGATTCTGGAAGAACCGCATCAGCATGCCCCGTTCCTTTTCCTGGTTCGATTCGATCTGATGAATAGCCCGGTGAATGTACTCGGTAAGTTCGATCGTGGTTTTATCGTACTGGCTGGAAATCTCTTTAAAATGATCTACCACCCCTATGATCGTGGCGAACTCATGGATCTGCTTTTCCTTGCTCTTTTCCAACTCCTCGAGGGTGGTTTGAATTCGTTGGGAAATTCGTTTCAAGGTTTCTTCCGTGTGCTCTGCCAACCTCCGTAGTTCACGGGCCAATAACCCGAAGGCTCCGGATCCTTTCACCTTGCTCGCTTCGATGCTCATGTTGAGAGAAATCAGTTTGATCCGACCCACGATATCGGTGATCTGCTGGAACTGGGCAAAGGCGTTCTGTACTTCCTGGGTGGAAGCGTCAACATCCCGCTCGTAAGCGTCCCGAATCCCTTCCACTTTGGAAAAGTACTGTTTCAAGCTTTCTTGGTAACTTTCCGTATAGTTCTCGTAAGAGTTTTGCTGCCGCTGGAATTGAGTGATCACTTCCTGTACGAACCGAACGTTGGAATCCTCCATCCCTTTGATCTGACCAAGACTTTCCAGGGTGTCCTTGGAAACGGAATCCCACCGTTCGGAAGCAACATCCTTCCACTTATCCGTTACTTCCAATGGAAGGTGGATGGAACACAAGCTTTGCAATTCTTTTTCTAAGGAGGTAGCTTTCTGTTCCAGATCCTTCAGACGCTTCGCTTGAGTTGATAGATGCTCCAAAAGGGACCCCATCTCTTGGCAAAGTTCAGTGGCAAAGGCACAGATTTCCTTCAATTGAGAATCGGATCCTTTGACTCTTTGATCCTTCTCCATGTTTTCTATTCGGTTTGATAGCTCTGTAAGTCTGGATCGCAACGATTCGTCTCCGGATAAAATTTCGAGTTGGCGACCCGCGTTCCGTACCATCTCCTTCCCATTGGAAAGGAGGGTACTAAGGATCTGTGATACCGTACGCTTAAAAGCTTTATCCTCCCTGTAGACAGACACATGCAACAGTCCCACGGGAATCAAGAGTAAAAGCAGGGGTATAAGGATCCAACGGTTTGTTCCGATTGCTACACCTACGACTCCCGTCAAATAGAGTCCAGCCGAAGCTCCCCGAAGGATCCATCGATACTTTTCTTTCATAAATGTTACTCTTGCGTTCCTAGAAGTCTTTGAAATCTTCTAAAGGAATTTTTTGTTCCGGGGTAATGAGTTCCACATCTCCCGCACTAGGACGCGTCGCCACTCGCCCCTCTCCCCCTCGCTTCGGTGTTGCACTTCCCTCTTTTCGTTCCATCCGTTCTGAGCCCACTTGTTCCCCTTTCTTGAGGGACCCTCGAACCGCTTGACCAGATTCTCCGATAGAGCCTCTCTTCGTTCCAACCGTTGTTTTACCTTTTCCCTTTCCCATTGCCACTTCGTTCAGCGTCTGCACCACTTCTCGGAGAGCCTCCACCTGAGCCTGCATCTCTTCCGCTGCGGCCGCAGTCTCCTCGCTACTCGAGGCGGTTTGCTGCACCACCGTGTTTACCTGGCTGATCGCCTTTGTTACCTGGTTCGCTCCCTTACTCTGTTCCTTGAAGGCCCGGGTAATCTCGTCTAACAGTACGCTTACCTTGCCTGCCGCTTCGCTTACCTTCTTTGAATCCTCCGCCACCGCTCGGGTCCGCTCCGTACCTTTCTCGATGTTGGCGACCACGCTCTCGATCAACTCGCTCGTCTCATTCGATGCCTCTGCGCTCTTCTGGGCCAAGCTTTTTACCTGATCCGCTACCACGGCGAATCCCCGTCCCGCTTCTCCAGCCCGCGCCGCCTCTACCGCAGCGTTTAGAGCGAGAATCGAAGTCTGGAAGGCAATGTCATCGATCACCTTGTTGATCCGCACCACTTGCCGACTCCGCTCGTTGATCTCCTGCATCATGGCTAGGAGTTCCTCTGACCGTTGACTGGAAGCTTTTGCCCCCTCCGCCGTCTCCTTCATCAGTAGCTCCGCCTCGTTCACGCTCTTCGTGTTGCTCTCGATTATGGACTGCAGTTCCTCCATGCTCGAAGTGATCTCCTCCACAGAGCTAGCCAGCTCGCTCGCCCCACTGGACAACTCCTGACTGGCCGAAGCGATCTGGTTCGCCGCTCCCTCTAAATTGTTGGAAGAACTAGTTAGGTCATTGGTTGTTTTATTCAATGGACGGGTGATGGAACGGGAGATAATGATTCCCAACCCTATGGCTAACACTACTCCCAGCACCGATGTCAAAATGAGCATGATATTCAGACGCTGGCCTAACCGGATGTCCTGTTCGGGTATCTCTACACCATAATATTTCACAACATAAGCGCTCAGTTCGCTCAGTTTCTCGATCGCTTCATCGATGGCAAGGCGTTCATCCCCTAAAATCAGCTTTCGTAGTTCTCGATGTAAGAAATCAGCATTCTGAGGATTTGTCACTACCTTTTCAGCAGCCGCAAGGATCCTGTCCGTCACCTCCCGTGCCTTCGTTCTAGCTTTCACCGCTTCCTGAAAGAGTTTTTCCTCTTCCGGGGTCCGATGATTCTTCTCATAGATGGAAAAGGCTTTCTGGTACTCTTGCCGGGCATCCATAATATTCTTCTTCTGCCTTTCTAATTCCTGTGTAAAATTATCAGGCCCCAGTAAACTACGTATGGCCACCTTAATTCTCATAAATTGGTAAATGCTAAGACGCAAATACACGATCTTATTGATACTATCCTCTTTCAAGTCCACAAGGGCCTCTGAAAGGAGGGTTTCTGCGTACCACCCCACCCCTCCCACGATCACCGTGATGAGGGCTACCAACAGGAACCCTGCCAATAGTTTTCTTCCCACTCCCCATTCTTTAAAGATTGTCATTGGATCCTCCTATTAAGTCGCTTGCTGTACCTGCTCTCCCAGTTCCACCACCTCTTCGGTAGTGAGGATACTGTCCAGGTTCAGGATCAGGACCATTGTGTCTTGAAGCTGCACGATTCCATAGAGGTACTTGCTCTTAAACCGAAACCCAATCTCTGGAGTTCGGTTCACCGCAGAGTCGGGAATGTCTACCACATCCTTCACCCCATCCACCGCGAGTCCAATATGGTTCACGTCCCGTAACCCTAAAATTTCCACGATGATGAACACCGTGCGGTCGGTGTAGGGTTTTTCGGGAAGGCCGAACTTGAGACGCATATCCACGATCGGGATGATCTTCCCCCGCAGGTTCACAACCCCTTTCAAGAAACGGCTTGCCTCATGGAGCCGCGTAATGGGCATGTAACGGATCACTTCCTGTACTTTAGAAATTGGAATCCCGTACGATTCTTTCTCTATCGTGAAAATCAGATATTTCTTCACCTCTTCGCTCATGGGGGACCTCCTTATGGCTTCACATACATTTCCACGATCTTCATGAACTTCTCTCCCTGGAAGGGCTTGATGATCCAACCCGTGGCGCCGTAGTCCCGGGCCGTGAGCATCTTGGATTTGTCTGTCTCGGTGGTAAGCATGTTGATGGGAGTGGAGGTATCAAACTTGCGGAGTTCCTTCACCAGGGTGATCCCATCCATCCGCGGC
>CAKZQO010000212.1 GCA_937140905.1 uncultured Spirochaeta sp.
GATGATCGCTACCATGCAGAGGTGGCGGGCCTACTTCGAGAGCAGATCGAACAGGAGGTAGGGGAGAGTTACTACACCAAGCGGAGGTTCTTCACCCATGGGCTGTACCTGGCAGAGGGATGGAGAACCTGGACCCGGATGTGGGGCACTCCCTACGGGGATGGACAGGTGTACTTCCCTCAGTTCATCTTGGATTGAGATCCTTCCCCACAAGCTTCGGAGTACTAATTGTACTTTTAAGTTCTTTTTCAATCCCATGCCAGGCAAGGGTGGCACATTTCACCCGCAGGGGAAACTGCCGAACGCCGGCAAGGGCTCGTAGATCGCCTAGATCTATTCCTTCCCCTGGATCCATACTATCCCTCGGATCCCTCCGAAGGTAAGATAAGGAGCGTTTACAGATCTCAAGCGCCTCCAACCGGGTTCTTCCCGAGAGGAGTTCTGTCATGATGGAGGCAGAGGCGATGCTAATGGCGCACCCATGGCCGTCGAACACTACCCGCCTGATTCGATCTGAACCCTCCCATTCGATTTGTAGCCGGAGGCTATCCCCACAGGAAGGGTTCTCATGGATAATGAAATTGCCAGAAAGGGGTTCCCTATTCCTCGGGTGCTTGTAATGTTGCAGGATCAGTTCCTGATAAAGAATGTCCAGTTCGTTCATTGAAAGTACCTTCGTGCATCTTCTAACGCATCTACCAATCGATCAAGGTCTTCTTTACTATTGCAGATCCCTAGGCTAGCCCGAACTGCGCTAGTGGCCCCCAATCGGTGAAGCAAGGGTTGGGCGCAGTGGTGGCCTGAGCGAACTGCGATGGAGCGGGAATCGAGGAATTGGGCTAGATCATGGGAATGCACTCCCTCTAAATTAAAGGTAAATACGGGAGCCCTTATAGCGGCTTCCCCATAGAGGGTGAGGTGTTCAATGTCAGAAAGTACTTCGGCACCGTACCTAGCCAATTTTTGTTCTTCCTCCCATATCTTCTCTCGGTCTAGGGAATCGAGAAAATCGATAGCCGCAGCCAATCCTACAGCCCCTTCCACATTGGGAGTACCGGCTTCAAAGCGGTAGGGAGGCTCGTTGAAGGTAATGTCCGTCTCAGAGACTGTTGCGATCATTTCACCTCCCCCCTGGTAGGGAACGAGGCTGTCCAGAATCTGTTCCCGAACCCATAGTACACCTATTCCCATAGGACCGTACATCTTATGACTCGAAAAGGCCGCCATGTCGCACCCCAGCTCGGATACATCGAAGGGCATGTGTCCCACGCTCTGGGCAGCGTCCAGTACCAGAAAAGCCCCTCGTTCGTGCACGAAGGAAGCAACAGAGGGGATCGGATTCACCGTTCCTAGCACATTGGAGACATGGGGAAGGGTTACCACCCGTACTTGCTCGGACCAGAGGGTTTCGAGATCCTGTATGTCCAGCTCTCCCGTTTGTGTGATGGGCCAGAATCGTAGGTGTAGTCCTTGTTCTCGAGCGGCGAGCCAGAAGGGAACAATGTTAGAGTGATGGTCCATCTGGGTTACGATGATCACGTCTCCCGGATGGAGGAAAGTTCGAGTAAGGGAATGTGCGATTAGATTCAAGGCTTCCGTGGTGCCTCGGGTAAAGACGATTTCTTTCGACGAAGAGGCTCCGATGAACCGGGCCACCCGATTCCGGGCTCCCTCATACGCATAGGTAGAGGCTTCGGCTAATCGGTACACGGCTCGATGAACGTTAGCATTTCGAGTCTGGTAATACTCAGAGATGGCCCGAATTACTGGCTCGGGTTTCTGGGTTGTGGAGGCGTTGTCCAGGTACACGAGGTTCGGGTTCGCCTCCAGTAGGGGAAACCTACCAGTTTTCAATGTAAACATACACATCGTCTCCTTCGATCCTTACAGGAATCGTCTCCACGGGAAGCACGGCGGGAAGGCCAGAAACCGCCCCAGTACGAATATCGAAGCTAGAGCCATGCTTGGGGCAGTAGACCTTTTCGTCCCAAACTTCCCCTTCGGACAACCGGGCGTACTCATGGGAGCAGGTGTCCCGTAAGGCAAAGATTCCATCAGATAGCCGGAAAAGCACGATCTCCTGTGACCCATATTCCACTCGAAGGGCTCTCTTTACCTCTACTAGCCGGGCAACCGGCACCCACTCTTTCATACTAGGGATTCTGCGATTCGGTTGAGTACGTCTTCTTGGTAGACGCGGGGAATACTCGAAATCACCTCTTCGAAGAATCCCTCGATTAGAATCCGACGAGCTTCCTGGAAAGGGATACCTCGACTACGAAGGTAGAAGAGCTGCATTTCATTCAGCTTACCGGTAGTGGACCCATGGGTGCACCGCACATCGTCATTCCCAATGACTAGACGGGGGATGGAATCGGCTCGGGCTCCGGAACCAAGGAGTAAGTTCCGATTGGCCAGGTAGGCATCCGTTTTAGTGGCCCCTTCGCCAACCACGATCAAGCCCTGAAAGACCGATTTTCCCCCAGAAGCGACGACTCCTTTGTAAAGGGAATTGCTCTGCGCATGTTTCGATTGATGGGACTGGATAAGTTCCATATCGATGTGAGTGCTTTGCGTAGCCACATAGGCACCCTTCAGATCCCCTTTTGCGCCTTCTTCCTCTAATTCCACTTTCCAGTTTGATTTGGATACCTGCCCTCCCACATGGACTTCCACAGATCCTAGGGAAGCATCCCGCTTTAGGTACCCTTCGAAAGAAAGGAAGAACCCCCCTTCTGAAGGAAGCAACCGGTCCACCACCAGGGTTCCCTGACCGTTTTCCTCGGCCTGGTAGGTAATTCCTCCATTGAAGAAGATACCGGGAGCTTTTCGCGCATCGAACCGTACCACTACCTGGGCTTCCGAATCCTTTCCTAAGAGAATCAGGAGGTGGGGTAGGGATATAGTTTCCTCTTCTTCCAGTTGTATAAGGAGGGGTGCGGATATCCGCTGGTGATCGGGCACCTTAAGGATTAACCCATGGGTCGGATAGGCTAGGTTCCATCCCTGCATTCGATCTGGTAACCGCTGGATACGTTTTTCTATCACCCGGGTGGCAGCTTTAGGGAAGTCGGAAAACCAGTCGTACAGTTCGATTGTTTGGGTCTCCTCTGATCGATAGCATACCCAGGAATTCGAAGCACGATGGACCTCTAACGCCCATCCTTCTCGAGGTTTCCCACTTTCCAGGACAGGCGATGTCTTGAGAAATTCCTCCCGGTTAAAATGAGGAGTTGAAAACTGCCGGAACCTCTGTTCTGGCTGGAACTTTTCCAGAGGTGTTCGTCGCCACGATTCCCAGGATCTTTCCGGCCAGGGAAGCTTATCGAAGACTTCCCGCGCTTCTATCCGTACTCTCTCCATTTCCCTCTTCCTTTCCTCTAACCTACAGAGCCTTCCATTTCTAGTTCGATCAATCGATTTAGTTCCACCGCGTATTCGAGGGGCAACTGTTTCACCAGAGGATCGAGGAAACCATTGACGATCATGAGGGAGGCTTCCGATTCCGATAGGCCTCTACTCCGAAGGTAGAACAGTTGCTCTTCGCTGATCCGGCTCACCCGGGCCTCATGTTCCATCGATACATCTTCGGATTCGATTTCTATGTAGGGATACGTGTTGGTTTTCGATTGGGGATCGAGAAGAAGGGCGTCACAAACCACGTGGGATTTGATTCCTGTGAGATTAGGGTACACCTTGATCAATCCCCGGTAACTGGCAATTCCTCCATCCTTACTGATGGACTTGGAAGTGATGATCGAACTGGTGTCTGAAGCGGTATGGACGATCTTTCCCCCCGTATCCTGCTCCTGCCCCTTGCCCGCAAAGGCAATGGAAAGCACTTCTCCATGCGCTTTGGGCCCCATGAGATATACGGCTGGGTACTTCATCGTTCGCTTACTACCGATATTCCCATCCACCCATTCCACTGCCGCTTCCTCGTAGGCTACGGCGCGCTTGGTAACCAGGTTATACACGTTGTTGGACCAATTCTGGATGGTCGTGTACCGAACCCGGGCTCCTTTCAGGGCAAGGATTTCCACCACCGCACTATGGAGGCTGTTCCGACTGTAGATGGGGGCCGTGCACCCTTCGATGTAATGAACGAAACTTCCCTCATCCGCAATGATCAATGTCCGTTCAAACTGTCCGAAGCTTTCCAGGTTGATCCTGAAATAGGCCTGTAGGGGAATTTCTACCCGTACCCCCGGAGGAACATAGATGAAACTTCCCCCTGACCAGACCGCTGTATTGAGAGACGCGAACTTGTTGTCGTTGAAAGGGATCACGGTTCCAAAGTACTTACGGACCAATTCTGGATAATCCCGCACGGCGTCTTCTGGAGCGCAAAAGATCACTCCTTTTTGTTCCAAGTCAGCCCGAATGTTGTGATACACGATTTCCGAATCGTACTGGGCTCCCACGCCCGCTAGGAACTTCCGTTCCGCTTCGGGAATCCCTATCCGATCATAGGTCGCCCGGATTTCTTCGGGAAGCTCTTCCCACCGTTCTTTGCGGTCCTCGGTAGGTTTGGCGTAGTAGTATATTTCATCGAAGTGGATGTCGGACAGGTCGGCTCCCCAGTTGGGCATGGGTTTCCGCCGAAAGGCTTCCAAGCCCCTCAACCGGTACTGGAGCATCCATTCCGGTTCGTTCTTCATTTGGCTGATGGTTCGAACGATCTCTTCGTCCAGACCTTTTCGGGTTTTGAACACGGAGCGATCCGGAAAGGCAAACCCATACTTGTATTCCCCAATATCCACTGTGACAGTTTCACTCATACCCGCACCTCTTCCCGTATCCAGTCGTACCCACGAGCCTCCAATTCTCTCACTAGTTCGGCTCCTCCCGACAGGACGATCCGGCCATCCATCATGATATGAACCTTGTCCGGCTGGATGTAATCCAAGATCCGCTGGTAGTGGGTGATAATTAGGGATGAAAAACGATCTCCCCGTAAACGGTTCACTCCCTGTGCCACGACTCGGAGAGCATCAATATCAAGGCCAGAGTCTGTTTCGTCCAGGATGGCTAGTTTGGGACGAAACAAGAGCATCTGTAGGATTTCCATCCGTTTCTTTTCCCCGCCCGAAAACCCCTCGTTGAGGTACCGGTTTATGAAGGATCGATCCATTCCCATCGTGTCCATCAGGGCGCGAAGTTCTTCGATGAACTTATTTACGTTGAGGGAACCCTCTGCACCCCGAAGATTTTCTACCGATCGTTTTAGGAATTTCCCTACCGTAACTCCGGGTACCTCTACGGGGTACTGAAAGGCAAGGAACATTCCCAGAGCAGCTCTTTTCTCGGGATCTTCTTCCAGAATATCCTTTCCTTCGAAAAGGACTCTTCCGGCCGTTACCGTGTAGGAAGGATGACCCATCAGGACATTGGCCAAGGTGCTCTTTCCCGACCCGTTGGGTCCCATGAGAGCGTGGATTTCTCCCGACTGGATACTGAGATTCACTCCCTTTAAGATGTCTTTCGTTTCGATCCGAGCATGCAGGTTTTCTATCTGTAATAACATATTCTCTCTCCTATATAGGGTAACCTAACTCCAATCGGGCAGCCTCGCTCATGAAGCTGTACCTCCATGGTGGATCCCACACTAGATGGGGACTTACCTCTGTCACTCCGGGTAAAGTTTGAACTATTTCAATAATGTTATCGTAGATATCCTGTGCAGCCGGGCAGCCTGGGTACGTCACAGTGAAGTCCACATCCACCCTTCCTCCGGGTTGCACTGCTACATGATAAACCAAACCTAGATCCACTATGTTGATGGCTAGTTCAGGGTCCTCTACCCGCTTTAAAATTTCGTACACCTGGGAAACAAGGGGCGGTTGGTTAGAAACTTCCATTCCCATTCTCCTATTCGATAGGAAAAAGTTATATAATATTACAAAAATAGTCAAGTTAAGTTTCCTTTGCGGGAATGTTTCGCTATGTTTACGGTATGAGGATTCTGATGATCACAGCCCATCCGAATTCCCATGGGTTCAATCATTCCCTTTCCAACCGATTGCAGAACCGTTTGATAGAAGAAGGGGTGGAAGTAGATCGGACGGATCTGTATCAGGAAGGGTTCGATCCGGTCCTTTCGGTAGAGGAGATGTTCCGAAAAGCTTCTTTCGATGAAAGGGTTCTTCGGCAGGTTGAGAAACTGAAAACTAGTTCAGGTCTATTACTGGTGCACCCGGACTGGTGGGGGTTACCTCCGGCCATCCTGAAAGGATGGGTAGATCGGGTGCTTCTTCCCGGTGTGGGGTATACCTACGAGGAAGGACCAGTACCTTTGCCCCTTTTCGGGCACCTAAAGGGAGCCGTGCTGGTGACTCGAGACAATCGAGGTTCAGGCCTTTCGGAGATGTTCTGGTTACAGGAAGTGTTTCCTACCTGCGGCATAGCTCCTGCCTGCTTTCGAGTGTTGGATGGGCTAAAAACTATGGAATCCTATGAGGTGGAAAAAAGAGTGGCCGTTTTGATTGAAGAATTGTATACTTTTCTAGTAAGAAAATAGAGGGAGGTGGGTTTTATCGTCGGTGTGGCCTAGGTCAGAATGAGTAAGCGCTGGAAGAACGATAAACCGCTTTCGGACAAGTTACATCTGGAAACCCACATTCACGAAGCCGTACACTTGCCGGGTAGAAACGCTATACGTAACGTCGAACCCGAAGGCGGGTATGGCAACCTTGGAAAGGTAGATTCGAAACCCTGCCCCCGGGCCATGAGCTAGGTAGTATGGATTCTCTGGAGTAGGGGATTCGTCTCGGAACACCCCACTCTCATAGTATAGAACGAAGGTGGGGGCCCCCCACCGGAAATGGATAGGGATTCCTTCAAAAATTAGTTGACCCATGAGGATGGTGTTGGAGAATACATCATCCCCAATAGTCTTGAGGAATCGTCCAGACACTCGGTTCTCCAGGATAGGCGGAACTCCAAGACCCTTGAATCCCTGAACTCGCAACCCCATCCGATGCTCGCCCCAAATGGGAAGGTATCCCTGGGCCTGGAGGGTAAAGCTGTCGTAAAAGTCTGTTCCTTGAAGGTCGAAGGCTCGTTCATATCGAAGAGAGGATAAAATCCCATAGACCAACACGGGACCAAAGAAAAGATCCTGGTACCGAAAAGTGAAGGCAGGTCCAGCGAACCGAACGTTATCCGGGGGATTCAAACGGGAATCATAGTCATCCTCTAGTTGATGTTCCCGAAATTGAACTCCCACTCCGATCCCAAAGCCTTTTCCCAAAGGAAACGTGAGATCTCCCCCGGCGTCCAGTTTGGTTTTCTCGAAGCGTCGCAGGAGGGAACCTTCGACGGTTCTGGAAGCGACAATCTCCGTACCTATGCCAAACCGCAGTATGAGAGACTGGGATGTGCCGAGGAAACGAGGATCGATGTAACCGAACATTCCCTGTAACCCATTGTTTCCCCAGAAAGCACCTCCGTAGAACTTCTTGTTCCAACCGAACAGGTTGGACTCGAAGAGTAGGAGCCCTCCATACAGGTTCCCCCCACTGGTTGCTCCCCCAAGGGGAATAGGGATAAGAGTCCATTTCTCCTCTAGCTGTACCCGCAAGCGTATTTGGCCTGACCCATCCGGCTGGGGAAGGAAGGTGATCCGGTGAAAGAGACCAAGACTCCGGAGGGATTGAAGCATGGCTTCTTCGGTTGCGGGCGTGTAGGGTTTCCCCACAAAGGGATCCAAGAAGGGCGTTACTACCTCAGGATGAGTTCTTTTTAGACCTTCCAGCGTATAGGAGGAGATACGTGCGGAATCGCTACCAGCTGCCGAATCTGAATAGATTCGGAAGGATAACAAAACATTTAACGCGATGAAACTAATGAGTATGGTTCGAAATCGCATGGTAGTAATAAATATACCTAGGTTTTTCCTATTCTTGCAGGAGAATCTAAGTTTCTGATACACTTCGGGGTGAAAGGGGTACAACTTGGCAGAAAAAATCCAGATGACTGATAAGGGACTTCAAGTCCCGGATAATCCGATCATCCCCTTCATCGAGGGAGATGGAACAGGCCCGGATATTTGGGCGGCAGCGGTTCGAGTGTTCGATGCTGCGGTGGAGAAAGCGTATGGCGGAAAGCGGCAGATTGCTTGGAAAGAGGTACTGGCGGGAGAAAAGGCGTTCAACCTCCTGGGCACCTGGTTACCCGAAGAAACAGAGCAGGTGTTCAAGGACTATCTGGTTGGGATAAAAGGTCCCCTCACAACCCCTGTTGGGGAGGGTTTTCGGAGTCTCAACGTAACCTTACGCCAACGGTTGGACCTGTACGTTTGCCTTCGTCCCGTGAAGTACTATCCAGGGATTCCTTCCCCCGTAAAGCAACCAGAACTAGTGGACATGGTGGTGTTTCGGGAGAATACGGAGGATGTGTACGCGGGGTTAGAAGCTCCCGCAGGTTCTCCTAAGGCATCCAAACTGATAGAGTTCTGCAGAACTGAGCTGGGCTGGGAGATCCGGCCGGATAGCGGGATTGGTATCAAACCCATTAGCCGATTCGGCACCGAACGTCTCGTGCGTTCTGCCATCCGGTATGCCCTACAGCAAGGCCGAAGGAGCGTTACCCTGGTCCACAAGGGGAACATCATGAAGTATACGGAAGGGGCCTTTCGTAATTGGGGGTATGAGTTGGCCAAACGGGAGTTCGGGGATCGGGTTCTTACGCACGAAGAATTGGGAAGTCAGCCCGTACCCAAAGGGAAGATCCTTATCAAGGACGTCATTGCCGATGCCTTCCTCCAACAGATCCTTACCCGGCCAGCCGAGTACGATGTGATCGCCACGATGAACTTGAACGGCGATTATATCTCCGATGCCCTGGCCGCTCAGGTAGGAGGAATCGGAATCGCGCCGGGAGCGAATATCAACTACGATTCGGGACATGCCATCTTCGAAGCTACTCATGGGACCGCTCCCAAGTACGCGGGTAAGGATGTAGTGAATCCTAGTTCGGTCATTCTTTCGGGAGTCATGATGTTTCAATACCTCGGTTGGCAGGAGGCGGCAGATTTGATCGAAAAAGGATTGCAGGAGGTCATTCGTCGAAAGATCGTTACCTACGACTTTGCCCGACTGATGGAAGGCGCCATCCAGGTGTCTACCAGCGCCTTTGGAACAGCTATCATCGAGCATATGGAATAGCGGGGATGGTTGGTAAACGGATACCCAGGAAAAATCTGGTATTGGGAGCTCTTTTCGTCGTGTTGGGCGGGACTCTCTTACTCTGGACTTCAGGGAAGCTTTCCGGGGTTCTTTCCTTCTGGCCGGTTCTCCTGGTGATACTGGGACTGTATCTCCTATACCGGGTCTATATTTTAGGGGGTTCCGAGAGCCTAGTATTCTATGGCATTTTCTCCGCCCAGGCAGGGGCTTTTCTCCTCCTCCTCAACGCGGAAATCATGGGGAACCTATATTTCCGGAACCTTTGGCCATTCTTCATGCTCTTTGCGGGCGTGGCTCTCCTTCTCTATGGGCTAAAGAGGAAGGGAGCCTACCGTGTGCGATACCTGATTCCCTCTGTTTCCATCATCTCGCTCTCCGGGATATTCCTGTTGTTCAGCCTAGGTTTCATTCGGGTCAGTCTTAAAACAATCCTTGTCCAGTTCTGGCCCCTCATTCTTGTGCTCTGTGGAGTGTTTCTCATCCTGTTCGATTTCTTTCGTAACAAGATCCATTCGAGAAAAGCGGAGGATCATTAACTTAAGGACTCTTCCTCGCAGCGGGAACAGAGGTTGGAATCCAACATAACAATCTGATTCAAGGAAAGAGGAGATCCGCACTTTCTGCATCTTCTGTGAAAAGGAAAGGTCTTTTCCCGGTACAGATACAGGACTCCCAAGATTACTCCCAAGAAAGGTAGAATGAATAAGTCGGGAAGGGTGATGCGAAAGAGGCGGGGGGAATACTTTATTGCCCCCGCCCCAAGGTAAAGGATCAATGTGCCAATCCCGAGGTAGAGGGTAGCGGTGCGTTTTTGTACTCCTTTGTTTCCGGATCGTTTCTGCGCAATGTTGAGAAGTAAGATGCCCATGAAAAGGAAATAGGCAAGTTTAGCGATACTTTCGGAGATGGGGTACACGTACACTCCTTTTACCTCGGGTTAATCATATCGGTCATTAACAGTACATCACCGTACCTTCTGTGCCGGGGTTTGTTATCCATAGAGGGGGCCATAGGTGGCGCAAGCTCGATAGTCCGAACCTTCAGGATCCATCCCAAACGCGTTCCACGCGCTAGGTCGATAGATCGCCTCCTCTGGAACATTATGGAGACAAACGGGGATCCGAAGCATGGACGCGAGGGTAATTAGATCAGCGCCGATGTGACCGTAACTGATGGCCCCATGGTTAGCACCCCAGTTAGCCATCACCGTATACACATCCTTGAACTTCCCCTTTCCTGTGAGTCTAGGGGCAAACCAGGTAGTGGGCCAGGTGGGATCTGTCCGTTTGTCCAGGATATCATGCACGGGATCTTCCAAGTCCACTGTCCAGCCTTCTGCGATCTGCAACACCGGTCCCAACCCCTTCACGAGGTTAATTCGGGACATGGTTACGGGCATTCCGCCCTCGGTCTTGAAATCCGTGGAGAAACCACCACCCCGGAAGTAGTCCAGGTTCGCAGGGGGGAAGAGGGTAGCATCGAGACAGGCAGCCACCTCCTCAGGGGTGATTTCCCAATAGGGCTTTAAAGCGGGTTTACCGTCCTTCCGTTGTTTTCCGGTTCCATCCAAGCAGGTAGAACCCGAGTTGATCAAATGGATCAAGCCCTGTTCGGCGATGCCGGTTAGGGTCTTGCCCGTGACCCGTTTCACCGCCTCTGGACTCCAAAAAGTACGTACATCGGAAAAGATCTGAGCGGTACCGGTAAGGAGATGTCCAAAGAGCATGGCCACACCATTTAGACTGTCGTTTTCCGTAGCAAAGATAAAGGGCTGTCGTATCCCATTCCAATCGAACGAGGAGTTCAACATCGTTTCCGTAAAGTCGCCGTTGGGGAAATGATCGGTCCATTGTCGTTGCCCCTGGAACCCGGCAGCCAGGGCATTGTGGCCCAAGGCTTCCTCCCCCCAACCAAGTTCCCGTAACCGGGGATTCCCGATCATGAGGTCTCGCGCAATGAGGGTCATTTTCACCACGAACTCCCAATCCTTATCCAGCTGGGATCGGGAATGACGCTTTTCGGGTTTGTTCAGATCTGGCCCTTCTTTGCAGTTCTTCCTTGTCCACTCGAGAGCTCTCTGGTATTCCTCTGGATCGTAGATTCCCCGCTCGATTCTACGGATGAACTCACTCATGTCCACGTACTCGTTCCGCATTCCCAGGTAGCTCTGGAAAAAATCTTCCTGCACGATGGAACCCGCGATTCCCATGGAAACCGAGCCCATGCTGAGGTAAGATTTTCCCCGCATGTAGGCAACCGCTAACCCCGCGCGGGCGAAGCGAAGGAGTTTTTCTTCCACGTCCGGAGGAATTGAAGTATCCCCCGCATCCTGCACATTTCTTCCGTAGATACCGAAAGCGGGAAGCCCCTTCTGGTTGTGAGCCGCCAGTACCGCTGCCAGGTACACGGCTCCCGGACGTTCTGTTCCATTGAAGCCCCATACCGCTTTGGGAATGAGAGGATCCATATCCATCGTTTCCGAACCATAACACCAACAGGGTGTGACGGTGAGGGATACTCCTACGCCTTCGCGGGCGAACTTGTCTGCACAGGCGGCAGCTTCCGCTACTCCCCCGATTGTGGTATCGGCAATCACGCACTCCACGGGCAAGCCATTGGGATGCCGGAGCCTGCTACTAAGAAGCTTGGCCGCCGCTCGGGCCATCTCCATCGTTTGGTTCTCGAGCGATTCCCGTATACCCCCCAATCGTCCATCGATGGCAGGACGAATTCCAATCTTGGGAAGGGTCCCCTTTAGTCGTTCTTTCGGAGGGGATATTTTTAGGTTCTTTACCTCTGCCATGCGCACCTCCCTATCCTTAGTGGACGAGGCAAGTATACCACCTCAAAGACTGAAAAGGAAAGATGGGACTGAAAATTCTCTCTCGCGCTTGACATGATCGTTCAATATTTTTATATTATGAATGAACATTCATTCAAATAGGTATTCGAATGCAGACGGACAAAAAGGAACGGATCTTCAAAGCCACGTTGGATTTGATTGCCAAAAAAGGCTTCCACGGTGCATCGATGCTTTCCATCGCGTTGAAGGCAAGGGTAGCTGCGGGAACCATCTATAACTACTTTCGCAGTAAGGAAGATTTGATCGACGCGTTGTATCTCTATCAACTCGAGCAGTTGGATCAAGCGATTCTAAAAGGATTCAGGGAAGACGCTCAACCAGAGGAAAATTTGAAGAACTTTTGGATCCAATGGCTTTTCTATTACATCGCCCATCCGAAAGAGTTCCTGTTTCTCGAACAGTATGGATCATCACCCTTCATTACGAAGTTTATTTTATCCAGGAAGGATCCAAGGATGGTTCCGGCTGTGGAATACTTGGCCAAGTTAAAACAATCTGGATATTTCAAGGATCTTCCGGATCCTATTCTGGTAGGCATATTTTACGGTCCCATTGTTGCAATCGCAAAATCCTTCATTGCCGAGAAGAAGCGACCCACGATGGAGGAAGCGGAACGAGCTTTCGAAGCCTGTCTACAGGGAATCAGAAAAAGCTGAGTAAGGTGGTGGAAGGTACGTATGGGCAGGACCGAAGAAAGAATATCAGAGGGCTATAAAATGAATGAATGTTCATTCATATTTGAATGCTGGATTTGTAAAGAACGCAGACGCGTTTCAATATTTTCATCTTGGAGGAAAACTACTATGAAAGCTACCGTACAAAAGATCCTGCTGGCTCTGGTGCTGTCTACACTTTTAGCAGGATGTTCCAGCCTTAAACCTTTTACCGCGGAGGATTTCCGGCAGATGGGATACAATATCCCTACCGAGCAATCCACCAATAAGTAACTTCTATACCCTTCCCTTGAGGATTCGGGACTCTTCCTATCGATGATTGCGTTCGATGCTATCAGGTTAAGAATGGGAAGAGTTTCCGTATCCTCCAACGAGCAACTCAACTCAAGTAAATTCACTTTTTTCCCAGATAGATAAGGAGTCTTTATGAACCGCAATTGGGTGTTCTCTCTAGGCATTGTAGTGCTGATCCTAGGGATAACTATATTTTTTGGAACTCAGATTCCCCGCATAACAATAAATAACAACGTAGACATTTTTATTCCTCCTACGGATCCATCCAAGATTGCGTACGATCGGATGAAGGAAGTATACGGCAGTCAGAAAATCCTCGATGTGGCTTTAGAAGCAGAGGAAGGGACGATTCTTACCGAACCGATCCTCAGACTGATCCAAGAATTGACCGATGAGATCGAAAAGATCCCGGGGGTGGAGGAGGTAAAATCCTTAACCAATGCGGATTATATAGAGGGAACGGAAGAAGGGATGAAGGTTGCCCCTCTACTAGCGAACTTCGAAGGAACCGAAGAGGAAATCACCCTACTGAAGGAAAAGTTGGTTTCCTGGAAGGACCTGTATAACCGGCAGCTCATTTCCGAGGATCTACGTTCCACCCAAATACTGGTAACCTTGGATAAGGATTCCTCTACCGAGCAACAGGAAGCTATCTATCGAACAATCCATACACTGGTACAGGAACGATCAAAAGGCTTGGTTAGAAGTTACATTGCGGGGGATCCCGTAGTGGTAGTGTTGATCGAAGAGTACATGAAAAGCGACCTTATGCGGTTAGTGCCCTTTGTAATCCTGGTAGTTGTTCTGGTACTTTTTTTCTCCTTCCGAACATGGGAGGGAGTGTTACTTCCCCTGATAGCCGTTCTCATCAGCACGATCTGGACAGTTGGGTTGATGGCAGTGTTACATATGTATTTTTCCCTCCTTTCTACTTGTCTCCCTATCCTGATGATCGCTGTAGGAAGCGCCTATGGAATCCATGTGGTGAGTCACTATGATGAAACGATCGTTTCCGGGAGCTTGTTCGGTGGGCTTCTTCGGCAGATTGGAATCCCTCTGTTCCTTGCCGCCCTTACCACATTGATTGGGTTCTTGTCCCTAGCCTGGACTCCCATCATTCCGCTTCGGCACTTTGCTTTCTTTTCTGCTTTCGGAGTAACGGCGTCCTTTATCGTTTCCATTACTTTCATTCCCGCGATCCTATTCCTCAAGAGAAAAGGGAAAGTAGGCAGCCGGATCTATCAGAAGGAAGAACTCCCCCAGAGGGAAGGCTTGCTTGTTCGACTCCACAAGAGCTTTGCGCACCATAGGGGGTGTATCCTTTTGGGGATTCTCCTTGTGGTGATCGGTTCTCTTGCCGGCCTTTCCCTCCTCGAGGTAGACAATTCCATGATAGAAAACTTCCAGAAGGATTCCGAGATTCGAAAGTCTGATGCCTTCATCCGGGGAACTTTTGGAGGCACAAAGATCTTCAGTGTGATTGTTGAGGGGGATGCGCCAGGGGCCCTGACAGATCCGGAAGTGTTAAAGGCGATGGATGAGCTTTCCCTGTACCTGTACCGAGAGTTCCCTGAAGTAGGGAAGGTGGTATCCTTCACAGACTTCATCAAACGGATGAACCTGGTGATGCATTCGGATGCGAAGGAAGGTAACTTCTACGAGATCCCCTTTGAACCGCTAAAATACGGCCTGGATACCAAGGATCAATTGAAAGAATTGATCACCCAGTACCTCCTTCTCTATAGCGGTAATCTAAGTGATTTTTCCGATAACGCCCTGGAACCAAAGGAAGCCCGGATGATCGTACAGCTTCGCTCCACCAACATGGAACCGGTGGATCGGATTTCTAATTCCATCCGAACGTATGCCCAGAATCGATTCCCCAAAGGGTACAAGGTCTCCATCGCGGGATACTCGGATCTGGAAAATGCCCTGACCCATCTGGTTACAGGTTCCCAAATCAAGAGTCTTGGCTCCAGCCTCGGAATCGTATTTGGCATCATTGCCTTTACCTATCGATCCCTGGTTGCAGGACTGTTTGGGATCATCCCTTTGGCTTTTGCCATCCTGATAAACTTTGGCATCATGGGATTCTTCGGAATCCGCCTCGACATGGTTACCGCCATGGTGGCAAGTCTTGCGGTGGGAATAGGGGTAGATTACACGATTCACTTCTTGGCCGCCTATAAACGGGAACGGGCTCTGGAAGAAGATGTGGAAATCGTCACCCGAAAGGTTTACGCTACTTCGGGGAAAGCTATCCTGGTCAATGCTCTTTCGGTAGGAGCGGGATTCCTAGTGCTGGTATTCTCCAACTTCACCAGTTTGCGGTACATCGGAAGTCTGGTAGCATTGACGATGCTAACCTCATCCTTTGCGGCTCTTGCTCTCCTGCCGATCCTGTTGAACACGATAAAACCTAAGTTTATGGAGCTTTCCCAAAAGCCGCCTGCTGGAAATAGGGGATAGGCAGAACATAGGCCGGATATTAGGTAGGTTCCTCACCTAGTTAGGGTTTTCCGGCCTCGGAGAGCCTGCAAGAGAAGACCAAAACCGATAAGGAGGACTCCTGCCACGTCAGTG
This sequence comes from uncultured Spirochaeta sp., assembly GCA_937140905.1. Lineage (GTDB taxonomy): Bacteria > Spirochaetota > Spirochaetia > DTKZ01 > DTKZ01 > DTKZ01. The sequence goes on from CAKZQO010000212.1 coordinate 15,603, forward strand.
AGGAAAGCCGGATCGATGAGGAGGAGACCTCCGACTAGATAGAGGATCCGCTCCCAGGATTTAGCGCTCCCCAGTAAGTACCCCTCCATGGCAGCCCCGATCCCCAGCATCCCAATGAGGGAGGTAAAAAGGATCTGGACTACCTTGAGAGGGGTAGCCCCGATCAGAACCATCACAGGATTCAGGGCGAAGATGTAGGGGATGATAAACGCGGCGATGGCGATGCGACTGGCCGTGACTCCCGTACGGAAGGGGTTACTACGGGCAATGGCGGATCCCGCGTAGGCCGCTAGGGCCACGGGAGGGGTAATGTCTGCGATAATCCCAAAGTAAAAGGCAAAGAGGTGGGCCGCCAGCATGGGAACTCCTAGTTGCACCACCGCGGGAGCTGTGATGGTAGAGGTAATGAGGTAGTTAGCGGTGGTAGGTACCCCCATGCCAAGCACGAGGGAAGCCAGCATGGTAAAGATCAGGGTGGGTATCTTCAGACCTCCCGCGAGGGAGATTAAGCCTGAGGCCATTTTCAAGCCAAGGCCTGTCAATGTGACGATGCCGATGATAATCCCCGCGGTGGCGCAGGCGATGGCTACGCCCAGGATCGATCGGCCCGCGGTTTCTAGGGCATCTAGAAAATCCTTCGGGCTCATTCGAGTACTTTTTCGGAGCATCCCCGCTAGTACAGAAGTGACGATCCCGTAGAGGGCCGCTTTCATCGGAGTGGCTCCCTGAATAAGGAAGTAGAGGATCGCCAGGAGGGGAAGGATCAAATGCCCCTGTTCTCTCATGACCTTACTGATCCGGGGAAGTTGGTCCCGCGGGATCCCTAAAAGTCCCAGTTTCTTTGCTTCCAGGTGCACCATGATGAAGATCCCGGAAAAGTACAGAATTGCCGGAATGACAGCGGCTTTGGCTACTTCCAAGTAGGGAATCCCAAGGGTTTCCGCCATGAGGAAGGCGGCAGCCCCCATGATGGGAGGCATCAGTTGCCCGCCTGTAGAGGCGGCCGCTTCTACGGCTCCGGCAAATTCTGGCTTGTATCCCAACTTCTTCATCAGGGGAATGGTGAAGCTTCCCGTGCCCACGGTGTTGGAAACGGAACTCCCCGAAATGGTCCCCATCATGGCTGAAGAGATCACCGCTACTTTGGCGGGGCCACCCGCAGAAAAACCCGCGATTGCGTTGGCCACATCGATGAAGAACTTGCCGATCCCCGTCTTATCGAGGAAGGCGCCGAAGAGGATGAATAGAAAGATGAAGGTGGAACTCACGCCCAGAGGAAGGCCCAGGATGCCTTCCGTCGTGTAATATAGATGCCCCACGATTCTTCGGAAGGAGTATCCCCGGTGGTTTAGAAACCCCGGCATATAGGGACCTAGAAAGGCGTAGGCGATAAACGCAGAGGCAATGATGAGGATGGGGAGACCTACCACCCTGCGACAGGCTTCCAGAACCGCAAGGATCCCGAGGGTTCCCACGATGATATCAATAGAGGTAAACGCACCTGCCCTTTCCATTAAACCCGTGTAATTGTAGGCGATGTAGCCCGCAGAAGAGGCTGCTATGAGGGCGAGAAGACCATCGTACCAGGGAATACGGCTAGACTTCCGTCCTTTCCGAATGGGGTAGAGTAAGTAGGCGAGGAATAGAACGAACAGGAGGTGCACGGCTCGCTGCATCTGAGCGGGGAGGAGGCCAAAGGAAGCGGTGTAGAGCTGAAAGAGGGAAAACCCAATAGCGATGAAAGCTACCAATCGATGATGGCTACCAGATAGTTTTCGAAAAGCAGACTCTTTATCTACCTTGGATAGAAGCTCCTCTACATCGAGTTGCGCCTGTGTCTTTACGTCGGACATACGGACTCCTTATCGTGGGTTAGTTACCGAAGGAAGAATCGCGCGGCAAAGGACTGGTGAGTGAAACGAACCTTGACCAAGGTGCCGGGGGGAGCCAATTGGTTCAATGGAACCGCATCCTTCCCAAATCGGAATGTGATGTTTGCCTCCCTCGGAACGAACACTCCCAGCTCGGGTATTTCCCGTTCGATCCCTCCATACTCTAGAAACCCCCTTCCTACCCGTAGGTGTCCTCCCGATTCCTCTGGTAGGGCAGCTACTCCGGCACCAAAAGAATGAAAACGACTGGCGATGAGGAGGATCTTCCCATCTTTTACCGTGAACAGGTCAGTGATGGGGCTCTTATTCACCGAATGAAGGTAGGATAGCTCGAAGGTGCTCCCCTGTTTCCAGGGAGAAACATAGAGGACCTTTCCTTCCTTCGATTCGATCGTAATAGTAGGAAGAAAGGGTAGAAAAAAAGTTAAGAATACGAGAGTTAAAATGACTCCGGGGAACCAGAGGTTCCCCGGAACATGCATGGAAAGAGTTCGGCTTTCTATTTCAGTACACCTTTCTCTTTATAGTATTTCTCGGCGCCCGGATGGAAGGGTACCGACACACCTTTTACCGCTTCCTGGAGAGAGAGCTCCTTCCCCTTGGCATGGGCTTGCGCAAGGGCCGGCTGCTGTTCGAATAGGACCTTTGTCAGGTTGTACACCGTATCATCTTTCAGTTTCTTGCTCACAATGAGGGTGGCTTTTACCGCCAAGGTTTCCGCGTCCTGCTGCATCCCGCTGTAGGTTTCTTTCTTGATGGTGAAGGGAGTGTAGAACTTGTATTTATCCATCAGTTTCTGCTTGGCCACTGGATCAATGGAGAGGAGTTTTACTCTACCTAGGGTGGCGATTTCCTGGATGGCGGGGTTCGGGATTCCCGCGGTAACAAAGAACCCATCGATCTGTTTATCCTTCAACGCGGAAGCGGATTCCCGGAAAGAGAGCCGTTTGGCCTGAAGATCATTGAAGGTGAGACCATAAGCTTCCAGCACTTGTTTTGCATTGGCTTCCACTCCGCTACCCGCGTCTCCTACGGAAATGCTCTTGCCCTTCATATCCGCGACAGAGTTGATTCCACTATCGGGACTTACCACGATCTGCACGATCTCGGGGTAGAGGGTTGCGATGGTCGCGAAGGTTTCGATCTTCTCTCCATTAAAGAGTTCGATTCCCTTGGAGGCGTAATCCATCACGTCGTTCTGCACGATGGCTAGTTCTGCCTCCCCCTTACCGACCAGACGGATGTTTTCTTTCGAGGCTCCAGTAGCCTGCGCTGTAACGTTCATCCCTTTGATGTGGGTGTTCCAGATCTGCGCCATGGCTCCACCAAAGGGATAGTACGTGCCCGCGGTACCGCCGGTGGCAATGATCAGGTTCACCTTTTCCGCTTCCTTTTGTCCCCCCGCGTACACAAGGGTTAAACTCAACAAGATAGCAATGAACAGGACAATGAATTTTTTCATGAGGTTCCTCCTAGCTAAGTTCTTACCATGAAAACGCATAATCTGCAAGATTAAAGGGAGGAACTTCACTCTAAGGTTCAGCGCGTTTGGGATAGAACAGGACTGATCGAACCCGTTTCCTACGAATGGATTCCACCAGGAACTCTCCCCAGGGAGTAGAGATCCGTTCTCCCTCTTGGGGGATATTCCCCGCTAGTTCCGTGACGAGGCCTGCCACTGTCTGGGTTTCCCGGCTTGAGGGAAACTCCAGGTTGAACGTGTCGTTCAGGGTGTAGAGGAGGGTATTTCCCAAAATCCGGTAACTTCCATCCGAAAGTTTTTGGATAGGGTCCTCTTTCCGCACCTCATCCTCATCGTACATTTCCCCCACGATCTCTTCCAGTACATCCTCGTAGCTCACCACTCCCGCTAGCCCCCCATACTCGTCCAAAACGATGGCCAGATTGGTGTCCTTTTCCCGAAGGAGGCTTAACAGTTTGTAAAGGTTCGTATGGACAGATACGAACACGGTGGGTCGCATGAGAAAGGAGAGGGGGACGTCTTTCTTTCCTTCCAGGTACTGGGCAACCCCTTCCTTCGTGAGGAGGATCCCCACGATATGTTCAGGTTCATTACGGTAGAGGGGGATCCTAGAGTAGCCTTCCTTCAAGATTCTTGGCAGGGCTTCCGAGAGGGTCATCTCCGCAGGGAGGCTGAATACTTCCGTCCTATGGGTCATGATGGCCCGTACGGGAATTTCTGAGAATCGGAGGATACTTTTCATCATCCGGGTCTTTTCCGTGTCCAGAATACCGGTGTCCTTCGCCAGATCTACCACGTGGAATAGCCCCTCGAGGGTCAATGCCTGCCCTTTCGCCGGGCCCGTTAACCTGGCTATGAGGAAACTCGCTGCTCCGATGAAGTAGATCAAGGGTTTCAGGAAGAAGGACAATCCGTGGATTACCCGCACGGTTCCCACGCAGATTCCTTCGTTGTGGGCGATTGCCAGACGCTTGGGAGCTACTTCCCCAAAGATCAGTACCACCAGGGTCACGATCCCCGTGGAGATCCCCAGTAACCTGTCTCCAAACGTGTTCAAGGTATACTCGGTGACGAGGGCAGAGGTGGCGATGTTCACCAGGTTGTTCCCGATCAGGATCGTAGTGAGGTAGGTGTCTGGATGGGCTTTCAGACGCTCGAGTAAGAGACCAATCTTGGGATGTTCCCGCTTTAGTCGTTGGATCTGGAGCAAGGAGAGAGACGTGAAGGCGGTTTCCGAAGCGGAGAAAAAGCCGCTCAAAAAGAGCAACAAGAGGATGAGCATCCACTCACTACCCATTTCTCTACCCTCCCTTCCGACAGTTGGGAACACATCCCTTGGGTCAATCCAGGGGTTGGGGTACCCATCCTTTCGCTGTTAGAACCCATACTTTCCGGTACCCCACATCCTTTAGGATGTAAGAAGCTTCTTCCATGTACGCGTCCAGTAGGTCTGGGGTATGGGCATCGGTATTGATCATGACGGCCACATCCTCTTTTCGGAACTCATACAGGATCCAGGGACTAGGGTATACCTCCTTGGTCTTGCCCCGGGCGATCCCTCCGGTGTTGACTTCTATAATGGGTTCATGCTTCCGGATATAGGGAAGCACCTCCCGAACCGCCTTCTGGTACCAGGGTTCGGATTCTTTGAAGTATAGAGAGTCCGGATTGTTCTTCTTAATCAGGTCGAAGTGCCCCAGAATGGTAGGTTGAAGAGTCTGTAAAAGCTCTGCCATGTACTGGTAATATCGGGTTACGAACTCTTGAATGTTCCCTCCAAAGTCTTCCTCCAGAATGGCCCGGAAGATTTCGGGGGTACTATCGATTTCCCGGTAGAAGGAACGTTTCGGGCTCCACATGCAGTGGAAGGATCCCAGAAAATAGTCCAACTCTGGTATGGTGGCGAGGGCTTTCTGGGGTTCCGGATGTTCGTGAACGTGATCGATCTCTAAACCCAGGTAGATTTCGATCTTCCCGGTATACTGGGTCTTCAGATCCTGAATAGTCTTCAGGTATTTGGGAAGATCCTCCTGTTTCATGTTGGTGGGATTCTCGAACGGTATGGGCGCATGGGAGGAGAATCCGAGGGCTGTAAACCCCTTCCGCAAGGCAGCGATCACGTAATCTTCGGCCTCGCCCTTGCCGTCGCAGATGGAGTAGTGGGTATGGTAGTTGGTTTTTAGCATCTGACTTTTCCTTCCATGAGAAATATAGTATGTTTTGCTTAGAAGATAAACAGAGGAGAGATACCATGCCCGAGCGGATCGTGTATATGGATTATAACGCTACTACCCCCTTGCATCCCGAAGTGAAGAAAGCGCTGGTGGAAGGGTTCGATATTTTTGGCAATGCCTCCAGCATGCATACCCTAGGAAGGCAGGCCCACGAAGAGATCGAGAAAGCGCGCAAGATCGTGGCAGATTTCCTGGGGGCATACCCAGAGGAAATCGTTTTCACGGGAGGAGGATCGGAGTCGAACAATACGGTGTTGCAGATGATCGACTGCGGTTCAGGTACCTGCAGGTGCATGTCCAAGGGAAGGCTAGGACTGGTAACCACTCAGATCGAACATCCTAGTGTGCTGAACGTGGCTCAGTACATGGAGAACAAGGGCATTTCCGTCGAGTACCTTCCCGTGGACCCTACGGGCAAAGTGGACCTGGAAGCCTATAGACGAGCGCTTGCAAAGAACCCCGCTCTTGTCTCCATCATGATGGCCAATAACGAGATCGGTACGATCCAGGATATCCGAACCCTCGCGCGAATGGCAAAGGAGCAGGGGTCCCTGTTCCATACCGACGCGGTACAGGCGGTAGGGAAGCTTCCTATATCCGTGCATGAACTAGGGATCGATTACTTAAGTTTCTCCGCCCATAAGCTGTACGGTCCCAAGGGAGTAGGGATCCTCTACGTCCGAAAAGGAGCTCCCTACTGTACCTTCATCCACGGCGGTCACCAGGAAGAAGGCCGCCGGGCAGGAACCTACAACACGTTGGGTATCATCGGGCTTGGGAAGGCGATCGAGCTAGCTTCCAAGGAAATGGCAGAAGAAGTAGCCCGCGTGCGTGGCCTACGGAACAAGCTAAAGGAAGGGATTCAAGAGAGGATTCCCGACATTCACGTCAACGGGCATCCCACTGATGTTTTACCTGGGACTTTGAACGTTTCTTTCTACGGCGTGGAGGGGGAGTCGATCCTGCTCTATCTAGATATGGAAGGAATCGAGGTGTCTACAGGTTCGGCCTGCGCGTCAGGTTCCCTCGAGCCCAGCCATGTGCTCCTCGCCACGGGCGTCGGGCCAGAATTAGCCCATGGTTCCATCCGGTTCAGTTTGGGACGGGAAAACACGATGGAAGACGTGAACTACGTGCTGGAGAAACTCCCCCCTATCATCCAACGGTTACGGTCCATGTCTTCGGCTTACTCTGTATCTTCCATGGGAAGGAGCGCGTAGGATGGACTGGCTTTATTCAGAAATCGTGAAGGACCATTTCATGAATCCTCGGAACATCTTGGAGGATGAAACGTCCTTCCAAGCGGACGGGGTGGGAACGGTGGGAAACATCAAGTGTGGGGATCAGATGCTGGTGGCGATCAAAGTGAAGGATGGTGTCATCACCGATTGCAAGTGGAAGACCTACGGGTGCGCTTCCGCGATCGCCTCTACCTCCATGCTTTCCGAGGTGGTAAAAGGGATGAAGTTGGAAGAGGCCTACCATATCACTCCCGAAGAGATCAACCGTCGGTTGGGAGGTTTGCCGGAACACAAGATCCACTGTTCCGTTCTGGGCGACAAAGCCCTACGAGCGGCCATTGATGACTACTACCGGAAGACGGGACAGGAAGACAAGATCCAGAAAGAGAAGGCCGTCATCGTGTGCCAGTGCATGAACGTCACGGATAAGGACATCGAGAAGGCGGTGAAGGAGGGAGCTCGCACCTACTTGGATCTTCAGAACAAGACCAAGATTGGCACCGTGTGCGGGCAGTGCAAGGAACAGACCCTGAAGCTTTTGGAAGAGTACGTGCATTTGTACGGATGAAACGGCTGCTTTAAAACACCAACAAAGCTCGCCAAAGGATCCTTAGGTGCGCAGACGAGTTTCCTTTTTTCCGTAATAATCTGCTTTGATTAGTATTTCGATGAGGCTCTGCATTCCCTTGAAAATTTTAAATCCCCGAATTAAGCTAATATTTCAGAAGATTTTTAGAATCTTTCATACTTTATTTTAGTCTTAGGAGGAAAATAGGTATGAAAAGCGTATCTAAAAAGGTTTCGATTCTGTTTCTCCTCTGCATGGCATTTCTGCTTGGTGCTTGTGATCAAGTGAATGAGCTCTTGAAGGCAAAAGCGGAAACGGAGCAGGATGGAGGATCTAGTACACAGGTTGTCACCGAACCAATCGTTATACAGGGTTCGCAGGTCACGCTTTCCGGAGCCGTATATACCTATTCTTTTCAGTCGAAAAGTTTTTCACGGTATCCCCTGTCAGCCATTTACGCGTATTGGGACGAAGAAGGAGAAGAGGAAAACGTTGAACATCTTTGGGTCACAGGTAGCATCAATCATTTAACTAACACTTTTACGATCACTCTTACTAGTCCACCAACCGAAGCGTTGTCGACCCTAAGCTTTCCAGAGGGGGCTGCGGTCACCCTAACAAACCCTACAGTAAAAGTTCTTACCGATATCATCCTGAGTACAAGTAGTACGGGGCATGATTTTCCTAACGAAGTTCTTCTTGTAATCCCAAGCAATGTCGAGAGTGACAAAAAGTATACTGTTACTTATTATTCTTTATTGTATTCGAACGGAGACTGTACGATTAATGGAACTTTTACAATGATCGACGAAGAAGGGACTGAACTAGAAGAAATAACAACAACATTCGAAAACTGTTCTATTAAGGGTGGTTGGAATATAATAAAGGTTATTCAAACAATAGATCATACACTGACAGAGTCTATGAAGAAAAGCGAGATCGTCTCAACGGTTACAACGATACCCTCTGATGCGGTCTGGTGTATTGGAAGCTTCTAGAAAGGGAATGCTCTAAAATAAAACATAGAATTAAAACTCTTTGAATGACCTATTATGTAATGTAAGGGGTTTGATTGACGAACTTCGCTCTTTGTGATATTTTCAAAAGCACCTTCTATAGTTCGGGCTGTAGCGCAGTTGGTTAGCGTACCAGACTGGGGGTCTGGGGGTCGGCGGTTCAAGTCCGCCCAGCCCGAAAAGGGTAACTCTTTTTATTAAAAAGAGTTATGTGATACCTCGTCTGCACGATTTTCGTTCACTCCTGCCGTGTAGCACAGCGTGTAGCATAGATTTTCCCGCCCTGGTGCCTTCCCGCGGGAGGTCTCCTTGTTAAAAAAACCCTATTCCTTATGGAAGCGTAGGCTCCGATCCGGTCGGTCCGTGTACTACATTCGGTTCCGCTTGGAGGATGGAAGTTGGAGCGTGGCCAAGAGCACCGGGCAAACCACGAAAACCGCCGCCGAAGCTTGGGCCATCGAGTACCTGAAATCCGGAAAGATCGTGCTGAAAGAACGGGTCACGTTTGAAAGTTTCGCCCGGGACTTTTTCGCTCCCGAGGGACCCTTCCTGCGTAGCCGTCTCCTCCGGGGGCGAGGGGTAGGGAAGAACCACCTGGAGAACTTACAAGCTTACATTCGAAACTACCTCCTACCCTATTTCGGAAGCCAGTCCCTCCGCCGGATCACCTCCCTACAGGTGGAAGAGTTCACCCAGGAGCTTTTGGGCATGAACCTTTCCACCAGCACGGTGAACCACATCCTCACCACCCTCAAGATCATCCTCCGGGAAGCCTTCCGGAAGCAGTACATCCAGCAGCTGCCGGTGATCGACAGGGTGGCCCAGAGGCACCGGATCCGGGGCGTGCTGAGTGTGGAGGAGGCACGGGCCTTTTTTAACGAGCCCTGGGAAGACCCCCGGCTGGAAGCCATCCATCTCCTCGCGGCAACCACGGGGATGCGGTTGGGGGAGATCCGGGGGTTGCAACGAAAATCGGTCCATCCCGGGTACCTGGAAGTGCGGACCTCTTGGGAAAAGGGGCAGGGGTTAAAGGGAACGAAAACGGGACGGCCCCGGATCGTTCCCCTCCCCGAACGTACGGAACAGGCCCTACGGAGGGTGATGGAGATCAGTCCCTACCAGGACCCGGAGGACTTGGTGTTCTTTGGTCGGTTCCGGCATAGCCCTCTGGACCATAAGATGATCGAGAAAAGCCTATGGGAACGACTTTCGGCAATCGGGATTAGCGCTGAGGAGCGCATCCAGAGAGGACTCTGCTTTCACTCCTGGAGACATTTCTTTAACTCCCTCTTAATCAATCACCGGATCCCCATTCCCAAGGTGCAACGGATCGTGGGACACACGACGGATCGGATGACGGAAGTCTACTATCACCCGGACGAGTACCGGGATGTATTGAATGTAGCAAGGAGGATACTATGAAAAAACCAAAAGAGCAGGGGAACGAACAAAAGAAGAAGGAAGAAATCCTAAGGGTTGATGGATCGCAAGATTGGATGATGCCCCGCTACGGAGGACAGTCACCCGAGTATTATATAAAACGCCTTGAAGAACTTGAAAAGTGGGACGATCCCGCGGAAGCGCTACAGGAAGCGCTACAGATCCAGCATAATATTGAGACAGATATGCAGGAGAAAGAAACAACAATCGAGAAGCTTTTACGAGAGTACGTGGCCCGGGAGGGTAAAGATTATGAACAATATATGGAGGAGATTGTCTATTTCCTCTCTTATGAATCTATGAAAGAGGATTTTCTCCTCTTAAAGGAAATTTGCGAGTCTCTATACGGTGAAAACCCGCTCTCTGAAAAGCAGTCACTTTATAAAGAGTACGACTCAGATGAATACAGGCTAATCTGGTATATCGAGTTGATACGGAAAAAAGGCAAGATACCAGAAAAATACCAGGAACAGTGGGAGAAGTTTGACAAGAAACGGGAGGCCTGTATTCGAGAGGTGCTGGAGAATAAAAGACTTACTCTATTCTACTATGCAGCAGGGCAATTAAGAAAATTATCTGATACCGAGAGGAATAGGTTAAGTAATTTACATCACAAACATCATGCTTTAGAGATAATCTACCCTCATGCTTCACGTATTATCTATAATATTGAGGAACAGGCTCGGATTCTATCTAGATCCCTATTAACTTGTTCACCTATTAACTGGACGGGTACTGAGGCTACTTGCAAGAAGGTCCTAAGTTACCTGATGGACAATAAGTACATCGAGAGAGCTCCTTTGAATATATTCCTTTCGAAGCACTTTACCGTGAAAGGAAAACAGCTTAATCCCGAACAGTGGCGTAAGGTGGACGGAAACGTGGGTAAGGCACAGAAACTACAGGATAATTTACATGATTTTTTGAATAAATAACCGGATCCGCTTTAAATCTCCTGATTTTTACCCAAATCTCCTAATTTACCTCCGAATCCCTTCTCGAATGGTTCGTGTATATTTCTTGACAGAACTAGATACCTGAGGAGGGTACCATGCCTAAATACCTGACGGTGGACGAAGCGGCAGAGCTACTTCGACTGAAAAAACAGACTCTCTACAAGTGGATCTGCCAACGGAAAATCGGTTCCATTTCGCTGGGAGGTAGAACGTTATTCCAGCAGGAGGAGTTGGAGAAATGGGTGGAACAGCGGAAACGGAAGCCTATTATCTGAAAAATCTTTCTCCCATTCCCGAAGGGGAGGAGGAAGGCTTGGCATTCACACGAGAATATCTTGTTCCTGTTATAGGTGAGAGAGAGTACTCCTTTCGGGAATCGCTTCTCCATCTCCCCGATATAGAGCCTCCCCCTAAGCGTCGGGGAAGACCCTCAACCTATCGGTTTGAAACCGGAATACGCTTCTGCTGCGAGTGGTTCGGCACGTGTTCCTACCAGGAAGCCTGTAGAAGGGTGCGGGTTACGGGATCCACAGTCTGGAGATGGAGGAAGAAGTATCCGGGCTTTCGCCTACGGGTATGGTTCACGAAAGAGGTCATCCGGGTACGAAGGCGATTGAACCCTTTCTATGCGCCCTGTACGGGGCGAGCTTTTTCGCAATCCAGAAAACGTACCTTTCTTGCACCGTACGATACCCCCCTCCGGGGACGCCCTTCTCGATATCCGGAAGTCGGTGGGAAGGAAGTCGGGATCACTTGGTCAGACACCGCGAGAAAGCTTGGCGTCTGTCGAAGAACCATCGGGTACTGGTCGAGGAGGCACCCCGAGTTTCACTACAAACTTGTCCTCGCGATGGTACAGAATAGGCTCCCCCGAATCCAAGAAAAGGTAACGCGCCTGATGGATCGATACTACCTTGCAATAAAGAATCATTTGAAGGAGGAGTAGGATGGGGACTAACAACCCGTTGGAACAGGAAGCCCTTCAATACGTCAAAGACGTTCTTCGGTTACCCGTTGGGCAGGAGAATGTGACCATTCGAAGCCCCCTGCGTTCGGATGACCATAACCCATCGTTTTCCATTAACACCGAAAATGGGCTCTGGATGGATCATGGAACAGGGGAAAAGGGTAACGCTCGGATTTTGGCAGAGCGGCTAGGCTGGAAAGGAGAGAGGATGAAGAAGATGGAACTAAAGGAATTGGGAGAAAGGATCTATCCGTATACAGACGCAGAGGGAACCGTGGTGTTTGAGGTGCATCGCGTGGATACGGTGGGTTCGGGGAAAAGGATCTGGGTTAGCGGACCCGAGGGGGTAAAGGACTTTAAACTTCCCGAACCGCGCCCCCTATATAACCTGCCCAAGCTTGTCCAGTCCTCTGGGCCCGTTCTTGTGGTGGAGGGTGAAAAGTGCGCGGAGGTAGACGTCCCTGGCTACGTGGTAACTACCTGGTCCGGTGGCGCTCGGGCAGTAAACCAGTCTGACTGGTCAATTCTACGGGACCGGGAAGTGGTGGTATGGCCGGACGCGGATGAACCGGGATTGGAAGCGGCGAGAAGGATTCGTTCCCTTCTGCCCCAGGCGAAGATCCTCCGCGTGGAGGGAAAACCGCTAGGGTGGGACCTCTATGACTGCGTTACGGAAGGAGGGGATCCTCTCCAGTTCATGCAATCCTGCGGGTTAGTATCGGAGGATTCGGGCCTGATTCCCCCGAGTCGCGTGGGACAAATAGAGGAGAACAAGAAGGAAGATAGGGGAAAGGGGAGGCGGATTGAGTTTGCAGATCCTTCTCCCTTAGAGGAGGCGATCGATGGAGAAACAGTTCTAGATGATATCGTACGGTTAGCGCGTAAGTACCTCGTACTTCCCGATGGAGGGGCTGAACTCATCGCGCTGTGGAGCCTATACACCTGGTGTCACGATAGCTTCTACGTGTCCCCCTACCTGGCGTTCGCGGCTCCGCAGAAAGGAAGCGGAAAAACTACCGCTCTTTCCTTTGTATCCCGTTTGGTACATAAGGCGGTGGCCGCTTCCAGCATTACTCCCGCCGCTCTTTATCGACTGATCGAAGAGGCGCGACCAACCCTCCTGATTGATGAGGCGGAAACCTTTATTCGAAAAGAGAATCCGGAACTTAAAGGGATCCTGAATAGTGGCTTTTGTAAATCTTCGGCGTATGTGATTCGCGCGATTGACAAAGACGGAACCTGGGAACCTCGATCTTTCAGCACCTGGTGCCCGAAGTGTTTTGCCTTTAACGGGCGTCTACCAGATACCCTGATGGACCGGAGCCTGGTAATTTTCATGCAAAGGAAATTACGGCATGAAAAAGTGGAGAGACTGTTGGAAGGAAGGGCAGAAGAGGAGTTCCAAGATGTAAAGGTTCAACTATCTAGTTGGGCGCATCAACATGGAGAGGAACTATCTACCATGGATCCGGATATACCCGACGAATTAAACAATCGGGAAGCGGACAAGTGGGCGCCTCTCCTAGCTATCGCGGAGGCTGTGGGAGGGCACTGGCCTGATACAGCCCGAAGGTTACCCTTTAAGATAGGCAGAGAAGAGGATGACGATCTTAAGATCCTCCTTCTCCGGGACATTCAAAGGATTTTTCAGAATTACGGTTACAGCCGCCTTCATTCTAAAGACCTTGCATCTCGACTCCGGGAACTACCCGATTCTCCCTGGGAAGAGATGGGGTCCCGAGGATTGACCCCTGTGAGTCTAGCGGGGATGCTCAAGCCCTTCCGGATCAAAGCCTGCCAGTTAAAAATAGAGGGGAAAAACCAGAACGGCTACACTTGGGAGATGTTTAAACCTGTTCTTGAACGTTACCTACCGAGAGAACTCTACTCCTCTACCTCACAGAATAACCATCTTCTGGTGAAAGAGATAGAAGGTAGAATGAGTTCCGAGGGTAGAGTTACCGAGCTTCCCGAGTGGCAAACCATGGATCCGTTGAGGAGTGATCGAATTGAACTCTACCCAAACTCTACCTTCGAAGATACGGGTAATTATTGTTTCAATAAAGAATTATCCAGCCATGGTAGAGAAGTAGAGGGTGAACTTGGAAAAGACAGTGCCGATGCTTCATGGGTAGTCAGCACGGCAGGAGGGAAGGGTACAGAAAAGGAGGAACCCGGAATCATTATATGACGTTGATAGAGTTCTTGATCCAGATCGAGAAATTAGGACTAAAGCTGAAACGACTTTCTGATTCCCAGTTGAAGATCGTGGGGATGGGGATTCCGCAAAGCGTTGTACGTGTCATCCAGGAGCAAAAACCCCTGATTTTGGAATACCTTTCCCTTTGTGAACAGGGAAGGGCCTTGTACCAGGAGGAAAAGGATAAGGAGTTTCGTGAGATCCTCACACGAATAGAACTGTTAGAATCAGCTGATATTGGCTGCCTGGAAAGCAATTAAGGAATGATTAAACCGCAAAACTCAAACTCTGGTAAAATGGACCGATATTATCTACATAGATACTTTTCTTCTAACTCTTAATCTGATTAGCCTACCCTTGTTCCTATAATCTATCTAGCAGAAATGAACGCTGATGATTCTTCTCTAGCTCTTTTTTTTTCATAAATGATCAATTATCCTGATAGAAAGGTATTAAACATGCTTGCACAAACAATCCAACGTCAAATACCCATAGGTAGCGCAGTAATCTTTACTCTCAAAGACAGTCGCGAGGTTAGTGGAGTCCTAATAGAAATAGGACGCGACCATGTAACTATAGATAGTGTGGGAGAATCGGTCACTATTTTGACCGAAATGATAGGAGCATGGCGTATTTTAAAAGGTGGTGAATCATTGCAACAGGAAACTAATGTGCTAAAACCGATACCTACTCCTGTATCACCCTCAGAACCCTCTGATCAAGAAACCATAAAGAAGCTGTTAGAGATCGAGGCACGATTTCAAGCCCAGCAACAGGTTTCTTTTTTACAAGTAAAGGTGCCAGACTTTTGTTTCCCGGTTGATGAAATCAAGGGCAAGCTAGGTACTAACGCCCAGACAGCCTGGCATCGCATCAAGGAAAAATATCAGTATGCGGCGAAAGTCAATGAACTTAGTGTAAAGTTTGGCAGGATACAACCGTTGGTACAAGAACTTGCTTATCTTGCAGAGCACTTTCCGCACTCCGCTTCAATAAAGCGACATTTAGCCTATCTTTATCATTTATTAGGAAACCATAAAGAGTCATTAAATTTATACAAGGTTGCTGCCATTAGCTCCAATGATGCTTGGGACTGGTATAACCTGGCAACAAAGGCGTTGGCAAGTGAGCAAGATGCTTTAGCTTGTTATGCTCTTGGGCGGTTTTTCCAGATAATTCCTAACACAGAAGCATTGAGCGCCTGGTATGTCTACATTGGCTTGGTCAGAAAATTCTCCGATTACCAAACTATTAAGGATATTGCCCAGAAACGATCTGCCAGCGCTTCAGAGAAAGAAATCGAGATTTTACTGGAAACAAGTATTTACCTGTTTCTTGTCAAAGGAGGCAGAACTTTTGCTGCAGGTGTTGCCCAACGTTGGATAAAAGGAGAAGCGCTTCAAAGCTTGGTATCGAATGCGTTTGCACGTCTTGAAGGACAGCCAGATGAGACATATCAAAAGTCGGTTTCAGAGTTCGTTGATAAAATAGCGCCCAAACAGATAAAAACGACCTTGGACACTCCACAAGGATTTATTTACTCTTACAGGTCAGATCGTAGTTTCGGCTTTCTCAGAGACAATGCCGGCGAAACTTACTTCTTCCATATTACAGCGGTATCCGATGATGACTTGCTTGAACAACTTCGCGATTTCTCGCCTGGCAAACGGATACCTGTGACCTTTGAGCCAAGCCAGGGGCCCAAGGGCCCTGTTGCGATTAGGGTTACACTTCATCGAACACTTGACGAGATGTTTACAAGAGCTACTGAGTATGCTAGCGAAGGTGATTACCCTAAAGCAATCGCCCTTGTAAAAAAGGTTTTGGAGCTCAATCCCAATTATCCCTCAGCACAAGAGGCTTATGACAAGTGGCGCGAATATGCTAGAGTGAGCGGTGTACCTAGAGGGTCAAATCCCTATGCGCGGGCTAAACGTGTGCAGTTAGTCGAGAAAGACCTTGAACGAGCTATTCAGTTGCTTCGCGATGCTATCAGGCAAGGGGATAACGTTGAAAGTGCTGTCAAAGACCTGGCCGCGTTGCTGGTTCAACTAGGGCGGTCGGATGAAGCCATTCAGGTTTTGGAAAAAAACCGCGGGCGAATTTCTAATCAGCAATCTGTAGATAATATGTTGATAGGTTTCTATCAGAACGCTGGTCAGCATGATAAGGCTATCTCATTGCTGGAAAAGAAATTCAAACAGGCGACCACTGAGAGCAGGAAAGCACAAATCTTATGGATGATTGCGATTGGATACCTTAGAAAAGAAGATTATGCTCTGGCTGAACAGACTTTTCGAAAGGTACTACAAGCCCAGCCCGACAATAGAACGGCACAAAGAAATATTGCGCTTTGTCTATTCAAACAAGGGCGTTATGAGGAAGCCCAGAAAATACTGAACCACATTGTAATGAGTGCACCTGATGCACAGGCTGCAGAACTGCTCGATGTTATACAAAAGGCGCAGGTTACAGGCCAGCTTGCTTCCCTTGATGCAATAGTAAGAGAAACGATAATTACAGAGTTCGTTGCCGAACGTAGTAAATTTACAGATTTTATGCTTGCAAGATGTGATTACAAGGGGGTTTCACCCGATCGACTTAGGGTTAATGAGGAGGGACAGCAGGTTTACATAGGTACTAGAAGAGACGCACGACATGATATAGAGCGTCTTGAAGATATAGCAAGGCAACTAGGTACTAGAAGACCATCGGAGCGATCTGACTATTATTTGACAGCAGCAAGCATTTCTGAGAGCGACGATCCTAATCAATTTTATCAATACCTTTGCCGAAGCTTCGCATCCAAAGGGGACTCTTTTGTGATTGAACATAAACCGCTTGATGCTGCTAGAGACCTTTACTGTGAAGCGTTGGCTGTTTATGATGGTTACAGAAATCCTGGGAAGAGTGATGATAGATATGATGAGCAAGATGCA